>WVZO01000711.1:335-16913 GCA_011772425.1 Candidatus Aminicenantota bacterium
CATGAAACTTGATGAAGCAAAAAAAATGTTCCATGGGGAGTGGATTGCATTTCGGATAACAAAAGAATCACAAAACCCGGAGGGAGATGTATTACTTCACAATACAAACCACCGGGAATTAGGTAAAAAAATTCTCCAAAAAGGAATAAAGGATGTGT
Source organism: Candidatus Aminicenantota bacterium (assembly GCA_011772425.1). Classification (GTDB taxonomy): domain Bacteria; phylum Acidobacteriota; class Aminicenantia; order UBA2199; family UBA2199; genus JAKAGC01. The sequence continues at coordinate 494 of WVZO01000711.1, forward strand.
ATATAACCTTTGCAGGGCCAGCGATTCCTGAAGGGTATACAGCATGCTTTTAATTAAATGATCGATGCGTAGTTCAACAGGGATACCACTTGGGTTTAAGTTTTATTAAAAATTTTCGAACTGTAATTGATTTTAAAAAGGGATTTTTAGAGATAACCTAAACCTCACTCTCCACTTCGTCAATAGTTTCCTGATCAGCCTCATTTTTCTGTAATGCATACTGGATAGCCTATGTCCCCCCACGTGATGTCCTCGGCCAAGATTCGAGGTACGGTGTCATGGTACGGTAATTTTCTGCCTGGCACGAATGCAAGTTTTTTATTTTAGCCGCGAATGATTTTTTCGTCTGGCACCTTTTTCTTTCTATTACTTTTCCCATTCTGCTTTATAAGGATTGTAACGGCACGTTAACGGTTTGGAATACCGGTTCCTATCATCGCAAAGAAACGCACGACAATCAGTACAAATATAACGAAACTCACAGTCCCGGCAAACCTCTATCATATCTTTGTTCACTGTCCACAAACTCCTGAACCCAGGGTCCGCCGCTGCTTCCTCCAATGAGGTATCGTTTATATTCCCGAAAGACGTTTGCATTGAAGGACAATTTTTGATATTCCCCTCAACATCGATGGCAATTTTTTTATTTAAACAGGTGTTATATTTTTGTGCTTCTGTAAAGCCTTCAATGGTTACGGTAAAATAACCGGGAACAATTTGACCGCATCGGGCCGCGGATTCCAGCCTCTCTTCAGTGTAATAAATAACCTTTTTAAATTTTTTGGACAGGTACTTCCGCGTAACGGGCGAAGAATGAAGGTAAACCCGCGAAATCCTCTGGTAATACAACAGTAACCGGTTCAACTCATCTTTTTTCCATTGGGGCGAATAGGTTAACAGGAGCTCCACAGACCTTAACGGACTGNNAGCGCTTTACAGCCCAGCTTTGCCAACTGGCCGAATACCCTGGAAAAATCGTGGTTACTGGAATGACCGATGTCCACCAGGGCATTGGCAATTTCACCGGAATATTCCCAGGTTAAATCAATGCCCGGAAATAAGGCCGGCTCATCACACCAAAACCCCAACTCATTGTCGATAAGAAAAGCAAAATATTCATCGATAATGTCGTCATACCGGTTATCATATGCCGATTTAATCTCGCTCACGGTTTGATTCCCGGTTTGTGTTAATATTTCCCATAACGCATTGGGAATAAAATAAAACCGGCTTCGCTGAAGATCGCAAATGATACTTCTCCTGGCACCTTGCACCGGTATACATGACGAATAGAGCATAAAATAATTTTTACCGGCCATGGGTCTGTCAGGGCAATTTGCTTAAAATTTTCGAGATGGGTTTATAATACTCCGCACACCTGAAATGCCGGGTGCGATGAAACCGGCTTTTGGCAGTAGAAGCCACAATACCACTTCTTGCTTTTCCCCGGGAGAACCGGAAGTTCAGGGGCAAGCGGTTTTCAATTTGTTGGGGTAATATGTCCGTGAGTCCGGGTTTCGGTTTTTCTTTTTTCTTTTTCATGGTTGTCCTTTTTAATTAAAAATTCCGCCACTTTTTTTTCCAGGTAATAATTGCACGGATAAGAAACCATGCCGAACTGTCCGATGGGATTGATCTCCAGGAAGACATCCCTGCCGTCCCGGGTCCTCACGATATCGACGGACCCGGTTTCAAAGCCCAGGCGTTTCATTAACCGGGTAATTTTTTCTTGCAGGGGAACGGGCAGGTTATAAGGAACCATACGATTGGGCCGCTCATAATTATATTTCCTGAAATCCACGCCGGTCTGTTTATCTTCCTGGGAGAATATGGCCATGCTGTAAAAATCACCATCCAGGTAAAATACCCGGATTTCGTATTCTTTGGAGAGCATTTCCTGGACCAAACAGGGAAAAAATACATGGGGAAATGACGCCAGGGCTGTGTCATGGATTATTTCCGTGTACAGGCCGTAATTCACTTTCTTGTAATTGAAGAAGGTGGGTTCGCCGATACACTTTGTTATAATACGTCCATGGCGGTTTTTAAATTCGCTGAGCTGGCTTTTGTTATTGGTGACCATGCTGGCCGGGATATCCAGGCCCACCGCTTTTGCTGATTGCAATACGTGCAATTTGTTTACATTGACGCAGCTTTCATCGCTTAACCAATACCTGTCTTTTAACAACCAAAACAAGAACCGACTTAAACTGTTTATTTCATAGGTCATGTGTTTGGATATGTCGTGCTTAAGATCGGGGTTGTTTATGGAATCCAAGAAATTTAAGTTGTTATAATTATACCATCGTCTAAACCATACCACATTGATCTGTTCCAGGTTAATTTCCCGTCCCTCCAGGCAGAGGTAGAATTGGGTCTCNNTCAGGTGGACGATCCAATCCATCACCTCTTCGGTGGTTGTTTCCCACGAATCCTGGCTCAGAATTAAAATCATATAACTTAACTAATGGTCTGGAAATTAATGTTTGATGGGTAACGGGCCAGACGCCCCTTGACCCGGGAAAATGAGCCAACAGGCATCGGCCCGTTTGCCCGTCATTTTGTCATTTTAAGCGAATACGCCAGAACACGTACTTAGTGCGGTGAATCATCCACTACGATTTGATCGAAGATTGTGGTACCTGATGCGGGATCAAAAGTTGCAATGTCCATGTAGGTTTTTTTGATACCGCCGTATACACTGGCGCACTGTTTTTTTGATAACCCTTTAAAAAGGGAATCATCGAGTCGTTCAAATTTGACACTCTTTTTCATGGGGCCCTCCTTTTGGATTTAATTTTTTGGCATGATTGGGTTTATTATTATAGTTTTCTTGCCTTTAATTGTCAAGAGATAATAAAATCCACCGCCTGATTTTAGCCACGAAGATACACGAAGGGACACGAAGAGAAGAAGTCAAGCAGTAAGACGAAATCAATGGGGTAATATGTAGAGAAGCATAGTACGGCGATTGACCGTGTATCAAAAATTTTTGCGGGGTCCAGGGGCAGTTTTTTTAAAAAGCGCCCCTGGCCGCCGGAGGCATATATTGGCGGTAAATCTGGGGCACCTTTTTTTCTTGACTAATCATCGAATATAGAATAGAATTCCATTTTAGCACTGCTTAGAGAAAATAAATGATACGGACTGAAAACGAATACAAAAACAGGCAGAATTGGAACATCCTGGTCCTGTTTACTTATTTTTCCCTGGGAGCTTTTGCCTTGATATCCCAAACCACGATGCTGCGAGAGTTTTTCGTGGTGGTTTACGGTAATGAATTCATCTTCGCGGTTCTGCTGACCAACTGGCTGGTGGGTATTTTTACCGGCGCATTGACTGGCGGCGCAGCAGCAGAACGAAGCAAAAACATCCTGATGATTTTTGTGGTCTCTATCATGATAATGTGTATCCTGCTGCCCATTGCCATCACCGCCACCCGCTTACTCTACAGCATCAGCAGCACACCAGCCGGTACCTATATCAGTTTTTTTAACGTCTTCCTGTATTCGGCATTTTTTATTATTCCTATTAGCTTCTTTATCGGCTTTTCCTTTCCTATTGCTGCCAAAGTCCATTCCCTTCACATCAACGAAACAAACCGGGAAGAAAGAGACTCAAAATTAAAAAACGTAAAAGGAATTTCACATATCTATATTTTTGAGGCCCTGGGTTCCCTTTTCAGCGGTATTGTTTATACCTTCTTGCTGGTGGGACATTTCAATGCCTACCTGATCGCAGCTCTTTTTATTCTGCCCCTGCTGACAGCTTCTTGTATTATCCTCTGGAAATCCAACCATTATAAAACCTTGCCTGCTGCCGGTGTATTACTTTTGCTTACCCTTATTTCCCTGCTGCCATGGATAAACGGCCGTTTTGAAACCTTTACTGTAGAGAAACGCTGGCAAAGCGTTTCTACACTGCCTTTAACGTATTCCACGGATTCCAGGTACCAGAACATCGCGGTGGCAGAGTTGTTCCACCAGCACAATCTATACTTAAATAACATGTTTGCATCGGTTTTTCCTAATGAAAACGACAACATGGTGCTGGCAGCCCACCTGATATGCCAACACCCGAACCCCAAACGAATCCTGGTTATCGGAGATGCGGTCAGCGGCCTGGCTAAATTTTTACTGCGGTATGACGTGACAGAACTGGTTTCAGTAGAAATCGACCCCAAAACCATCGACTCCATTTTAAAATACCTTCCAGAAGAGGATAAACAAATCCTGTCAGATAAACGGTTTAAAATTATTATCCGCGACGGCAGGAAGTATGTAAAAGACCTGATTCTCTCTGCGGCGAACAGTCCCGGTACGGATGCACTGGTGCCGTTCTTTAATATGGTTTACGTGAATGTACCGGAACCTTCTACTTTGCTGCTCAATCGCTTTTACACCCGGGAATTCTTTGTGGATTTATCGCGGGTATTAACCCCCGGGGGTGTGATGGCATTAAAAATCACATCATCGGAAAATTATGAACAAGGAATTATCACCGACTATACCGCTTCGGTTTACAGTACGGTAAAGTCTGTATTCCCGGAGGTGGTAGTCGCACCAGGCATGGAGAATTTTATTTTTGCTTCGAGAAACCCAGCCAGCGTCTCAGACAACCCGGGGGTCCTGGCCCGGCGCTATACGGCCACCGGCATGAAACCCCAAAAACTGGGAATGATATTCCAATCACTTTATCCTGAAGAAAAAACCCGGTTTATTAAAAACGCCCTGGAAACCAGGGGGAAATCCAACATCAATACCGATGAAACCCCTATCGCCAACCTCTATTTCAATAAAATCATCGGCTGGTACGGTAAAAGCAATATTTCCAATATCCTGGGTTTTTTTGAAAAAGTGAAATTAAGAGATGTTATGTTTATCATCCTGGTGCTTTTCTTATTCCGCATGTTTTACCTATCCACGGCGAAGCCAAAGAACCCCGGGGCTGCGGACCGGTTTTTGCGGTTCCACACTCTCCTGGCTGTGTTTTCCGGCGGCATGGCAGGTTTATCCCTGGAACTGGTGATTTTGTACACCTTTCAAAATAACTTTGGCAATATCTACCATATCGTCGGGTTTATTATCGCGGTTTTCATGTTCGGGTTACCCCTGGGAGCAGCGGCTTCCAACCGGTTGATCACCAGGAAAAAATTGAATCACGATACCCGCATCATCAAATGGATTATTTGCATTCAACTCCTGGTTGCTGGTATTTCCTTATTGCTTCCCCGTCTGACAAAATTGTTTCTCAACGCGGCGTTTCTCAATCAACTCATTATTTTTATAGAAACCATGATAATCGGCTTTGCCATTGGTTTAATTTTTCCGCTTTCCATCCATGTTTACATGGGCAAGACGCATCAAAAAACAGGAAAGACTGCCGGAACCGTTGATGCCTTTGATCATCTTGGAGCAGCCATGGGTGCCTTTTTTATCGGGATGTTATTTCTTCCTGTTATTGGTTTACAAAAAGTGTGCATCCTGGTTGCTTTGTTCCCGTTTATTACGTCTGTTCTGCTGTTTACAGATATTTTGCGCATGAAAATTAAAAGGTGAGAAGAGAAAGAAGTAAAATGACGATAATGGGAAATACCGATATGGAGCGTGGTACAATGGTTGACCGTGTATGAAAAGTTTTGCGGGGTCCAGGGGCGGTTTTACAAAAGAGCCCCTGGCCGCCGGAGGCAACGATGAAAAATTAAGTACGAAGGACTTGTTCTATATCTGCCATTTTATAGGGTTTGAAAAGAACAGCGGTGAAACCTTCTCTTTTCAACATATTTATCTCGGTATCATTAGAAAACCCGCTGATGGCAACGGCTTTAACCTGGGGGTCCAGTTTAAGCAATTCTCCCAGCGTTTCCCTGCCTCCCATGCCTTGCTTATTAATTAAATCCAGTAGTGCTACATCAAAGGGGTTATTGGATTCCATGGCTTTTTTATAGGCTTTTATGGCTTGCAGTCCTTCGTTGAAGATTTCCACTTCATATCCCAGGCGTTTCAGCATTTGACCGGTAACATCCTGGACAACGGGATCATCATCCATCAGCAGCACGCGAGGTGTTGTGGTTTCGGTTTTAGGGGAGCCATCCGTTTCATCGGTGACGGGTGCATCCTTGGGGGTAGAGAAAGCAGGAAGATAGACATTCACTGCCGTTCCCTTGCCTTCTTCGGATTTCGCGGCAATATGACCGCCATGTTTGCGGATGATGGAATAACAAATGGTCATTCCCAGTCCCAGTCCTTTTTTTGAACTCTTTTCTTTGGTGGTAAAATAAGGATCGAATATATTACCCAGGAACTCTTCAGGTATGCCAGAACCTTTATCTTCAATGGTAATTTTTGCATATTGTCCTTTTTTCAATGGGGACTGGGCATTTTCTTCCAGTATCTCAATATTCTTGGCCGTAATGGTAATTCCTTTTTCAACCCCCCCGGCCTCCACAGCATTGAGTAACAGGTTAACAAATACTTGTTTCAATTTATTTTCGTCGCCATCCACTGGCAGCAGATTATGGGGGATATTCACTTTTATTTTTTCAGCCGCTTCACTGTTGGCAAAGCGATCCTGGATCACCTCCTCCAGGATTTGCTGGGCATTGATTTTTTTTCGGTTTAACCACCCGCCTTTAGAAAAAGTAATGAGTTTTTGAGCCAATTCCGAAGCCTGTGCGGATGCTCTTTCCACACTTTCCAGCAATTCATACTGGCCTTCGGTAATATTGGCATCTTCTTTCACTATAGAGATTGTGCCCATAATCACAGACAACAGGTTATTGAAATCATGGGCAATCCCCCCGGCCAGTATACCAATGGCTTCTAATTTTTTGCTGGTTAGTAATTCATCTTCCAGTTTTTTTCGCACCGAAATATCAGTAATTGTGCCAATATAGCCGATTCTTTCCCTGGATTTACTTTTCAAGGCAGCGGCGTGGCCAAAGACCCAGGTGGTTTTCCCGGCAGGCGTTTGCAAGCGGAATTCCTGTTCGAATTCCAATTCCCCCCCTGACTGCGTCATGGTATACCAGGCCCTGGAGATGGTATCACGGTCCTCCGGGTGAATTGCCTTTGTCCAGGCACTGCCCATGGCTTGTTTTGGTGAAAGACCGGCGATTTCGCACCAGCGCCTGTTCACGTATATACAGTCACCTTTTGCGTCTGTTTGAAATATTCCCACCGGGGAGGAGTCCGCTAAGGTTCGGAACCGCAGCTCACTCTCCTTCAGCTTCATTTCCATTTGGTGCTTGTAAAGTGCAATCTCAATGGTGCTGTGCAATTTCTTCAGCTCAAAGGGTTTTAGTATGTAGCCAAAGGGATCAGTGGCTTTGGCCCGCTGTAACGTTTCTTCATCCGCATAAGCAGTAAGATAAACCACGGGAATGTGGAATCGCGTATGAATCTGGTCTGCGGCATCAATGCCGTCTATCGAACCGGATAACTTAATGTCCATCAACACCAGGTGGGGCTTGATTTTTGCTGCCTTTAAAATTGCTTCCTTACCGGAATTAACCACAGCAGGAACCTCATAGCCAAGTTTTTGTAATTGATTCTCCAGGTTTTGAGCCACAATCAGCTCATCTTCTACAATCATAATTCTAAATTTTGTCCTGGTTTTTTTATGCCTATGGGTATTTTCCTCTCCATTGTTGTTCATCATTGGTTTACTCCTCTAATTGTTTTTGATGAAGGTGATTGTGTATTGGTATATATAGGTGTAGATGTAGACATCGTGTCGGCTGCAGTGGTATTTTGTATTTCACTGGTCTTACCACCAACGGGGTAAGGAAATGTTACCTTAAAAGAGGTACCGCTGCGTCTCTCCACTTCAATGGTTCCCTGCAATTGTCGTGTTAACAAGGAAACCAGCTGCAGCCCCAGTGATCCTGGCCCATTGATATCTATGTCTTCGGGAAGGCCCACACCGTTATCTTGCACGATAAGGGTTAACGCTTTTTTGCCCTGGGAACGAAAGCGAATTGTAAGTTTGCCTTTTCGCCTGGGAAGGAATGCATGTTTCAATGCATTGGACAGCAGTTCCGTCAGTATCAATCCGATTGGTACAGCCGTATCCATATCCAGTGAGATATTTTCTACCTGGATATTGGGGACGATACGGTCCTCAAAATTCCCGTAAGTGGACAAAAAGTAATCCACTACACTGAGAATGTATTCTTCTGTACTGATTCGAGCCAGGTCCCCGGATTGATAGAGATTTTCGTGCACCAGAGCCATTGAACGAATGCGGTTTTTGCTGTCCTGGAACGCCTGGAGAACCGTTGGATTTCCCAGGGCATCTGACTGTAAATCCAACAGGCTTGAGATGATCTGCATATTGTTTTTAACTCGATGATGAATCTCTTTCAACAGGATTTCTTTTTCTTTCAAGGATCGCTTGATCTGTTGTTCCGCATGCTTTCGCTCGGTAATGTCCCGGCTGATGCTGAGGATAGCGGGTTTTCCCCTGTAATTGATTACAGAGGCATTCACTTCCAGGATCATTTCCGTGCCGTCTTTTCGGTATTGTATTGTCTCAAAATTGAGAAAGCTTCCCCGCTGCATCACTTCTTTTATCTTTGATTTGCCAGTGCGCACATCTTTGCTGATGGTTTCCATGGACATGCCAATAAATTCCGGTCGAGTAAATCCATACATATCACATGCTCGCTTATTTACATTATAAACGATTTCATGATTGGGATCAAACACAATAATGGCGTCATGGGCCGTATTAAAAATATCTCTTAATTCTTTTTCCGACACTTCCAACTGTTGGGTACGCTGCCTCACTTGCTCTTCCAATTGGAATGCGTAACGTTTTTTAGAGACAAAGTTGGTAATGAGAATAATCAAAAAGACCAGTACCACAATAAGCATGAAATAAAACCAGCCGGCCTGGAAAGCAGGTTTTTTTATGGTAATGATCCCGGAAACCAATATATCACTCCGGATGCCAAGGCTGTTCACTGCCTGAATATGAAACCGGTAATTCCCGGGAGGGATGTTGGTATATCGAATTTGATTGTTGGGGGATTGGAATTCATTGGTCCAATGATCATCAAAACCCTCCAATTTAAGGTTATATTTGAGGGATTTTTCATCCACAAAAGAAATTCCCCTGAAGTGAAACGTTAGATCATCATGGTTGTACTCCAGGACATTGTCCCGGTTAAGTGAATACCGGATACCGGCTGCTTCCACGTGAAGCAGCTCAAGTACAGGCGGGGCACGTTTTATCTTATCCCGTTCCCGGTTGTAGCAGGAAACTCCCTGGTCTGTTCCAATCCAGACCCTCCCTTTACTGTCTACAACTCCAGCTGCCCGGTTGGTTTCGTTTCCTGCCAGGCCATCTTGCATGGAATAATGCCGTACCTGTTGACCACCACTCCACTTAATTACACCATTATTCAAACCAAACCAGAGGTAACCATTATGATCCCTGGTTATGAAATAGACAGGATTATCCACCTGGAACCACTGGCGCTGGTATTTAATCAACTTGCCATCTTCCAGTACAAAAAGACCGGAATTTGTACCCAGAAAGAGATTCCCTTCTTTATCCGGGTAAACCGCAAAAACCGATTCGACTTCCCTTTTATTAGGAACAAAAATGGGCTCTATATGATTGCCCTTTAATCGAAATATGCCTGATTTGTTTGTGGCAATGTATATTATTCCGCTGCCCCGGAATAGCCGGCGAATATTGTCCTGGATATTTATTTTGGCTTTTATGAGAATAAACCGATTTTCCCGGGTGTTCCATTTGAACACCCGGTTATCGACACTGGCCCAGATATTCCCGGTACTGTCAACCATAATCGACGAGTAGTAATTATAACTCTTCTTGGGGTCCGGATTCAGGTCTTTAAACCATTTCATCTGCCGCGATAGGGTGATGCGTACGATACCCATCCTGCTGACAGCGGCCCAGACATTTCCCCGTTGGTCCCTGCACATATCCAGGACCCGAGAATCCACTAAAACATCTTCATCTTTCCCAGGAATTTCATGAGTAGTGATTTTATTATCGATTAAAAAAGTAAAACCACCATTATGGCCGAATACCATATCCCCCTGACCCAGTTCACTAATGGCAGTCACTTCATCGTCGTAAAGACCGTTGAGCTTACTGTAATTTTCAAAGCGAAAACTGATGATCTTTGCCAGTCCCCGAAAGGTCCCCACCCACAAATTGGCTTCCCGGTCATAAAAAATCGCATAGCCGCCATTACCCTTGAGGTTGTTTTGTTTGCCAATGTTCTCGAGGCGTCCGTTTTTGTCAATGTTTAGAAAAACAACGCGGTTGCCCAACCAGAGTCCGCCGAAGCGATCCGGGAGAGTAACCAGTTGTTTATAATGGTAATCCTTTCTAAAACCAGGCAATTGACCCTTGTAAACAAGATAGAATTTGTTTTTGCTCTGAGAGCAATACCCCACCCATTTTTCCCCTGTCAGCCATATAAGAGGTTCAGCTGTGGGTGAGGGTGCAGAACTAGATATGGAATCAAATGTCGCCAATGATTCATTTTGAATGTAAAGATAATGATCTCTTTCAATTGTAAGGGAATAAATAGGAAGTGAAGGAACGTTAATGTATTTCCGTATCCAGTCCTGCGGCTGCGCCGGGTCTACCATGAACAGGCCGTGATCTGTGCCCAGGTAAAACAAGCGATCATAACACGCAGCTGAAAAAATGGCAGGTGAACCTAAACGTAACCGTGAATCGGCGGAACCCATAGTATGAATCCAATTGCTTTGTTTGTGTTTATAGATATAAAATCCCTTCTCGGCAGTGCCGATTCCAAATTGGACATCCTCATCAACCTCTCCATCCATCATTGCCACCGCTGTTATATCGATTGGGGTTTGGTTATCATTCCGGGGGCTTTTAATGTGTATCCATTGGCTGCCATTAAAGCAAAATATCCCGTCGTTAAAATTCCTGGTAAACACCCAGGTATTGCCGTTTGTATCTGCATGGATATAGTAATACTCCGTGTCTTCCAGGCCATCTGCTTTTGAATAATTTTTCCAGGTCATCCCATCATAGCTGGTTACCCCTTTAAGAGTGGCAAACCACATGATTCCTTTTTTGTCCTGGGTAATGCCGTTAATCACGGGGCTGGCCAGGCCGTCGGAAATGGAATAGGTTTTGGTCAGGTAGCTCTGCGAATAGACAACCGTGGGAACCAGCAATAAAAACAGGATAACCAGCCTGGGGATTACTGGTTTTAATGTTTGGTTAATCATTATTCACATTTGTTCGTTCATGTAATTCGGTTTGTTCTGAAATCTCCTGGTTTCGCTTTTTATAGTTAGGGACAAAATCGTTAAAATACAACTCAACTACCGCTGCAGTCCTTTAAAGGATATAAAAATATTCATATAAAGTCAAGTGGAAATCGTTAGAAATAGATATTTTATACCCTGTCAAGCTTAAAAATCCTTATAAATCAGCCATGATCTGAAGAATGGGTTTATGAACTTGTATTCTTTTTGATATTTATAAATGATTTTTAATTGTACTAAACGGTTTAGTGCTCTTTTGATAGAGGCTGGTTGGTTTATGCCGGTAACCTTGATGAACCCGGATGAAAGGGGAGATTTGCCGCCCAAATTAGCAAGTCCTATCAGGCAGCGCAGCTGCTGCCCGGTAAGCTGGCTCAACGCAGCCTCGTATCCTTTGTACTCCCGGCTGTAAACCAGTTCCAGGGCAGAGGGAATAATGTCGTCTTTTATGTCGTTGCCGTAGGAGGTGACTTCCCAAACAGCGCCGCATAACTGTTGGATATCCCCCGGGTTGTCCTGTGCTATTTCAAATATCCTGTCAAGCAAGGATTGTGGAACCCTCCGCTTCCCTATAAGAAATTTTTTTTGCAGGAAATCGCCGAATATTTCCCTGTCCAGGGAGCCGACATCTATGGTAATCGCCGATTTAAAAAAGGGGCTGCCAGGATTATTGAAGATATCATCTATCCGGTTGCGGACGCTCTCGGCGAAAATATAAGGTATGTCGGTATGGAATTGTATTTTACTTCTCAGGATTGCCAGTGCTGCCGGGGCTTCTTTCACGTTCAAAATATCTTGAAATTCATCGAAAACCACCACCAATTTCTTCCTTTTATAGGCAGAATGAATTAAATCCATTAAACCTTCGATAGAATCGGGTTTTAACCGGACCGCAGCATCAAGAGACAGGGTAGGGGTTCCGGTTAGAGGATCAATGCCCATTACCGGTTTCAAATAAGCAAGCGATTTGAATAACTTTTCAATCAATCCTGATTTTTGTTCCATCGATACGATGGCTTTTATGATGCGGCGGCAGAAATCATCCACGGTTTTAACTTCCAGGATATCGATATAGAGAAGCCGGAGTTTGTTCATTTTACGAATTATTTCGTAAATCAATGAGGTTTTACCGATTCGTCTTTCACCTTCCAGCAAGACATTCTGGGCCGAAGAGATATGGCTCTTCAACGCTTTCTCCAATTTTGGCCTGGGACAAAAGTCCTCATCAAAAACAACCTGCCCGTATTTAAATGGATTCATATCATATCTCCATGTTACCTATTGTGCAATTCTGTTTTATACACATTAGTATAATACAAACCTGTATAAAATTCAAGCTCAAAAAAAAACCAGATAGAAAAACTATTTTTTTTGCCTCCGGCGGCCAGGGGCTCTTTTTAAAAAAACCGCCCCCTGGTCGCCGAAGGCACCGTCAATTAAAAACTGACCTGGTGCCTTCGTGGTTAAAATATGTTAAAATAGAATCCCCAAAACAAATTTGGAGGCCAGCGTGAACAGTATAGATAAAACAAAACAACTGGAACAACTCCTGGAAAAACGAATCCTGGTCCTGGACGGTGCCATGGGCACCATGATCCAATCCTATAAATTAACAGAAGCCGACTTCCGGGGAGACCGGTTCAAAAACCACCCGTGTGACCTGAAAGGCAATAATGATCTACTATCATTAACCCAGCCCCATATCATTAAAGAAATTCACCTGGCCTTCCTCGAAGCCGGGGCAGACATTATCGAAACCAACACCTTCACCGCCACAGCCGTATCCCAGGCAGATTATCAAACGGAAAACCTGGTATATGAAATAAACGAAACCAGTGCCCGCATCGCCCGGGAAACAGCAGATGAAATAACAAAAAAAGAACCGGCTAAACCACGCTTTGTGGCGGGTTCACTGGGTCCCACCAATGTCACATTATCCATATCACCGGATGTCAATAATCCCGGGTTCCGCAGCATGACGTTTGCTGAAATGGCAAACGCCTATTACAACGCAGCAGCAGGATTAATCGACGGCGGGGTGGATATTCTTCTAATCGAAACCATATTCGATACGCTAAATGCCAAAGCAGTCATATACGCCATAAAAAATTATTTTGAAGAGCATAATATCACTCGTCCTTTGATGATCTCCGGCACCATCACCGATGCCAGCGGCCGGACATTGTCCGGTCAAACAGCCGAAGCCTTCTGGTATTCGGTGGCCCATGCCAACCCCCTGTGTGTCGGCATTAATTGCGCATTGGGCGTCGGACAGATGCGGCCCCATATCCAATCCATATCTTCCGTCACCCACTGTTATACCAGTATTTACCCCAATGCCGGTCTGCCGGACGAGATGGGCCAATACAACGACACACCGGAATATATGGCCTCAGTCATCAAAGAATTTGCAGAAAGTGGATTTGTCAATATCATCGGAGGATGCTGTGGAACAACTCCGGCTCATATCCGGGCCATGGCCGAAGCCGCGGCAGCCATTCCGCCGCGGGTAAAACCCGATCCAAAATCCTATACATTTTTAAGCGGGTTGGAACCGCTCATCATTAAAGAAGACAGTTTATTTGTTAACGTTGGGGAACGCACCAATATTTCCGGCTCCCGCCGCTTTGCTAAGTTGATCAAGAACAAGAAATACGAGAAAGCACTGGAAATTGCCCGGCAGCAGGTGGAAAACGGCGCACAAATCATCGATGTGAATATGGACGAGGCGCTGCTGAATTCCGAAGAAGAGATGACTACCTTTCTAAACCTGGTGGCATCGGAACCGGATATCAGCCGCGTTCCCATCATGATCGATTCTTCCAAATGGAGCGTTATCGAAGCAGGACTTAAATGCCTCCAGGGCAAAGGTGTGGTCAATTCCATCAGCCTGAAAGAAGGTGAAGAGGTATTTATCCGGCAGGCAAAAGAAATTTTGAAATATGGTGCCGCCGCTATTGTAATGGCGTTTGATGAAAAGGGCCAGGCCGATACCCTGGAACGGCGGGTGCAAATACTGTCACGTTCGTATAAAATTCTTAGGGAAAAAGTGGGGTTCCCGGAGCGAGATATAATATTTGATCCCAATATATTTGCCATTGCCACCGGTATGGAGGAACACCGTACCTATGCCATCGATTTTCTCGAAGCCACCCGTCAGCTCAAAGAAAATTTTCCCAACTGCCTGGTCAGCGGCGGTGTCAGCAACATTTCCTTTGCTTTTCGGGGTCATGATCCCATCCGGGAAGTTATCCACAGTGTGTTTCTTTATTACGCCATCAAAGCTGGCATGGATATGGGTATTGTGAATCCCGGACAATTAACGGTCTATGAGGAAATCCCCAGGGATTTACTGGAGCGGGTGGAGGATGTGGTTTTGAACCGCAGGGAAGACGCCCTGGAGCGGCTGCTGGAGGCGGTGCACTCCTTTGAACGTTCGGCAAAATCCGAAGAAAAAATACTGGAGTGGCGAAAAAAACCGTTAAATGAACGACTGACCCATGCGTTGATTAAGGGCATCACAGAGTTTATCGAAGAGGACACCGAAACCGCCCGACAGGAATTAAAAGAAGCTATCAGAGTAATCGAAGGGCCGTTGATGGACGGCATGAACCGGGTGGGTGATCTATTTGGCGCAGGGAAAATGTTCCTGCCCCAGGTGGTGAAGAGTGCTCGGGTGATGAAAAAAGCTGTTGCCTATCTCCTGCCTTTTATTGAAGCTGAGCAATCTTCCGCTCATCAGGTGCAAACCAAAGGAAAAATCTTACTGGCAACAGTAAAAGGCGATGTTCACGATATTGGCAAAAACATCGTGGCAGTGGTACTGGGCTGCAACAATTACGATGTAATCGACATGGGGGTCATGGTGCCTGGCGAAAAGATTTTGGCAAAAGCCAGGGAAGAGAATGTGGATATTATTGGTCTCAGTGGTTTGATAACGCCGTCGTTGGATGAAATGGTAAATAATGCAGCGGAGATGGAGCGGCAAGGATTCACGATCCCGCTGTTGATTGGCGGCGCCACCACTTCCAAAATGCATACAGCAATAAAAATTGCTCCCAAATACAATGGCCCGGCCATTCATGTGCTGGATGCTTCCCGTGCTGTGGGCGTGGTGGGCAGTCTGCTGGATGAAAAAACAAGGGATGATTATTTCGCAAATATAAAAAAAGAATATGAAGAACTGCATCACAAACGCCGGTCTATTATGGACCAAACCCAATTCCTCACCCTGGAACAGGCCCGGTCCAACAAATTCAAAATTGACTGGGCTGCTTACACGCCGCCCAAACCCCGTTTCCTGGGCCTCAAAACATTTGAATCCTATTCCGTAAAGGAATTATACCCTTACATCGATTGGAATTTCTTCTTTAAAATATGGGAATTAAAGGGACGTTACCCCGACATCCTGGAGGACAAGACTGTAGGGAAAGAGGCCGCCAAATTGTTCAATGATGCGCAGGACATGCTTGAACGCATCGAAAAAGAAAACCTCTTGCAAGTGAAAGGTGTTTTCGGGCTTTTCCCGGCCAATACGGTGAATCATGATGATATCGAGGTGTACGCGGATGAGTCCCGGTCAGACGTAATGGCGGTGATCCGGATGCTGCGGCAGCAGGCTCAAAAACCGGGCAAACCCAATGGTTCGTTGGCGGACTTTATTGCCCCCAAAGAAACCGGAAAAGTCGATTACATTGGCGGATTCGCCGTCACTGCCGGGCTGGGGGTTGAGGAAGCGGTCAAAAAATTTGAANNGATTACAGTGCCATTATGATTAAAGGATTGGCAGACCGGTTGGCCGAAGCCTTT
Organism: Candidatus Aminicenantota bacterium; assembly: GCA_011772425.1. Lineage (GTDB taxonomy): Bacteria > Acidobacteriota > Aminicenantia > UBA2199 > UBA2199 > JAKAGC01. The sequence continues at coordinate 16,591 of WVZO01000711.1, forward strand.
GCCGAACGACTGCATGAACGGGTCAGGAAAGAGTTCTGGGGGTATGTGCAAAACGAGAATTTAACTATTCAACAACTCTTGAAAGAAAACTACCAGGGTATCCGTCCGGCGCCCGGTTACCCGGCCTGCCCGGACCATACGGAAAAGCAAACGCTTTTCAATCTCCTGGAAGCCGCGCAGCGAACTTCCATCCAGCTCAGTGAAAGCTTTATGATGATACCTGCCGCATCGGTCAGCGGTTATTATTTTTCTCATCCCCGGTCTCATTATTTTTTTATCGGCAAACTGACCAAAGACCAGGTCGAGGATTATGCCCGGCGAAA
>WVZO01000711.1:16970-17175 GCA_011772425.1 Candidatus Aminicenantota bacterium
ACCAATGGGAAATACCCTTATGAAGCATGGTACGATGTTTGACCGTGTATGAAAAGTTTTTGCGGGGTCCAGGGCAAAAACGAAGAAGTTAAGAAGTTGAGAAGATAAGAAGTTAAGTAAGCTGAAGGCTTCCCCATCCGTCAGAAACGGAGCTTTTTGTATTAATTGATTTCAACGTCAAAAAAGGACGCTTAATCGGTTGGTT
>WVZO01000501.1:0-1160 GCA_011772425.1 Candidatus Aminicenantota bacterium
CAGCAAACCATCGGCAACCAAGCGGTGCAGAGGATGATAAAATCAGGTCAACTTCAATTAAAAGATAACAGCCCACAACCAGGGGATGTCTACACCCGGGAGATCGACAGCCTGATACAACGTGTAGAAAAAAATCTTTTGATTCCTTCATCACAGCAAAAAGACCCCGACATAGAAAAACAAAGAGGAGCAAAGACTACATTTAATTTTCCCTATCAGCTAACAGCTATGAGCTGTGAGCTTCCCTCAATGTCAAATGTTGAGACGTTCCCCCAAACATATAAAATTAATTGGATCAAGATGCCCGATACCCACGCCACATCACCGGGGAACACAATACAATATGACGTATACCCATACAGAGAAACTGGCCTCCATAAAAATGAAATGAAAATAATTGCTGGTGACGTAAATAAAGCCGTAGACTTAGTTCAAAAATACATAGCCGCTGACCCGGCATTGACAACAATAACAGGGTCTGACAAAGGATATCTTGGCGCATGGGTGGAAACTTTCAAACAATACCTGAAGAACCTAAAAAGTATCCCGGCTTTTTTCTACGCAAGATATGGTTACGCCGTAGAAACGCTGGCATGTAAATTACTACAAAAAAAGGATTACAAACCGTACAAGCTCCTATTCCAGGTGAGTCACGGACACACACGACCGGATATAGTAGTAGGCTGGAAAAACCAGGAGATAGCATGGCTAGATATAACAAGTGAGGGGTCCCCGGGCCACATATTAAAAAAGCAAGGGGCCGGGTGGAAAAATCGATACTATGTAGCCGAGATTAGATACGACATGCCCACGCCCGCAAGTCTGCTGAAAGGATCAAAAAAGATCGATAAAGAAACACTAAAGAAACTCGAACAGGTACAAAAACAAGCAGCAAAAAAGGCAGAAGCATACGAACATGGGATGAAAACGTTAGCAGTAGGGATCGGAGAAGTTTTTAGGCTCGCAAATATAAAAAAAAAACATGAGGGTTTATCAAGAAAAGACGTTAGGGATATTACCATAACGACCTTTCGAAAAATATTTGGGAGAAAGTTAACGCCAAAAGTTGCAGCGGGAATACTAATGAGCATCGATGTAGTAGAAGTGGCAGGAAAATTGAGTACCGGAATTAGTTGGGGGAAATGGGCAAAATTCAAGGC
>WVZO01000501.1:1176-1518 GCA_011772425.1 Candidatus Aminicenantota bacterium
GAGGTTGAGGGAAATTCACGGGGTCGCGTCTCCAAAACCGGGGACGGTGCCTAATAATATAACTTTTTTGGCATTTTAAGAAATTGTCAATTGTCAATTGTTAACTTTTAATAGTAAATGAAAAAGAAGGAGGAAAAATATGGAGATTAACCGCGAAGGAAGTTTGTCTGTTCGGGAGCAACTGATGGAAGAATCCGTGGCAATGGCAAAATATGCACTTGGTTCCGGGTTGGGAGTTCCCGGTGATATCGTAGAAACCCTTGAAGCGTTTTCCCAGCAAAAAATAGCTGCAACCGGCCCGGAAGGTGAACCGGCAAAAGGAAAACCTGGGGAAGATCAACC
>WVZO01000598.1:0-5236 GCA_011772425.1 Candidatus Aminicenantota bacterium
AAAAAAGTCGATGTAGTTGAAACCCAAAAGTCCCTGGTGATGGATAAAGACGAACTTCTGAAAATGAAAAATATCGAATTTAGCATCCCCTACCCGGTATCCCAGAAAGGGAAATATTATTTTGATGTGGTTATAGAAGACAAAAATTCAACAGCAAAGTATAGAAATTTTGTTTCTCATAAGGTTTAGGTAGGACAAAGAGTTAAAGAGGGAGCCGCGAAGAACGCGAAGGGACACGAAGTCAGTTGGCAAAAGAGGAAAATTACAAATCACAAATCCCAAATTACAAACAAATTCCAAATTACAAACAAAAAGTGGCTCAATAAGGGTAGACATAAAGCAAGCAAGTGGAAATGATACTAATGGGGCACGATGTTAGAAGCCACGTAGCACAGGCTGACCATGTATGAAAAGTTTTTGCGGGGTCCAGGGGCAGTTTTTACAAAAAGCGCCCCTGGCCGCCGGAGGCATAAATTACTTACCTATAGGGGAATTTTTTGGCGAAGTAGTAATTGATCCTATCGATAATGGCATTGGCAGACATTCGCCAATCGGTTTCATCCTTGATATCGATTCCCCAGAGTACTGAGCCGTCTCTGCCGTTGTAGAGGAAACACTCCGCTCTTATCCCGCTGGTAGGCAGGTTTATCCATAGGTCAAAGGGGGAATCGTCCAGGATGTGGCTGAGAATCACGCTTCCGGCTTCGACCCCGAAAGATGCCAGGCCGGACATGTATCGTCTTTTTTCCACCCGGGTTTTTACAACAGCGTCCACCCGCAGGATACGAGCCAACTCTTCCGGGGTCATATCCCATGAATCACGGATATCGATGCCGTGTTTCTCCAGTATTCGATTGGTTTTCTTGATAGGCATGATTTCCACGCGGATAGGCCGTCGGTTCCTGGTAGCCTGCCGCATTAAGCAGTGGTAAAGAGATTCCTGGAAGGCAAGGCTCTCGATTTCCTCGATTTCCCGGATATCCTGGACCGTTAGTTTTTTGGGTTTTTTACCGGTAAAGATCATTTCATAAGGTGCAATGGCTATGATCCGGTGACCCGCTGTTTTTTCATAGAAAGCCGGTGTAACGAATCGTTTGGCCCCGCAGAACTGGGTCATTAAACCCACCAGCAAAAGACCTGCAATAATTATTGTTTTTTTTACTTTCATTTTCTTACCTCCTGATCAAAATATCACAACCACAAATGAGAGCATTTTTTTTGCCAGCGAAGATAATCAATGAGTGTCCTATATTTGGTACATTCAGAAGATATTCATTAACAATTGAGGTAATTGCAAAAGTGCCTCCGGCGGCCAGGGGCTCTTTTGAAAAACCGCCCCTGGACCCTACAAAACTTTTGTTTAGAGTCTTTTTTGGAGAGGTTCAATTGACAATTTTTCATCTTTTTTTTAAAACATAGATAACCCAGGGTGGAATCCTGGTTTCATTGACCCATGGATGCGGCTCAGTTTCTCTTGCCAGTGGTTTATAGACCTTAACTAATCCTAATCCGGCTCTCTTAAACACATCTTGATAATCCTCATCCGAGCAAATAATATCTTCTACAGGCCGTTTGTCTTCTATGTCTGTTTGAATTATTTTTACTATATCCCCGCTTTTTGCATATTTATTCTCAGGGAAATCCTTGGTAGAAAATGATGCCCATTCATTTGTATATATTTCAGGAGCAGAGACCATGTTAACGATCCGTCCTTCACGTTTTAGTAGTCTCCCCATTGCTCTTAATATAGTAAACTTCTTTTCCATTGTAGGAATATTATCAAACGTAAATGCGGACAATATAAGGTCGTAGGCATTATCTTCAAATTGGCCGAAGTTGCCATCTTCAATCAGGCGATAATCTCCATGTGTATCTATTTCTCTTGCTTTCTCCAGCATTTCCCCTGAGATATCGACCCCGACGGTATCAAAGGCATATTTTTGCAGGAATCGTGTCGAACGTCCTGTGCCGCACCCGAAATCTATGGCTTTTTTCCCCCTGACATGTTCAGATATGATTTCCGGTAAATCCCTATATGCTAAATAATAGGTGCCGGGAAACTCCAGTTTAGCATAGGCTGCTGCCCGTGTCGTGTCCTCATATGCATTAAACGATTCCATAATAACCTCCGTTGTTATCGTTATACTTGATATTATCCTATAATCCTGCGGTTGGCAACAGCCAATTATGTATAAAATGGAGCAAGCCNNGCAAGCCAATTTTCCTGGTCCAGTCAAGGATAAAGTACCTGGTATTCACCAAAAAAGTTTCTTTTTTCCTGTTTCTCATTATGTCTAAACATACTTCAATCAGCCAAGAGGCGCATGACAACTTTATATACGACCGAAATTTCGAGATTAAACGCGCAAAAATTGTTCCTTTTGGGCTAAACATTGGCAATAATCCACAAAAAATTGTTCCTTTTGGCCCAAACTTTGACAATGATCCTGGGAAAAGTGTTCCTTTTGGGCGAAAGATTGACAATAATCCGTAAGAAATTGTTCCTTTTGGGCTAAACTTTGGCAATAATCCAACTGAAATTGTTCCTTTTGGGCCATACATCGTCGATAATTCACCCGAAAGTGTTCCAAATGGGCGAAGGATCATCGATAATCCACCTGGAAGTGTTCCAAATGGGCAAAGGATCGTCGATGATCCACCCAAAATTGTTCCTTTTGGGCCATGTTTTGTCGATGAAAATTAAGAACTTAGTTCGCTTCGCTCACAATTGATTGCCTGCCTGTGCGTGTCGCGGGTCCGCACGCAGACAGGGGGTGATGGAGTATTGGAATCATGCGGGAATGGGAAGGCGTCCTTCGGACAAATAAACGCCTGCGGCGGAGTCCTAAAGGACCATTGGTTTTGGCGCCATTTTCTACTCTGACAAATAAAAAAAGTCGCCAGGCAAAAAAATCCTACAAATAAACCTTTGGGGGCATAAAAAATTAGCTTTATATAGTGGCGCTGATTTTACCTTCCGCGTATTGGTGGAGTACCGCTGTAATAAGTGTTTGGTAGGGAATACCACTCTTTTGAGCTCGTTTTTTTATTTTCCTTAGATCGCGCTCCGGTATCCGGACACTAATGCGGCTGTTCTCAATAAGAGTTTGTCTTGCTGCTATCTTTAATGCTTCTATCTCTTCTTCACTCATATCTATCTTTTTTAATTTCCCCTCTTCAAAGGCTTCCAATATTTCCTTCTCCTCTTCATCCAATTGCATTATTTGTTTATTTTTCTCGCTCAATTTGACCATACTATCCTCCATTTTTCAGATATTTTTTAGTCGCCTTCCGACTGGGTATAATGGTCTTTAAAAAATACTCATCCTCATCTTCAACAAAAGGCACCATATAACAGTAGTCATTATGGTTAACAATAAAAACTTTCTGGTTGGGGTACTTTAATTGGTTCGGGTGTTCTGTCTTTTCAATCACTTGACCGTTTTTTATGTCTTCGAGAATTTCTTCGAATGAAATACCCCTTATTTCCTGGAGCCAGACATTTTTTAGTTCATCCCATTTGAGTCGTTTCACGGTAATATTATACTGAAAAAGAAGCCTTTTATCAATTTAAAATTTAAAAGACGAAAGACGCGCTCGATGCTTGTTGGAGAATAAGAGACATGTTCGGTGCTTGTAAATTTGTAAATTTCTTGATTAATTTTAGCCTGGCCTCAAAGCCTTCTCCACCGTCTCCGCCGCAGGCGTTTATTTGCCCGAAGGGCGCCATCCCATCATTCCATTATTCCAACATTCCATCATTCCAAAAGATCGTTCAGCTTTCTTCCATTACTCCATTACTCCAACTTTATAATTCCCATTTTTGTCTCTATGGTCTTGATCTTTCGTTCTTCTTTCGTGTATAATTCTATTGTGTTTAAAAATCGGACCGCTGAGAGGTGAAGTAGAAAATGGCTAAGGTTTTTATCAGTTACAGTCATAAGGATGAAGAATGGAAAGGCAAACTAACCGCCCATTTAAAAGTATTGGAAATGGAAGGTTATTGTACCTTGTGGGATGATCGCAAAATAAAGGAAGGCGATGAATGGTTTCCTGGAATAGAGAAGGCATTGAATGAGGCCCAGATTGTTATCATGATGATCAGTGCCCATTTCCTTACATCGAATTTTATCCGAAAAGAGGAGGTTCCCCGCATACTGGACCGTCGCATGAAGGAGGGTGTACGGGTAATTCCATTTATTGTCAAACCTTGCGCATGGAAAACGGTTCGATGGCTGGCTGCTTTGCAGGTGACGCCGAAGGATGGGGAACCTTTGTCCACACGACAAGAGGCGGAAATCGATAGAGTCCTGGCAAACTTTGCAGAGCGCATCGCATCTCTTCTAAAACAAAAAGAAATAAAGGAACCGGAAATACATTTTCTTCCTTTGCCGCCGGAACATATTTCTATTTCCAAACTGCCAACTACCGGCGAGAAATTCTTCGGCAGGGAAGGAGAATAAAGTACCTGGCACCTAATTCCTAAAAGAGATCTGGAACGTCAGATAGACAGTGGACTCTACGAAAGATATATACTCTCTGATGCAAAAGTGTCACCAGTGGTGACACAAATTCATCCGGATGCTTCTTCTACTTTCAAAGATACATATGTTCTTGAATTTCTTAATCTACCAGAACCATTTATGGAAAAAGATTTACAGAAAGCTATTGTTAAGAATATGAAAAAGTTTATATTGGAACTGGGCAGCGATTTCATCTTTGCAGGCGAAAGTTATAGAATCCAGGTTGGTAACAATGACTATTTTATTGATCTTCTTTTCTTTCATAGGGATTTGCGATGCCTTGTGGCTTTTGAACTTAAAATAGATGATTTCAAACCGGAATATCTGGGCAAACTCAATTTTTATCTTGAGGCACTGGATAGAGATGTAAAAAAAGAACATGAAAATCCCAGTGTTGGTGTGATTCTATGCAAAAGTAAAAACGATGAAGTTGTTGAATATGCGCTCTCCAGGAATATGTCACCTGCCCTGATTGCCGAATATCACACCAAACTGATTGATAAAAAGATTCTTCAAAAGAAGTTACATGAACTTTATGAATTATCAATAGCCAATCCGGAAGAATAAAATTTAATGACTTTTTGAATGAAACCTTTTTTATATGGAGATTCTGGGTTTTTCTCTTGATATTTCTTTCTTCTTTCGTGTATAATTCTATTGTGTTTCAAAATCGGACCGCTGAGAGGTGAAGTAGAAAATGGCTAAGGTTTTTA
>WVZO01000598.1:5405-5607 GCA_011772425.1 Candidatus Aminicenantota bacterium
AATGGTTTCCTGGAATAGAGAAGGCATTGAATGAGGCCCAGATTGTTATCATGATGATCAGTACCCATTTCCTTACATCGAATTTTATCCGAAAAGAGGAGGTTCCCCGCATGCTGGACCGTCGCATGAAGGAGGGTGTGCGGGTAATTCCATTTATTGTCAAACCTTGCGCATGGAAAACGGTTCGATGGCTGGCTGCTTT
>WVZO01000402.1 GCA_011772425.1 Candidatus Aminicenantota bacterium
GATGAAAAAGCAAAAGGTACGATTTATGGAGAAGGTGTCGGTGTGGTGCTGCTGAAACGGCTGAAAGATGCCAGGGCCGATGGAGATACCATAAAATGTATTATAAAAGCTTCGGCAGTAAATAACGATGGAACAGGTAAAGCCAGTTTTACTGCCCCTGGTAAAAAGAGGATCGCAGACGTCATTCGCACCGTACTGAAACTATCGCGGGTGGACCCTGAAGATATCGGTTACATAGAAGCCCATGGTACGGCTACCTCCCTGGGAGATGCCATCGAGCTTGAAGCGTTAAAAGAGGCATTTGCTGCTGGAAAAAAAGGGTACTGCGGCATTGGTTCGGTTAAATCCAATATCGGACACCTTGACGTTGCCGCCGGGATCGCCAGTTTTATTAAAACAGTACTGACCCTGATGCACCGATTAATTCCTCCCACGCTCCATTTTGAAAGTCCTAACCCGAAGATGGATTTTATCAACAGTCCGTTTTATGTGAATAACATGTTATCCCCATGGGAGGACGAAAACCAGGGCGAAACCGACAGTTCCCCATTGAAAGCCGGGGTATGTTCCTTTGGAGTAGGTGGTACCAATGCGTTTGTGTTATTAGAGGGGGTGACGCAGGGCAGAGCGCACAGCGCAATGTGCAGGGAGCAGGGCGCAGGGGAAAATTCTTATCAATTGCTTCTTCTCTCCGCCAGGACTGATTCTGCCCTGGATAAGATGACAGGGAACATGGTGGAGTATTTAAAGAAGAACCCCGGTGTTAACCTGGCAGATGCGGCTTATACGTTACAGGTAGGCAGGAGGGGGTTCAACCGCCGGAGAATGGTGGTTTGTTCCACGGTTGAGGAAGCCATTGCCGCCCTGTCATCACCAGGTGACAGAGATGTTCAAACATCGGAAGGAAAGGGTAAAGGCAGGTTCGGTAGTGAGGTCCCGGGCTTAATGGATAAACTGCTAAACGCTTTTCAACCGGGTCCACAGACAGGGGAAGCAGTAGAAACGTTAAAAGAAATCGGTATGGCATGGCTAAAGGGGGCAAAAATCGGATGGCAAGAATTTTATGCAAGATATTTAAGAGACTCCAACCAGGAGCGGTTCCGCATATCGCTGCCCACGTATCCCTTTGAAAGGCAGCGCTACTGGATCGATGTAACTCCCCTGGAATTTTTCACGCCTGATCCGGGAGCTCAAATAGAGCGGATCAACAGTCGGGTGGAAACGGAACCGGAAGCAGTTGTTCCGGTTGAAGAAAAAGTCTTAGCAGGCTTATATCCACGGCCGCCGTTAAGTACGGAATATGCCGCCCCAGGCGATGAGGTTGAGCAGGCCCTGGTGGGGGTCTGGCAAAAATTCTTCGGCATACAAGAGGTGGGAATTTACGATGATTTCTTTGAATTGGGTGGGGATTCATTAAAAGCCATAACCGTTGTCTTGGAAATCCACAAACGTATGGATACCCGCATCCCCATAACCGAGATATTTCAATCACCCACCATTAGAGAATTGGCAGAATACATAAAAGGGGCGGAAACAGATCAATATTCAGCCATCGAGCCGGTGGAACAAAAGGAATATTATCCATTATCTTCGGTCCAGAAGCGGATATATATATTACAGCAGATAGAGACGGGCAGCACCGGTTACAATAATCCATTGATCTTTGAAATGGAAGGACAATTGGATAAGGAACGCCTGGAAAATGCGTTCAGCACGTTGGTGTCAAGACATGAAAGCTTGAGGACTTCTTTTGAATTGATAGAAGGAGAGACGGTACAGAGGATACATCAGGAGGTAGAGTTTGAAGTCGAATATTTTGATTTAACCACAGAGGACACAGAGGGCTCCCCCCGCCGGGGGGGTCATCATTCATCACTCATAATTCATCATTTCGTACGTCCCTTTGATTTATCGAAGGCGCCGCTGCTGCGGGTGGGGCTGGTTCGAAGAAATGAAGAAAACCATATATTAATGACCGATATGAATCATATTATCACCGATGGCTCATCCATCGGTATATTGGTTCGAGAGTTTATGACGCTTTATACCGATGGGTCACTGGCCCCCCTTCCTATTCATTATAAGGATTACACCCAATGGCAGAACAGCGATAATCAAATAGAGGCCATGAAAAAACAGGAGGCCTACTGGCTGAAGGTATTCGAAGATGAGATACCGGTTTTAAATCTTCCTACCGATTATGTGAGGCCGGCGATCCAGAGCTTTGAAGGAAGTACCAAACGTTTTATCATTTCCCGGGAAGAGACCGAGGCCTTAAAAGAGGTCGCATCATGCGAAGATGCCACGCTATTTATGATACTGCTCTCCATTTACAACATCATGCTGGAAAAAATCTGCGGCCAGGAAGATATCGTGGTGGGTACACCCCTGGCAGCCAGGACCCATGCTGACTTACAACCTATCATCGGTATGCTGGTCAATACCCTGGCATTTAGAAATTATCCCTCGGAAGAAAAAACCTTCAGACAGTTTCTAAGAGAAGTAAAGGAAACCACATTGGCCGGCTTCGAAAACCAGGATTACCTGTTCGAAGACCTGGTGGAACAGGTTACAGAGAAAGCAAAAGTAAACCGGGATGTCAGCAGGAACCCGGTCTTCGATACCATGTTCAACCTCCTGAATATTCAAAGCCAATATGAGGCCAACCTGGAAATCAAAACCTCCGGTTTAAGCCTGAAGCTCTACGAACACGACAAAGGAAGGTCCATATTTGATATGATTTTTCAAGGGGGAGAAGAGTATTATGGTTTGTCCTTTACCGTTGATTTTTGTACCAAACTGTTTAAACCGGAAACCATCGACAGGTTTATCGGTTATTTCAAAAAAATTGCTTCCACTGTAGTGGCATCAGCGGATATTAAATTATCGGAAATCGAAATCATATCCGGGGAAGAAAGAAGTCAAATTTTATATGATTTTAACAGCGCGGACACCTCGGATGTTTTTAGAGAGAAAAAGTTAATTCATAGATTTTTCGAGGAACAGGTTGAAAAAAGGCCTGACGCTGCCGCACTGGTGTTTGAAGATAAACATTTGACGTATAAAGAGTTGAATAAAAAGTCTCATCAACTGGGAAAATTACTTCGGTTAAAAGGAGTAGGCCCGGATGTGGTAGTGGGTGTGATGGTAGAGCGTTCCTTTGAAATGATCATCGGCATATTGGGTATTTTAAAAGCCGGTGGTGCCTATTTGCCCATTGACCCCGAATATCCGCAGGAGCGAATTGATTATATGTTGACCGACAGCGGAGCCAGGGTTTTGTTAAAAAAATCCGAAATTCGAATATCGAAATTCGAAACAAATCCGAATGACCAAAATTCAAATGACCAAAACGAGGTAACTACAAGCATTGTTTTGGATTTTGAACATTTGAATTTTGAATTTGTTTCGGATTTCGAATTTCGTGCTTCGAATTTAAGCTCTTTAAACCTGGTCTACGTCATCTATACTTCCGGTTCCACCGGTATTCCCAAGGGGAGTTTGCTGGAGCATCGAAACCTGGTTAATCTTATATTATACCAATACCGGTATACCAATATCGATTTCAGTCGCGTTTTACAGTTTGCCACTATCAGCTTTGATGTTTCCTTCCAGGAAATTTTTTCCACGCTTTCTGCCGGGGGAACGCTTGTTTTGGTTTCTGAAAAAACAATAAAAAATATTCCCAAATTGTTCGAGGTGATTGAAAAAAATCAAATCAGGACATTGTTTTTACCTGCATCGCTTTTGAAGTTTATCTTTAATGAACAGGAGTATGCCTCCCTTTTCCCCGGTTGTGTTGATCATATTGCTGCGGCCGGTGAGCAATTGATTGTGATCGATCGATTCAGGGAATATTTAAAAGCCAATAATATTTACTTACACAACCATTATGGCCCTACCGAGGCCCATGTGGTAACTGCCCTGACCATAGACCCTCGAAGTGAGATCCCCGCACTGCCGTCCATTGGCAAACCTCTGGTGAATACAAACATTTACATCGTGGACAAAGGGATGCACTTGCAGCCCCCAGGAATTGCCGGGGAATTGATTATCGGTGGTGTTCAGCCAGGACGGGGTTACCTGAACCGACTGGAGTTAACAAATGAAAAGTTTTTGCGGGGGTCCAGGGGGCAGTTTTTACAAAAAGAGCCCCCTGGTCGCCGAAGGCTTTACAAAACCGGTGATTTGGCACGTTGGTTGTCAGGCGGTATTATCGAATTTTTAGGACGTCTCGATCACCAGGTCAAGATCAGGGGATTTCGCATCGAACCCGGAGAGATCGAAAGTCTCCTGATGGATATGGACGAGATCAAAGAAGCGGTGGTCATCGCCAGGGACAAAACCGCTGGAGAGAAATATTTGTGTGCCTATATCGTACCTGATGTACCCAGAGTGGTTCAAGATGAGACTAAAGCGGATGTGACTGTCATAAAAAGTAAATTGTCAAAGGTCTTACCTGACTATATGATACCTGCTTATTTTGTAACAATGGATGATATTCCTTTAACACCCAATGGCAAGGTAAACCGGAAAACGCTTCCGGAACCGGACCTGGATGCAGCAGGAGAGCGGATGGTTCCGAGAAATATGGTGGAGATAAAATTAACTGAATTGTGGGCAGAGGTACTGGGTATAGAAAAAGAGTTGATCGGCATCGATTCGGACTTTTTCCAATTGGGAGGGCATTCCTTAAACGCTACTATATTGACCAGCAAAATACATAAGCACTTTCATGTAGAAGTTATGTTGGGTGAGATGTTCAGGCAGCCCACCATAAGAGAGTTAGCCAACTATATCAAAGGAGCGGAAGAAGATAGATATATGGCGATTGAACGAATGGAAATGAGGGAATATTATCCATTGTCATCCGCCCAGAAACGGTTGTATATTTTGCAGCAAATGGACCTGGAAAGCACGGTTTACAATATGCCCGAGGTGCTGAAACTGAGAGGCGGCATCGATGAAGGTCGGCTGGAGCAGGTCTTCCGGCAAATGATCCACCGACATGAAAGTTTCAGGACATCTTTTATCACGGTGAATGAAGAGCCGGTGCAGCGGATACACCATGATGTGGACTTTGAGATTGAGTATTACAGCTTGGAGCGGAGAGCAGAGAGCGTAGAGTTAAGCTCCACGTCCTATGCAGGTTTTGTCAAGAGCTTTATTCGTCCGTTTGATTTATCGAAAGCCCCGCTGCTGCGGGCGGGACTGGCTAAAATGGAGGAAGAAGGATACCTGGTGATGGTGGATATACACCATATCGTCAGCGATGGCGTTTCCAATAGAAAATTTGTTCGCGAATTTATGAGGCTTTTCTTTGGTGGAACTCTCCAGGAACTCCGGGTCCAGTATAAGGATTATGCCTGGTGGCAGAACAGCCAGACCATGAGAAGGAAGAAAAAATCCCAGGAAGAATACTGGCTAAGAGAGTTTTCAGGAGAAATCCCCGTATTGAATCTTGCCTATGATGGTCCCCGTCCGGCAATACAGAGTTTTGAGGGGAGCTGTTTTGTTTTTGAAGTAGGGAAAGAAGAGACCACGGCGCTGAACCGTCTGGCACAGGACTGGGGAGTTACGCTGTTCATGATATTGATTGCCGGGTTTAATATATTGTTGTCTAAATTCAGCGGCCAGGAAGATATCGTGATCGGGACACCCACGGCCGGACGTGTGCATGCCGATTTAGAGCATATCCTCGGTATGTTCGTCAATACCCTGCCGCTGCGAAACTACCCGAAAGTCAGGAAAACATTCCTGGAATTTCTATTTGAAGTCAAAACAAAAACCCTGCAAGCCTTTGAAAACCAGGATTACCAGTTTGAAGACCTGGTGGAAAAAGTGGCGGTGAGAAGAGATGCCAGCCGCAGTCCATTGTTTGATGTCATGTTTGCCCTCCAGAACCTGGAAGAACGGGTTGAAACAGCCGCTGAGGATGCGGAAACGAACCAATTCATTACTGAGTATGAATATGAGAAATGGGTGTCGCGGTTTGATATGACCTGGGGTGCACTGGAGAAAGAAACCTGCTTGTCC
>WVZO01000458.1 GCA_011772425.1 Candidatus Aminicenantota bacterium
ACCCCTTTATCCTTTATTTAAATTTATAAGGGAGGTTAATTAACCGAAAGATTAATTAACCTCTCCCTTATAATTTCCATTAAGTCATCTGCTAAACCTTACAGTCAACTTTATTGAACTCTGAGGAATGGATCGAAGCTCAACTGCTTTCCGTCCATTGAAAGAGTCATGGAATACTGATAATCACCAGTACTGCCTCGAGTTTCAACCTTTCCTTCCCAAAACACATCATCACCCGTGCCTTGCTTTTGGGGGACACAAATTTTATCGTTTATAATCTGGCCGGTGAAATTAACTATCTCAACGTCATTATCNNATTGACCTTCTTGCCAGGAGCCCATATACTTATGATTGTCAACCAGGTACACATTGTTCTGCAATGTACCGGCAAGTGCACCAACCACATCGACTATTACTAAAACACACGCATTACTCATTTTTTTTCTCCTTTTTTATCGTAAAAAGTTTTTAAGGGAAACTTTCAAAACCTTTTTCGATAAACTCCCGAACTGTTCTGTTTTTCGATATCGGGTTTATCGATTCCTCCTAACGCAAACCACACCGCATATAATTTGTATGCCTTGTGTCTATCACTAAGGCGGCACGCCTTTATAAAACCTCATTTTGACCTCCTTATTTTTTTTTAGCCGCGAAGGCATTTACAATGCGGTAAAAAACACGAAGGAACACAAAGGATTTTTTATAAAATCCCTCTGTACCTCTGTGGCTTTTTCCTGTTTCCAACAACCAAACCGCTCAGCCTTAATCAGCGATGATCGATTAAGACTTCCGATCGTTTGATATTTTTTCAAACGATCTGGCGCTATGATAACCTGAAAAAATAACGGGGTGGTAACAATGGGAGATCAAAATAATGTAAATTAGAGATCAAAATGACAAAAAAAATAGAACAGAGAGGTCACGAATAGAAATTTCAGCTTAAAATGAGGTAAAAAAGGAAAAATTGGCTGAATGGCACCGATTTTGCTGTAACGGATATTTTAGCCACAGAGGACACAGAGAACCCATCGCTGCCTACGGCCGCAACCAAATATTTAGCCACGAAGATACACGAAGGGGCACGAAGAAAAAAAAGTCTTAGTTCCCTTTATTATTTGTGGATTTCCTCATCCTAGGAAAAAATTCGTGTTAATTCGTGGAATTCGTGGGCTCCCTCATGAGCGCCTAATCGGCTGACCATATAACTGGAAGGCAGTTGTTGAAACTTTTCCTTGAAGCACTTGATAAAATAAGAAGTACTGGAAAATCCCACTTCAAACGCCACATCCCCTACATTGCCATAACTGCTTTTCAACAGCTCAGCCCCCCGCTTGAGACGGTAAGAACGAATAAAGTCCCGGGGTGACTCTCCGGTGATAGCCTGGATTTTTCGGTAAAGGGTGGCATGGCTCATATAAAGTTTCTTGCTCAACTCTTCCACGCTAAAGTCAGGGTCTGATATATTCGTTTCAATGACCGTTTTCAACTCTTCCATGAATTCTTTGTCCACCGGTGATACTGCTATTTTGGTAGGCTGGAGCATCATCTCCCGGTCAATAGTCTGCTGTAAATGACGGCGAAGATCGATGAGATTCTTGATCCGGGTTAACAATATCCTGGTATTGAAGGGTTTGGTAATATAATCATCGGCACCGGTTTCCAGGCCCTGGATAATATTTTCTTCTGCTGCTTTGGCGGTTAATAGGATAATCGGGACGTGGCTGGTGGTCCTGTCCGTCTTTAATACCCGGCACAATTCATACCCATCGATTTCGGGCATCATGATATCGCTGATGATGAGGTCCGGGATGATTTCTTGCGCTTTTTGAATGCCTTCCCGGCCGTCAACTGCTTCTTCCACGTTGTACTGCGGTTCCAGGGCATTCTTGATGTACTGTCGCATATCAACGCTGTCTTCTACCACCAACACGATATCTTTCCCCGGCTGGTCATCCGGCCGGGTTTCCTCGCCGGTATACTCAGGTGGTCCCGGTTCCAATTGCTCCCCTTCTAAATCCAACATGGAAACCAAACGCCTGGAGATGGCAGGATGCTCCCCGGAAGGCGGTGCTGTATCGGGTAGATCAACAATAGTACGTGGTTCCAGGTGGTCT
>WVZO01000185.1 GCA_011772425.1 Candidatus Aminicenantota bacterium
ACGATTCGCCTCACTTCCGGGAAAGCGTTAAATACCATGTCAACAGCTTCCAAAGTCGCGTTCATTTCTTTGATTTTGTCGGCAGGAAGTACCGGGTCATCCAGGGATTTATCAGCCAATCTCTTATTAATTTCATCCTTAAACGCACCCCGGTCTGCCGGTCCGCTTCGGCCAGGTCCATGTATCTCCTCTTCCTCATCAAAAATCCGCTGAATGGGTTTCCATAAATGGTTTTCTTCAAAAAGAGAGAGTTGCTTTTTAGTAAAAGGCTTTTGAAGTGTGGATACAGCAGCATAAAAAGGCCCGTCAAAGGTTTCCCGGCTGCCGTTGGGAAAGACGATTTCAACGGAAGCGCCCCTATAAAGCATCAGGGCATGGTCATTTTTAAGGTATATGGGTAACCTCTCTTGCAGCGTTATGATTTCATTGCCTTTGTTTACCTTTACCGTTCCTTTGCATGAAACGATTTTATATCCTGTTTTAGCCGTTATTAAACCGGTAATAAAGAACATCAAAACCATCAACGATATTTTCCATTTGCTTTTTAATTGAGTCATTGTTTTTCTCCTTATTTGGAACCACAGATTACACAGATTACACAGATTAAAGATAAAAAGACTTTTATCATTTTTTTTAACCACAGATTACACAGATTTCGCAGATTTTTTTTTTAGCCGCGATGGCACGAAGTCAGTTGGCAATTGGCAGTTGGCAGTTGGCAAAGAAGAAGAAAAGAATATAAGTTTAAGGTTTCCCCAAACGTTTGAAGCAACAACTCTCTTTTCGATTAATATCAATTGCAAAAGAGTTCTCCTGACTGGTTGGTCCAGGTGAGGAAACCTTTAGATGGCCCGAATGGGTCTTCTATGGCTCCCCTCGCCGAGGGGTCTGTGTAATCTGTGTAATCTGTGGTTTCACTTTATCTCCAATTTCCTATCATGATGAAGGGGCCCCAATAATAGGGATGGGAATACTTTGATTTTTTCCTCTTCACCTGTCTGTTGTTTTTTCCCAGCAAGTCGTCAAGCCCTGCCAGTTCCAGTTGTGCTTGCCGCAGGGCCTCGATTTTGCTGGTGACGTTTCCTTGTTTGAGTATGCGGTAAAATTTCACCATTAAGTCTTTAGTGCTTTTGTCCGTGACTTTCCAGAGTGAAGCTACCACGCATTGGGCACCGCTTTGCTGGGCCATTTCGCCAAACCCATCGATTTCCCGGCCGTCGGCATCGCCCCGGCCTGTTTCGCAAGCGGACAGCATAAGTAATTCCACACGATTAAAGAGACCTTTTTGTTCACGAATTTCTTTCAGGTTCATTAGACTGCCGTCTCCCATCAACAAATGGCTCTTTGTCTCATCGCCGCCGTCATCACCAGTTTCAACGCCGGTGTTGAAAACGAAATGGCTGGATATATGCACCAGGGGGTAAGCGGCTGTTTTGAGTTGGTTGACAAATGTCTCCCTGGTAAAATCGTCGTCTAAAAAGGCTTTTCCCGGGATAATGCCGTTAAAACCTTTTTCTTTATCATTTACAATGCCCTTGATTTCCTCTTTGACATTGGGTAAGGGATCGAAATCCTCACCGCCCCGGCTGGCTCCCAGGCCCAGGATTTTATTATTCTCTCCAGGTTCACGCTGGATTCGGGCGAAGCTGGCATTGGTGAACAATGCTATCCGATAACGCTGTACGAGGTAGGTTTCACCGTCCCATAGTACAGGTAACGCGATATACCTTAACAGGCCATCTAAATAGATCATCAGGTTGGTGGCCCCGTATTTCTTTAATTCGATATCTACAGGTTTAAAGATATGGTCATAAAGTTTCCCGTAGATGGTTTTATTTAAGGAACCGATATTCATTCCTTTTTGCGGTGCTCTTTTTCGTCTCTTAATTGCCTCCCGGTATTCCAGGATCAACCGGTTCAGTTTTTTCTTACTAACATTGCTGAACCATACGAATTGAGAATCAGGAGTGGTAAAGATAACCGCAATTCTTTCGTCCTGTACCAGGAAATTTAGAAAGACGTTTTTTCCACCTTCAATTTCATCCAATTTCCTGAGGGTCGCCTGTCGTTCCCTGAGTAGTTTTTGAGAATTGGGAGTTTTTATTGTTTCTTTTTTGACGGTTTTATTGTATTTATCAAAAGCCTTTTTCAATTCAGCCAGGTATCGGTCATAGTCCTTTTGATATTTTTCAAGTGAAACTTCAAGCTCTTTCATTCGCTTCTTTTCCGCATCGTTTTTTACCTTTTTCTTTTTAAGGAGATAATAATCACCTGAGATTGTGGAATAGTCTTTCGTAACTTTTTTATATTTTCCCAGCCATTGTTTTTCAAATCCAGTAAAATCCAATTGGCTGTAGGTGGGGGTATTAGATTGATCTTTGCCGGTAAATTCAAAATACTCTTTCTCTTTCAGCATATCCAAAACATGTTGAGCGTCGGATAATCCTCCTTCAGCGATCAAAAGACCGGTCAAAAAGCGGTAGGTCTTTTTTGCTTTTTCAAGGTAAATTTTCTTGCTCTCTCTATCAAGCTCAGATATGTTTGCCCGTAAATTTTGATAGGCATTCACCGATTGTTTGCCATAAAAGATTGAAAATAGCGTGTTGTTTAGGCTTTTCCAGCAAAACATCAAATTATTAAGCGCCAAGGCTTCCCTGGCATGTTCTCCCACTTCTTGGTGGATAGGTAATGCTTTCTGGAAAAACTCCAGTGCTTTTTGATTTTGGCCAAGGGCTGAATACACTAACCCGATGTTGTTGAGAGTCTTTGCCTCCCCGGCGCGGTCACCCACCTCTTTGCGGATGGGCAATGCTTCCTGGTAAAACTCCAGGGCTTTTTGATTTTGGCCAAGGGCATCATACACTCCCCCGATGTTGTGGAGATTCGTTGCCTCGCCAGCGCGGTCCCCCACCTCTTTGCAGATGGTCAATGCTTCCTGGTAAAACTCCAGGGCTTTTTGCTTTTGGCCAAGGTCTGAATACACTCCCCCGATGTTGTTGATAGTCAATGCCTCCCCGGCGCGGTCACCCACTGCTTTCCAAATGGGTAATGCTTTCTCATAATACTCCAGGGCTTTTTGATTTTGGCCAAGGGCTGAATACACTAACCCGATGTTGTTGAGTGTCACTGCCTCCACGGCGCGGTAACCCACTGCATGAACGATGGGCAATGCTTCCTGGTAAAACTCCAGGGCTTTTTGATTTTGACCAAGGGTTGAATACACTAACCCGATGTTGTCGAGAGTCCTTG
>WVZO01000196.1 GCA_011772425.1 Candidatus Aminicenantota bacterium
ACCCTTGCCGGCGATACATTATTGCCGGAATTGGTAGAAATCACAAAACAGAAGAATGAGAACCTGGAACTGGTCCATGAGTATGGGGTGACTGAAGCGGCGGTCATGAGTACTATATTCAGGCACCAGGAAAAAAGCCGCCGGATTGTAATAGGAAAACCCATTGCCAATACGCAAATATATATCATGGACCACAGCAGCCGGTTGCAAGCGATGGGTGCGGCTGGTGAACTGTGCATTTCCGGTGCCGGGGTAGCCAGGGGATATTTGAACCGGCCCGAATTAACCGCAGAAAAATTTATAGAAAATAGGTCCTATAGAACCTATATTTTCTACAAAACCGGAGACCTGGCACGATGGCTGCCTGAAGGGAACATCGAACTCTTAGGACGAATCGATCTCCAGGTAAAAATCAGGGGATTCCGAATCGAACCGGGGGAGATCGAAAATCGCTTGTTGACCCATAAGGAGATAAAAGATGCCGTGGTGCTAGACCGGGGGGATACTGGTGGGGATAAGTACCTGTGCGCTTATATTGTCCCACTCAAATCAGGTACAAACGGGGCAGAATTACGGCAATATCTATCCGGGGCACTGCCGGATTACATGATACCCGCCTATTTTGTATTCCTGGAGGTACTGCCTTTGACCCCCAATGGGAAAATTGACAGGAAAGCACTGCCAGTTCCTGGGTTTAAAGCCGGAGAGGATTATGATTATGCAGCACCCCGGGATGAAATAGAAGAAAAACTGGCAAGGATCTGGTCCGAGGTACTGGATGTTCCGGTGGTTGGCATTGATGATAATTTTTTCGACCTGGGTGGACATTCATTAAAGGCCACCACGTTAACGGCCAGAATCCATAAGGAACTTAGGATTAAAGTACCCCTGGTGGAAGTATTTAAAACACCCTCTATCCGGGGAATGTCTCTTTATATAAAAGCAGCGAAAAAAGAGAGGTACGCGTACACACCTGTTCAGGCGGTTGAAAAGAAAGAATATTACCCACTCTCCTCGGCCCAGGGCAGGTTTTATATCCTCCAGCGGGTGACACCGGGGAGTACGGCTTACAACATGGCAGCCATCCATGAATTGGAAGGCCGCGTGGAAAAAGAAACTTTTGAAAATACATTAAAAAAATTTATAAAGAGGCATGAAAGTTTAAGAACATCCTTTGAAATGGTTGAAGGAAAACCGGTTCAAAGGATACATGATGAAGTGGAATTTGAGATTGAATATTTAGCCGCGAAGGAACGCGAAGATATAGTTAGAAATTTTATAAGGCCGTTTGATCTATCGAAAGCACCGCTGCTGCGTTTGGGGCTGATGGAAATTGCAAAGAACCGGTATATTTTATTGTTCGATATGCATCATATTATCTCGGACGGCACCTCTAGGACGATTTTCTTAGGGGAATTTATGACCCTCTATCAAGGCCATGACCCGGAGCCGCTGCGGCTGCAATATAAAGATTTTGCCCAATGGCAGTATGACCGGCTGAAGTCCGGTGAACTAACGAAACAAGAAGAATATTGGCTGGAACAATTTCCCGGGGAGCTCCCGGTTCTAAATATGCCTACGGATTTCCCCAGGCCCCTGGTACAGAGTTTTGAAGGTGACCGGTTTTATTTTACCCTGGAAAAATCCCTCACCCGCAATCTCAATCAATTAATAAAAGAGACAGGCACCACGCTGTTTATGGTACTATTGGCGGTATATAATATCCTGTTGGGCAGGTATACAAGACAGGCAGATATTGTGATCGGTACCACTATTGCCGGAAGGTCTCACCAGAACCTGGAAAATATCTTCGGCCTGCTGCTGGAAACGCTTGCGTTAAGAAATTATCTCCCCGAAGAACATGAACAGACCTTTGTTGAATTTTTAAAGCAAGTGAAACAAAGGACCCTGGGTGCCTATGACAACCAGGATTATCCCTTTAAAGAGTTGATCAGGCGGGTTGGAGCGGAAAATGAAATCAGCCGCAACCCGGTATTTGATGCCATGTTGATGGTGCAAAATATCGAAAGAACGATTTTTGAATTGGAAGGTTTGAAATTTTCTCCTTATCAACAGTCCGAGGAAGAAGTACGGCATATGTCCAAAGTGGATTTTACCCTGGAAGCCGCGGAAGCTGAAGAGGAGATTTATTTCACACTGGAGTATTGTACCCGGTTATATAAACGGGAGACCATGGAACGAATGGCGCAGCATTTTATAAATATCATCGTTGAAATAGTAAAAGACCCTGGAATTGAATTATCAGCCATCCGCATGATCAGTCAAAAGGAAAAAAGCCAGTTGTTGGAAGAATTTAATACTGCTGCGCAGGAATATGACGGGACAAAGATGGTCCACGAATGGTTTGAAGAGCAAGTGGCCCGAACTCCGGACCGTATTGCTGTGAAGGGAGCCCACGAATTACACGAAAGGGAAAAATTACAAATTACAAATCACAAATCACAAGCAAATTCCAAATTACAAATTCCAAATTACAAACCCCTTATCCAAACAGATGAAATGGATACAGACATTGCAGCTATTACATACAGGGAGTTAAACCGGAGAGCCGATCGATTGGCATATTTATTGAAAGAAAAAGGCGTCCTGGCGGACGATATTGTAGGAATTATGATCGAGCGTTCCCTGGAAATGGTCATCAGCATATTGGGTATATTAAAAGCAGGTGGTGCCTATTTACCCATTGACTCGGATTATCCTCAGGAAAGGATTGACTATATGTTAAAGGACAGCAATGCCAGGCTGGTTGTTGAGGAAAAGTTTTTTGCCCCGCTTTTTTTCAAAAAAGCGGGCCGCCGGAGGCTTAATATTCCTCCGAAGGAGACCAATTTATCTTACATCATCTACACCTCCGGCACTACGGGTCGTCCCAAAGGCGTGATGGTGGAACACCGGAATCTTTCTGCTTATATCAATGCTTTTGATAAGGAATTCCCTCTCCAGCCCGAAGATACGGTCATTCAGCAGGCATCGTATACCTTCGATGCGTTTGTCGAAGAACTCTACCCCATCCTGTTAAAAGGTGGGAAATTGGTTATACCTGACAAAGAGATAATCCGGGACATCCATGCCTTATGTGGTTTTATCGCCAGGCACCATGTGACCATGATCTCCTGTTCACCCCAGCTATTAAATGAATTGAACCGCTTCCCTGACCGGTTGTCATCCCTGCGGATTTTAATCAGCGGTGGAGATCGATTAAAGGCCGAATACATCAGTAATCTTACCGGGGTAGGAGCGGTTTATAACACGTACGGTCCCACCGAAGCCACGGTTTGTGCTTCCTATTACCGGTGTTTACCATCGGCGGATCTTCCTTCCCATGTTCCCATTGGCAAACCCGTTACTAATTACCAGGTTTATATTTTAGATAAATATTATAATTTTTTACCTGTAGGCGTTGCGGGTGAACTATGTATCAGCGGTTTTGGTGTCACCCGTGGATACTTAAACCAACCGGAATTAACCGCAGAAAAGTTTGTTTTAGCTCATAGCTCATGGCTCATAGCTGATAGGAGGGAGAAGAAAGCAAGCAGTTCTGGAGAGCTCCCTATGAGCTATGAGCTATCAGCTATGAGCTACCTCTACAAAACTGGTGATTTAGCGCGTTGGCTGCTGGATGGTAACATCGAATTCCTGGGCCGTATTGATCGCCAGGTGAAGATAAGGGGATATCGAATCGAATTGGCTGAGATCGAGAACCGGTTGATGGTTATAAACAATATAAAAGAAGCCCTGGTGGTAGAAGCAGAACGAAAATCCGGCCAAAACTACCTGGCCGCCTATGTGGTTTGTACGGTTTCCACATCCCTGGACGCAGCAGAAGTAAAAAACCAACTGGCCCGGCAATTACCCGATTATATGATACCCCCTTATATCATGGAAGTGGAAGCGATTCCCTTAACACCTTCGGGTAAAGTCGATCAAAAAAAGCTTCCCCGTCCCGATGCCCGAACCGAGCAACCTTATGCAGCGCCTGGAAGTCATAAAGAAAAAACAGTGGCCCAAATCTGGAAAGAGGTGCTGGAAGTAAACCGCGTGGGGTTGGATGATAATTTCTTCGACCTGGGTGGAACCTCCCTGGACATCTTTAACGTAAACACCAGGATGAATGAAACCTTTAGCAAACAGATACCTATTGTTGCCATGTTTCAACACAGTACTATCCGCTCCCTGGTTCGTTTTCTCGAAGAAGAAGACAATCAAAAAGGTATTCCTGTAGAAAAACAAAAGGAACTTACCGCTGCCCTGGATATGGGAAAACAGGTAATGAAAAAAATCATTAAAAATAAAGAAGAGGAGATGCCCGCGCAAGAGGGGAGAACCGGTCTGGAAATAGCGGTTATCGGAATGGCCGGAATGTTTCCGGGTGCGCGCAGCATCGATGAGTTCTGGCAAAACCTGGAAAACGGGCTCGAAGGCATTAGCCATTTCACCGATGAAGAGTTACAGGCAGAAGGCATAAACCCCGAAACCCTTAAAAATCCCGCTTACATCAAAGCAAGAGGAATTATAGAAGGAGCAGAGTATTTTGATGCATCCTTTTTCGGCTACACTCCCCGGGAAGCCCGGATTATGGACCCCCAGATTCGTATTTTTGCCCAATGCATCTGGCATGCCCTGGAAGATGCAGGTTATGATCCGTTCTCTTATGAGCGGCGCATCGGACTTTATGCTGGAGCCTCCCCCAATTTTCAATGGGAAGCATTAGCCAATCTTTCCAATGTGAGCCAGGGCTTAAGCGCTTTCATGACTCTCCAATTAACAGACAAAGATTTCATGTGCACTCATATTTCTTATAAATTAAATTTGAAAGGTCCCAGTTATGCTGTCCAGACCGCCTGTTCCACCTCTCTGGTGGCGATTCACTGGGCGGTCCGGGGGCTGCTGCACGGTGAATGCGAAATGGCACTGGCAGGTGGAGTTTCCATCAACTACCCGCCAAAGCGGGGGTATATGTATCAGCAGGGACTGATCTATTCTTCTGATGGTCATAACAAAACCTTTGATGCCGAAGCTGTGGGGTCTGTATTTGGAGATGGGGCCGGTGTGGTGGTGTTAAAAAAGCTGGATGACGCCCTGGCGGACAGAGATCATATATATGCGGTTATCAAAGGTTCAGCCGCCAATAATGACGGTTTAAGGAAAGTGGGTTTCACTGCCCCCAGTGTGGAGGGACAGGCCGAGGTGATCAAGGCGGCCCAATTAATGGCAGAAGTGGAACCTGAGAGTATTACCTATATAGAAGCCCACGGTACAGCCACCCCCCTGGGAGACACTGTAGAAATAGAAGCCCTGAAACAGGCATTTAATACAACAAAGAAAGGATTCTGTGGCATCGGTACGGTAAAAAGCAATGTAGGGCACCTGTATGCGGCGGCTGGTGCCGCGGGTTTTATAAAAACCGTATTGGCCTTAAAATACCGCCTGATCCCCCCCACCCTTTGTTTCCAAACACCCAATCCTCAAATCGATTTTGACAATAGCCCCTTTTATGTCAATACAACACTGAAGCAATGGGAAAGTAATACATATCCACGCCGGGCCGGGGTGAGTTCCTTTGGCATTGGCGGCACCAATGCCCATGTGGTTTTAGAGGAAGCACCAGTGATTGCTCATTTATCATCAGTCACCGCTGAAACCGGGAACGAACGGGAATATCAATTAATCCTGTTATCCGCCCGGACCCCGTCCGCGCTGGATAAGATAAGCGAAAACCTGGCAAAATATTTGAATGAAAATCATGGTAATCCTGGAAATCCTGTAAATCCTGGTCGAAATCCCGGTATTGACCTGTTAGACATGGCATATACCCTGCAGGCGGGCAGGAAACACTTCCCTTACAGGAGAATGGTTGTATGCTCGACCAATAATGGAAATAGAGATAAAGATAGAGATATAGACATAGACATGGATAAGTTGGCCCGTTTGATCAAGCGAAGTTCCACTGCCCTGGTAAGCCATGAAAACCGGCCGGTTGTGTTTATGTTTTGCGGCCAGGGTTCTCAATATACCGATATGGGAATCGACCTGTACCGCAGCGAACCTGTCTTTCACGAAGAAATGGACCGCTGCTTTAAAATTTTAAAATCCTTAACAGGTTATGATATCAAAGAAATTCTTTATCCCTCTGCCGGAGGCCATAGGTCCTATAGGTCCTATAAGTCCTATATTCCCCCAATCGACCAGACCGAAATCACCCAGCCGGTGGTATTTGCTTTTGAGTATGCCCTGGCAAAATTATTAATACAATGGGGCATTAAACCCTGGGGGATGATCGGGTACAGCCTTGGCGAGTACATTGCTGCCTGCATCTCCGGTGTCCTTTCCCTGGAGGATGCTTTGAAATTGATCGTGCTCCGGGGGCAGCTCATGCAGCAAACACCCCCCGGTGCCATGACCAGTGTGTGTCTACCTGAAAAAGAACTGCGGCCGTTATTAACTTCAACTATAAATAAGGATTTATCGTTAGCTATTGTCAATGGTCCCACCTGCATTGTTTCCGGTTCGGTGGAAGCCATCAATGCCTTTGAAAAAGAAATGCAGGGAAAAAGAGTGTTATGTGTGAGACTCAACATGTCTCATGCCACGCATTCCAGCTTGATGAATCCCATAAGAGAGGAATTCGAAAACAAAATAAAGGATATTGTTTTGCATAAGCCCCGGATTCCGTTTATATCCAATGTCACTGCTGATTGGATTACTGCCGAAGAAGCCACAAATCCCGGGTATTGGGGAACCCACCTGTGTTCCACGGTGCGGTTTTCAGATGGCCTGGCAGCGTTATTGAAAGAGGAGAATGCTGTCTTTATAGAAATAGGAGCCGGCAGGATTTTAGCGATGATGGTACGAACCCATCCGGGTAAAAAACCCGGTCATATGATCCTGAACATTGTTAAACACCAGCAAGAAAAAGCCTCAGACGATTATTACCTGTTAACCAGACTGGGACAGTTGTGGCTCTGGGGCCAACCCATTGATTGGAAGGGGTATTATGGGGCCGAGAAGAGATATCGCGTATCGCTCCCCGGGTATCCCTTTGAAGGTAAACGATATTGGATCGATATAAAAATGAATACCCACAGCACGGCTTTCAATATTGGAACCGGCCTGGAGGTGCTTTCGCCAGGGTCAGGGGCAGAACCCGGGGCAGCACCGTCCCCGGGCCCGGAAGATCTGGAAACAGCGGACGAAAATTATGAAGCTCCCCGGGATGAATTGGAAGAGTTTATTGTCCAACTATGGCAGGAATTCCTGGGAATCGAACGAGTCGGTATTCATGACGATTTTTTCTTTTTGAATGGAAACTCCCTGATTGCCACCCAGTTGATAGAGCGAATCAAACAGGAGTACCCGGTGGAAATCCCCATGAACCGTTTTTATGAAACACCCACTGTCGCCCACCTGGCAAAGGTAATCAAAGAATTACAGGAGGTGGAGGGGTCCACACCCAATAGGAGTCGTTCATGATGTTTGAAAGGTACCAGCCGGAAAAACGTTGTTTTTTTTGCGCGGTTTTACAGGATATTAATAAAAAGGAGGATAATATTATGGTTAAAAGATTGTCAGTGGTAATTTTACTTTTTTTAGCAGCCATGATAACAGGCAATTTATTGTGGCCGGTGAAGTTGTTGGAAGTAAAGGATGGCAGCGTTATTATCCCGGATAGAGTTACTGGTAAGGTTAAAATAACCATCGATGGTGAATTGGAAGAAGCGGTCTGGAAGCTTCCGCCGATTTCCCCGTCATTCATAACGGTGCATCCCACGTTTGGCAGAGACCTGGGGGTAGAAACACGCATCTGGGCTGCCTATGACAAAACGAGTCTTTACTTTGCCTTCCAGTGTTTAGACCCGGAGCCGGGCAAGATAAAAAGCACGATTGCGCAGAGGGACGGAATCCTGAGGGACGATTATGTAGGAGTTTTGCTGGACTCCATGGGCAACAGGCAGTCCAGCTTTGAGTTTTACATCAATCCCAATGGCATCCAGACCGATGCGATTAGTTCCTCTGTGAAAGGGAGAGACTTAACAGCGGATTTTGTCTGGCAGAGTGCAGGAAAAATCACTGACCACGGCTACCAGGTAGAAATACGAATTCCCCTGAAGAGTATCCGTTACCAGGAAAGTAAGGGAAAAAGTAAAGAAGTGAAAATGGGGATTATGTTTACCCGGTCGGTTCCTCATTTAGGCGCCAGGGCATACTGGCCTGAAAAGCAGCGCTGGGAACATACGGAATTTAACGCTATGGCAGAGGTGGTTTACCAGGGCCTCAAAAAAAGCGGCCTCAGATTGGAAATACTCCCGAATTTTATTTACAGCCGGGACTCGGAACGAGAAACAGGCGATAACTGGGATAAACGCACAGATACCGACGTGGGAGTGAGTATGAAGTATGGGATTACCTCCTCTATTACGGCAGAAGCCACGGTGAACCCGGATTTCAGCCAGGTGGAGAGTGACGCCTTCCAGGTAGAAGTCAACCGCAGGTACCCTATTTTTTACAGTGAGAAGCGGCCGTTTTTTTTGGAGAGTAAAGAAGTATTGGAGTTTACCAAAATCAAGGATAGTATGATGTACTCGGCGGTTCATACGCGCCGCATCGTGGACCCGGGTTGGGCAGCCAAAATCAGCGGCTCATCCGGTAAGCTGAACTTTGCGGTCTTAGCTGCCAATGACAGGTCCGCCGGCCGCCCCTGGGAAAGTGGCATCAATCCCTATGAAGGAAAATCCGCACTCTTTGGCATCGTCAGGGCCAAATACAACATCGGCAGTGATAACTTCATCGGATTGCTTTACAGCGGCCGTCATTTCCAGGACCAACAAAATGATACCTTAGGAGCTGATCTCAAGTACCGGTTCTCCAAGTACCTCAGGGGAGGTTTATCTTATCTTCACACCAACACACGTTGGGCCGAGGGCGAACCCCTGGAAACCGGCAGCGGAATCAATGCCATGCTGGAATTTTATTCCCCAAAACTCATTACCTGGGGAATATATGAACGCTACAGCACTGATTTTTTTATAGCCACCTCCTTTCACAACCGGGTAGGCATCAGCCGCGGCGCTTGCGGCATCGGCCCCATCCTTCGTGTAAAATCCAAACAATTACCCTGGCTGAAACGAATTATACCCTTTGTCCACTTTTATCATCTCCATGACCTGTATACCAACATGACCGACTCCACCTGGGAATTTGCCGTAAACCTGGCGTTTTCGCCCAGGGGCGAAATGAACCTGGAATATTGGACTGAAAAAGAAGGCTGGGCCGGAACACTTTTCAATAAAAAATACTTCCACTCCATCGGCAGTATCCAGCTATTCAAATGGTTATACCTCTATGAAAATATCACCCTCGGTGAACAAATTTATTACCACCCCACCGAGGCGTTTGTCGGTAATGGCAAAACCATTGACCTCTATGCTTTCCTGGAACCCAACCGGAAACTGAAAATAAGTTTAAATTATACCTATTCAGAGCTTAAAGAAAAGCAAAGCGGCCAAAAGATTTATTCGGTCAACATTTATAATCTCTATACCGCCTATCAATTCAATAAGTACTTTTTCCTGCGAGGTTATGTACGCTACGACAGTTTGCAGGAAAAGTTATTAACCGATTTTCTTGCCTCTTTTACGCTGATACCCGGCACTGTGGTGCATCTGGGTTATGGTTCACTTTACCTGGAGAACCAGTGGCAGGGTAACATGTGGGTATCCGGTCAGGGAGACCTTTTGAAAATGAGGGAAGGAATATTTTTTAAAGCCAGTTATCTCTGGCGAATCAAATAGTTCCCGCATATAAAAAATACTACTAATAAAGGAGATAAAACAATGAAGATCAACAAACATGTAACAGCCGGTTTAGCTGTTTTATTTTTTGTTATCATGGTATTAGCCGCGCCTGCATTGGTATTGGCTGAGAAACAGGACCAAAAAAAGTCGGAAGAACAGCAGAAAATAGAGGAACTCTGGAAAAAATACACTTTTCCCGGGGAAAAGCACAAACACCTCGACTATTTTGTCGGTGAGTGGGAAAGTGTTCAGAAGCTTTTCCGGAAATCCGGTGAAGCTGTCACTCGAAAACAAGAAATTACTGTTGTATCGCTTTTTCAAGGGCGTTTCACCAAAGCCCATATTAAGATTAAAGCGGACATTATGGGTATCGCACCTGAAGGCATCGTGATAAACGGTTATGATAATTATAAGGAAGAGTTTTTTTCCATCACCTTTGGCAACTTAGGGACCGAATATTTTCTAACCTCCGGTAAGCTGGATAAGGACGGTAAAGTCAGGATTGACAGGGGTGATCGAAAGAATATTTATACCGGTGAGGAATACAAAATAAAGGCGGTCACCACGATAATCGACCGGGATAACTATGTTTACGAATATTACCGAATCGCTTCCGATGGAAATGAGAGGAAGACCATGGAAATCACCTACAAGCGGAAAAAAGTAATAAAGTAAGGCACCGGTCCCTTTCACGCAGAGAGTACAGAGGACACAGAGGAAAAATATTTCCGTCTCGATAACCAAACTGCTTCTACTGGAAATAGGATTATATCCTGATCAAAAATTGTGTATCAGTCAAA
>WVZO01000170.1:0-10820 GCA_011772425.1 Candidatus Aminicenantota bacterium
TTTTTAATCTTACGTCAAAGCTTTTTTGATCTAGCTCAAGAGCTTTTTGATATTAATTTACAACGTTTTTATCTTTCCTCAGAGCGTTTTGATATTATGTCAGAGCTTTTTTATTTAACAATCGGCACCTTTTACAACACCCGGTTAGTGGATAGAAAACCTGGCACCAATTTTTTATTTTTCACATTTTTTTTTGCACCGTGCACATTTTTTTTTGTGCTTGACAATCACTTTCTGTTGTGAGATATAGTATAAAGTAGATGAAATGATAAAATTTATAGGAAAAAAGAGGAAAATTGTGACAAACCAGAAAAGCAAATTCCTACAAATGATGAATTAAAAGGAGGCAAGAATATGGCTGAGGCTTCATTATATAGAAAGCAAGGGGCTCAACCGTGGGATTTCAAACCTCTAAAGGGCTTCAAGAAGTTTATCGCTAACCTGAGTTGTATTGTTCTTTTCATACTCGCATTAGAGGGTGTTATGTGTATACTAATATTACCATTCTTAATAATGTCTAAAGCGGATTTGAGTACATGGAATATATTAGGAATGTTTGGCATTTGGCTAGTAATCATTTTTGTGACCTTTCTCATTATAAAGGCTATTCAATTTTTTAATCGTCGGCTGAGTCTGTCTAAGCTGGAAAAAAAGATGGAAAGACAGCAAAACGAGACTTCCATTTTCCTTGTACAGACTTCCATGTTCAGATACTTTAAAGGCGTCGGGAGGATTAAGTTTAACGATAACNNCTGGGACCGAACCTTTTGATTCCCTTTCTTGTTATTATTGCAGTGGATATAGTCTTTGGCCTTATGATTCCATTAATAATCATTGGAGGAATGGGTGCTGTTGTTATCTTGTTGATTTACAATTTTATTGCGAGTAAGCCTTATTCTCTATTGGTTAGCCGAGAAAATATTTTGCTGGTTGTGTGTAAGGGTCCAATTGTGACTATCAAGTTCCTCTCGCCACCTGTATCACTTTTAAGGCGCATACGGATTTTTGTTCCCTCATCATTCCGGTTTAATTTTTTTCAACAATTCAATTCCACATTTTCGATGGTATTACCTGAAAACTATCAAGAAGCTTTGAAAGCTGATTGAATTAAATTTCGAGGCCCTGGATGCAATAGAATTTATTCATCGGATATGTCTCCATATACCGGAACATTACGAGTCTCTTATTCGGTATTAGGGTATGGTGCCAGGGTATGGTGCCAGGTAATTTATTTGTCCCTATCTCATCAAAAAGGAAAACAATCCTTTTTTCGTATTTGCATGTCAATGATTTCAAAGAGTTATAGAAACCGAATTCCGGCCCAAGATTTTTCCATTTTTCCTTGTAATCCGGATCAATTTCAACAGGTACTTTTTTGATAATGTGATCGATGATTATTTCGTAAAGAGCCTCTTTGCTGTGAGGGACAACTTCGAAATCAATGTATATACATGGAAAATCGTACAGTTCTTTAATCAGTTGATAAAAAAAGGTGGTTTTACCGATCTGCAGTGGTCCCTGGATGGACCAGTAATCGCCGTCATTAATTCCATTAATCACTTCGGTTATCTTTTCTATTCTTGCGGCACAAACAATTTTATCTTTTTCAAGGTCTAATGGTCCGGTAAATTTATAGGGATTTTTCGCCATATTCACTCTCCTTCAATATTTACACCTGTTCGCCCTATAGATAAGAATATTGTACTCATGGTCTTATTTTAATGAATTAGAAGAAAAAAGTCAACAACCAGGAACTCCCGTAACCTCCCGGCTAAAATAAAAACAGAAAACAATTGATTTTATGTTAAGATTGTGTTAAATATAGTCGTTACATATGCAGGAAAACAAATATGGCGGAGGAAAATAAACATTGCCTGGTACTGCCGGAAAGTCTGTCAATCGAAAACGTTTCTCATCTCTTTGCAGAAATAAAAAAATTGGAGAAAAAACCCCCTGTTCCCCCCATCGAGATCGATTTTAAAGATGTTCGTGACATGGATTCCTCTGCCATTGCCTTGTTTAATTACTTAAAACGAAAACATATCGACGTTTCCTTTAAAAACATCACCCCTCAATTGAATCACCTGTTCGACATGTTTCCCCCGGCTGAAACAATACCAAGGAAAACCAAAAAGCGCGCAGCCGAATCCATTGCCGGCAAAATAGAATTACTTGCCGATAAATACCTGGCTTTCAAGCAGCACTTCAGAAACTTCATGGTGCTTCTTTCGGACGAGATCCATTATACCATTCAATACTTACTAAAAGGACAAGGCGTTTATCCCGGGGATATTTTAAATCAACTCTTTTTTATGGGATATAAATCCTTTGCCATTGTCAGCATCCTCTCGTTCCTGGTAGGCATCACTGTTTCCATTACCTCGCTTCAACAACTGCGTCTTTTCGGGGCGGATATCTACCTGGCCGACCTGGTGGGGTACGGCATGCTCAGGGAATTAGTACCTTTGATGACCGGCATTATCCTGGCCGGTAAAATCGGTGCTGCCATTACCGCGGAAATCTCTTCCATGAAAGTGATGGAAGAAACCGATGCCCTGAAAACCATGGGAATCGTACCGGAAAAATTCCTGATGGTACCCCGGTTGATTGCCATCACCCTGGCAATTCCCTTGCTGGTGGCCATTGCTGATTTTGTCGGCATATTCGCAGGTATCATCGTGGCCCGGGTGTTTTCCGGTATTTCAGCTAAAATGTTTTTGGATGAGATGTTCCTGGTGGTGGGAGTCGGGGATTTTCTCATCGGACTGGTCAAAACCCTGGTTTTTGGCTGGCTCGTGGTAATCAGCAGCGGATATAAAGGGTTCTCTGTGAAACCCAGCGCCGAAGGTGTGGGCATTGCCACTACCGAATCCGTGGTGCTCTCGATTTCATTGATTATCGTAGTGGACTGTATTTTTGCCTTTCTACTCTATTGATAGACGGCTGAATAAAATGGAAGATATTATAGAAGTAAGCCAACTGGATGTGGGATACAAGGACGAGGCTGTCCTGGCCGGGTTGAACTTTACCGTTAAAGCAAAAGAAATCACGGTAATCCTGGGCAAAAGCGGGTGCGGCAAAACTACCATACTAAAAACCCTGATTGGGTTGATCCCACCCCTTTCCGGTGACGTGTTCTTCTTCGGCGGCAAAGTGGATTATTATTCGGAAAAATCGTTGAATGACCTTTACCGGAAAATCGGCGTGCTGTATCAAAGCAGTGCGCTGCTGAATTCCTTTAATCTCTACGAAAACATTGCCCTGCCTATCAAAATGCATTACAAGAACCTGGCCAGGGAAATCGAAAGAGAGATGGTGTATACCCGTCTTTCCCAGGTAGGGCTGCTGGAAAGCTCCCACAAGTACCCTGCGGAGCTTTCCGGAGGGATGCGAAAACGGGCAGCGCTGGCACGATCCATGATATTGGACCCGGACATTATTCTTTGCGACGAACCCTCTGCCGGACTGGACCCCATCACGGCTGCCGGGTTGGATCAATTAATGTTAGACCTGAAAGAGCACCTGGGCATGACCCTGGTGGTGGTGACCCATGAATTGCGCTCCATTGATAAAATCGCCGATAAAGCCCTGGTCCTGGACAGCGGACGCTTGCACTTTTTCGGCCAATACCGGGAACTGGCCCGTTTAAACGATCCATTTATCGATACATTTTTCCTTAAAAACGCAAAAAATGAAAAATAATACTTCGTGTCTTTGTGCCTTTGTGGCTAAAAAAATAAGGATAGAACCATGATTAAAAAAGAACAGAAATTGCGATTGGGTGTTTTTTTGGTGGTCTCATCGGTTTTATTGGTGGCCATCCTGGCTGTGTTTATCATTCCCAAATTATCGGAAGAAGGCGATCTCTATTACATTAATTTTAAAGGAATGTCTGTTAATGGTGTCAATGAAGGGGCTGACGTTAAATACCAGGGCGTTCGCATCGGTAAAGTCGTACGTCTCGAGGTGAACCCCAAAGACTTGAATTCCATTCTTGTCTATGTCAGGATTAAAAGCGGGTTCCCGGTAAAAGCAGATATGGCCGCCGCCCTTCAATACGCCGGGATCACCGGGCTGCGATTCGTAGAAATCTCCGGGGGAAAACCCGAATCCAAATTCGTGGAACCGGGAGGTGAAATCCTTACCAAAAAAGGCCTGGGTGAGAAAGCGGAAGATATCGTACTCAACGTGGATAACGTGGTAAATGCTGTAAATGATTTATTGAAGATAGAAAACCGGGAAAAAATGGCCCGACTGGTGGAAAACCTGGAGAAAAGTACCCGCATTATATCAAACGTCCTGGAAAAACGGGAGAAAGATTTTGCTAATTCCCTGAAAGAACTGGATCAGACGATGATTCAACTCACCCAATTATCTGAAAGTCTGAATGAATTCGTCACCCACCTGAATAATATCTCTGCCAACGGCAGGATTGAAAACCTGGTAAAAGACAGCGAAAAATTGATTAAAACCGTTTCCCAGAGGTTTTCCGATAAAGAGTTGGGCAAGGTCCTGGAAAAACTGGATACCTTTCTTGAGACCGCCAGCTCTAGTGTACGGAAAATTGAAACTCAATTCTTTGACATCGAGAGCGAATTTAATGAAACCCTGGTCAGCCTGCGGGAATCCATGGAGAATATTTCGCATTTTACCCGGGAACTGACCGAAGACCCCACCATCCTGATACGAAAACGGGCAGAAAAAAATAAAAAGTAAAAAGGAGTAAAAAATGAAAGCAAAACAAATCGCTTTGATTTCCCGGATTATTCTCATTACTTTTGGATTGATAATAATTAGCGGTTGTATGACCACAACGGGCGAAAAAAAATATTACCAGCTTTACCTTCCCCCTGACAGCGGCGGTAAAGGTACTCCTGCAGCTAACATCGATTACGTATTACTGGTAGAAAAGGTGGAAGTGGAGGACATTTACAATGATTACCGCGTGGTATACCGGACGTCACCGTATCAATTGAATTATTACTCCTACCATTTCTGGATCAAAAAACCGGAAAAAATAGTAAGAGATGCCATCACTGACTATCTTTCCAAAGGAAAATATTTTAAAGGTATTATTACTGAATTTTCCGGCGGTATGCCGGATTTGATGTTGAAAGCATCGGTTCATATGATAGAAGAATATGACCGGGCAGAAGCCTGGCTGGCCCGCTTAAAAATGGATATTGAAATTAAAGATTTCAAAGCCAGGAAACGGGTGTTGCTTCACTCTTTTGACCGGCACATCTCAATGCCGGCGAAGAATGTTGCCCAACTTCCCATTTTCATTTCCAGGATTTTAAAGGAAGAATTGGACAGCGTCATTAAGCAACTGGAAGAAAAGCTAAGAAAGAAGTAGGCAGGTATTATTTTTTTTTATTCTTGAAATGTAGCTTTATTTGGACTAAAATAGGACGTTAGAATATCATTGATGAGTAAGGGCAAATTAAAATGCTGGAACAATATACGGAAGAAACGATTAAGACACTGGAATGGCGGGAACATATCCGCAAGCGGCCGGGTATGTACATCGGCAAGCTGGGTGACGGTTCCTCCCAGGACGACGGGATTTACCTCCTGGTGAAGGAAGTCATTGATAATGCGGTTGATGAGTTCATGATGGGGTTTGGTAAGAAGATCGATATCACGGTTTCGGATCAACGTGTACGGGTGCGGGACTACGGCCGCGGCGTGCCGTTGGGAAAAGTGGTGGATGTGGTTTCCAAGATGAATACCGGTGCCAAATACGATTCCAAAGTCTTTAAAAAATGTGTGGGGTTGAACGGTGTGGGACTCAAGGCGGTTAATGCCCTTTCCATGGGTTTTATTATCCGTGCATTCCGGGATGGTAAAATGAAAGCCGCTGAGTTTTCCGAAGGCCTGATAGTCAAGAATCCTCGCATCCAAAAAACCGACCAACCCACGGGCACGGAAGTGATCTTTGAACCGGACCCGGAATTGTTCGGAAAATTCCATTTTTTTTCCGAATATGTAGAAGCCCAGGTACAGAACTACGTTTACCTTAATTCCGGATTGGCCATCCATTTTAATGGTCAGCGGTATTACTCCAGGAGAGGGTTAATGGATTTGCTGGAGGCCAATATGACCGGTACCGGGTTATATCCTATTATCCATTTAAAAGGGGAGGATATCGAAATCGCCATAACCCACGGCAGCCAGTACGGCGAGGAGTATTATTCCTTTGTCAACGGCCAATTTACCACCCAGGGTGGGACTCATTTGCAGGCGTTCCGTGAAGGGATAGTAAAAACCATCCGGGAGTTTTATAAAAAAGATTTTGATATCTCTGACATCCGCAACTCTATTATCGCTGCCGTCAGCGTTAAAATCGAAGAACCGGTATTTGAATCCCAGACCAAAACCAAACTAGGTTCCAGGGATATGAGCCCGGATGGATCCACTGTTCGCAATTACGTGGTGGATTTTATCAAAACCGAACTGGACAATTACCTGCATAAAAAACCGGATATCGCGGAGCTGCTGCTGAAAAAAATCCTGGAATCCGAGAAAGAACGAAAACACATGGCCGGCATCAAGAAATTAGCCCGTGAACGGGCCAAAAAAGTCAGCTTGCACAACAGGAAACTCCGGGACTGCAAAATTCACTTTAACTCCATTCACGAACGCCGCATGGAATCCACCCTGTTCATCACAGAAGGTGACTCTGCCAGCGGTTCCATTACCAAAGCCAGGGACGTCAACACCCAGGCAGTGTTCAGTTTAAGAGGAAAACCCCTCAATACACACGGCCTCACCCGGAAAATCGTGTACCAGAACGAAGAATTTAACCTGCTCCAAGCCGCATTAAACATCGAAGACAGCCTGGATGACCTCCGCTATAACAATATTGTCATCGCCACAGATGCCGATGTAGACGGTATGCATATCCGGCTCCTCATGATCACCTTTTTCCTTAATTTCTTCCCGGAGCTTATTAAAAAAAGGCACGTGCATATCTTACAAACCCCATTGTTCCGCGTCAGGAACAAAAAGGAAACCTTTTATTGTTATTCTGAAGAAGAAAAACAAAAAGCCATTGACGCTTGCGGCAAAAATCCTGAAATCACACGTTTCAAAGGACTTGGTGAAATATCCCCCGATGAGTTCAAACATTTTATCGGCAAGGACATACGGTTGGAACCGGTAGTGATGCGGCGGCAAGACCCTGTCTCTGACATGCTGAATTTTTATATGGGCAAAAATACACCCAAACGCCAGGAATTTATCGTCGATCATTTAAAGATAGAGGAAGACCGGGTCCAGGATTATGAATGACCTGGGGAAACCAATGGGCACAGGAAATAATAGAGGTAATAACAATATCGACAACAATGCCAACACGAATGACAGTGACCAACGTCAGTTAGATGAAGAAAATATCGAGAGCCAGGAGAAGGAAAACGGAGAACCGGACCAGGAGATTGAAGATTTCCTTGCAGATAAGCGCCTATCCAAGAAGCTTCACCATGTGAAGCCCATATCCGGGTTGTACGAAACCTGGTTCCTGGATTATGCGTCTTATGTCATCCTGGAGCGGGCGGTACCCTATGTAAATGATGGATTGAAACCAGTGCAGCGTCGTATTTTGCATGCTATGAAGCGGCTGGAGGACGGCCGTTATAACAAAGTTGCCAATATCATCGGTTTTACCATGCAGTACCATCCCCACGGTGATACCTCTATTGGTGAAGCATTGGTGGCGCTGGGACAAAAGGATTTGCTAATCGACACCCAGGGGAACTGGGGAAATATCCTCACCGGTGATGGTGCGGCTGCATCCCGTTATATTGAAGCCCGTTTATCCAAATTTGCCCTGGAAGTGGTCTTCAATCCCAAAACCACCGAATGGAAACTCTCCTATGATGGGAGAAACAAAGAACCGGTCCAGCTGCCGGTTAAGTTTCCTTTATTATTGGCCCAGGGGGCCGAAGGCATTGCTGTCGGATTAGCGTCGAAAATCTTACCTCATAATTTTAATGAACTGATTGACGCTTCCATTGCTCACCTCAAAGGTGAACCATTTGAACTGTTCCCGGACTTTCCCACAGGCGGCATGGCTGACTGTTCCAGGTACAACGATGGCCTGCAAGGAGGAAAGGTCCGGGTCCGGGCAAAAATATCCAAACTGGACAAACGAACATTGGTGATCACGGAAGTCCCTTTTGGAAAAACCACCACCAGCCTTATCGATTCCGTCATCAGTGCCAATGACAAGGGTAAAATAAAAATAAAAAAAATCGATGACAACACGGC
Organism: Candidatus Aminicenantota bacterium; assembly: GCA_011772425.1. Lineage (GTDB taxonomy): Bacteria > Acidobacteriota > Aminicenantia > UBA2199 > UBA2199 > JAKAGC01. The sequence continues at coordinate 8,272 of WVZO01000170.1, forward strand.
TGAGAACGCGGAAATCCTGGTTCATTTACCCGCTGGTGTTTCGCCTGACCAGACCATTGACGGTCTGTATGCGTTTACCGATTGTGAAGTATCCATCTCTCCCAATAACTGTGTTATTGATAATGGCAAACCGAGGTTTATGGGGGTTTCGGAGATGCTGGTTGTCTCTGCCCAGAATACACTCTACCTCCTCACCCGCGAGCTGCAAATCCGTAAAGAGGAGTTGGAAGAGGATTGGCATCGATTTTCATTGGAGAAAATTTTTATTGAGAATCGAATTTACAATGATATTGAAGAATGCGAGACCTGGGAGTCTATTATCGAAACCATTGATAACGGCCTGGAGCCTTTTAAGAAATACCTGCGCCGCGACGTTACCTATGACGATATTGTGCGGTTAACAGAAATCAAGATCAAACGTATTTCCAGGTACGATGCTTTTAAAGCAGATGAACATATCAAATCCATTGAACAAGAAATAAAGGAAGTCGATTACCACCTGAAACACATCATCGAGTATACGATTGATTATTACAAACGAATAAAAGAAAAATACGGCAAAGCAAGGGAGCGGAAGACCGAGCTCCGCAACTTTGACGTCATCGAAGCCACTAAAGTCGTGGCAGCCAATCAAAAGCTTTACGTCAACCGCAAAGAGGGCTTTGTGGGAACTGGTTTAAAGAAAGACGAATACGTCGACGAATGTTCTGATATCGATGACATTATCGTGTTTCTTAAGGACGGCAGGTACCTGGTTACCAAAGTCTCGGATAAAGCTTTTGTAGGCAAAAATATCATTTATGTTGGCATTTTCAAAAAGAATGACGACCGTACCATTTACAATGTGATCTACCAGGATGGGAAATTCGGTCCTGCTATGATCAAGCGATTTGCCGTTACCGGGGTCACGCGGGACAGGGAGTACGATGTGACCAAAGGGACACCGGGATCAAAGGTGCTTTATTTTACCGCCAATCCCAACGGTGAAGCAGAAACCGTCAAAATTATGCTGAAACCCAAACGCCGGCTGCGAAAGGTGCAGTTTGATGTGGATTTCAGCGACATCGCCATCAAAGGCCGAAGCTCCATGGGAAACATCGTCAGCAAACATGAAGTCTGGCGTGTCGCTTTAAAAGAAAGCGGCATCTCCACCCTGGGGGGCAGACACATCTGGTTTGATACTGCTGTGATGCGTCTTAACGATGACGAAAGGGGCATTTACCTGGGTGAATTCTCTGGTGACGATCGCATCATCTCCATCACCAAATCAGGATACTTTCAGTTGCATTCCTTTGATCTTTCCACTCATTTTGAGCCGGATGTGGTGTTGATTGAGAAATACGACCCGGAGAACGTATACTCTGCTGTTTATTTTGAAGGAGAACAACAGTTCTATTATGTAAAACGGTTTCAAGTGGAGTTCACTGAAAAAATAGTCCGGTTTATTGGCGACCACCCGGATTCCTATGTAGAAACCGTATCTTCTGAGGGATACCCGCGGGTAAAAGTCGCTTTTGGCGGTCGTAAAAAGGGTATTGAAGAGATTTTTGATTTAGAGGACTTTATTGCAGTGAAGAGTCACAAAGCCCGGGGAAAGCGGCTTACCACTACAAAAATTGAAGCCATCACGCCGGTGGAATCCCCGGTTAATGATGAACCCGAAGAAGAAGTCTCTCAAGAGGAGGCGATGGACATCGATGCCCATGGAGAAGAGATTTCCCCTGACGAGGGAATTGTAAGAGATGATGAAAATCAAGCAGAAGATGAGAAAGGAGAACAGCGCTCGCTGTTTCCGGTTGAAGAGTAACCAGGATTCCCCGACAAAAATTTTTCTTAATCAACCATTACTTTTCTTTTAAAAAAATCTTGACATTTTAATCCTGGTAAACTAAACTACGGATGCAACGGATATTTATTTTATATATTAGAGGCTGATAACCGAAAGAATTAATAAAATTTTAAGGAGGAATTAGAATGGATGTATTTGATTGTATTAAAAAGCGCCGCTCAATAAGAAAATACAGTAAGAGAGAGGTTAGCGAAGATATTATCTTAAAAATAGTAGATGCAGCACGGCATGCTCCTTTTGGGGGGCCACCGATNNGGCTCCTGTGGTAATAGCATGTTGTGCCGATAAAAGAAAGGATCCAGAATACAGAGATTATGACATTACGGTAGCTTTAGCTGTAGAAAATATGCTTTTAGAGGCCACAGAATGTGGTTTAGGTGCTTGCTATGTATCGTGTTATGGAAATCACATGTCTCATCAGCAAGAGCGTGGTCTTCTACAAGAAATCTTGCAACTACCTGATTATATTCGGTTAGTATGTTTAATTACAATTGGCTACCCAAATGAAAAACCTGTAAAAAAAGAATTGATAGATTTAAAACACATTATACATTTTGAAAAATGGAGTAAGAAGTGATCTAACTATTAACGACGGTGTTAAAGGCAAGGGTGATATTTTAGTGTTACGTAGGTTCTCATCTGAAATAAGCAATCAATTTTTAATTTCAACTTAGTCGAAAAACGTCTAGTGGAATAATAG
>WVZO01000170.1:10840-11963 GCA_011772425.1 Candidatus Aminicenantota bacterium
AATTGGGACGCCTACCAAAATATTTAATCCAGGAAAGGTAGATATCATTTGTTTTATTTAAAAAAAAGCATTTGGCATGAGAATTGCTATGTATGTTTGTGGAAAAAAAAAGAATTTTAATTGTTGATGATGTTGCCGAGTACGTCCAATCCCTTGGCCGTGCTCTTTCAATGGAGTACGACATTGAAAAAACCTTCAATCTCGAAGATGCCAAAAAGGCCATGGACAATTCCATCTCACTGTGCCTTGTGGATATCCGTCTATCGGAAGATGACATGTCCAATCGTGATGGAATAATTTTCCTTGGTTGGATTAAGGACCAATTTCCAGAAGTACCTGTGGTAATGATGAGTGCTTACCGCGATTTCGATTCTGCTGTCGATGCCCTAAATCTTCATGCCGCGGGGTATCTGAAAAAGCCCATCAACCTCAAAGAGTTAAAAAGAGTGATCGCATCATTTTTAGATAAGGAAGGATGATATGGTTCTCCAATTCATAGCAGAAGGACTCATTAGAGGATGTTCTTATGCCCTTGTTGCTCTTGGCTTTGCTTTCATATACAACACTACACGAATCTTTCACTTCGCCCACGGTGCTATATACACACTTGCCGCGTACCTCTTTTTTACCTTTTGGAACCTATGGCATTTTCCTCTCATTCTTTCCCTTTTTCTTGTTCTTGGCTCAATGGCTCTTGTCGGTATTTTTGTTGATGCGACTGTACACCTTCCACTGGTCCGCCGTGATGCTACACCTATCGTCCACATCGTCAGTTCGCTCGGTTTGTACATTATCATCGTCAATTTCATTGCAATGATATACGGCAGCGAAACCAAAATCCCTCTGCCGGATATTCAACCAACCTATAATTTCGCCACCATCAGCTTAAGCAGGATTCAAATCTTTATCTTCGCTTGTTTTATATTGATATCAGCTATTTTCCTACTGGTTTTAAAACAAAGCCGCATGGGCACCATATTACGTGCTATGCGGGATGATCCCCAGTTGATATCAGTAATGGGAATCAATCCCATATACGTCCGCTACATTGTATTTTCTATTGGCTCGGTTCTAGCAGCGGTTGCTTCTGTATTAAATTCTTTAGACACCGGAATGACTCCTC
>WVZO01000170.1:11995-12209 GCA_011772425.1 Candidatus Aminicenantota bacterium
TTGAGGGGGCAATCCTCGGCGGTATACTCCTTGGAGTTCTCCAGAGTTTTGCCATTTGGCAAATTTCTGTCCATTGGCAGGATACAATAACTTTTTTTGTTTTGATTCTTTTCTTACTATTCAGACCGCAGGGGATTCTAGGTAAAAAACGTCGAATAGAAGAGGTAACAGCATGAACTTTCTTCTCCACGTACTCATAACAATTAATATATAT
>WVZO01000170.1:12315-12535 GCA_011772425.1 Candidatus Aminicenantota bacterium
CTCCGCTCTACTAAGTTTCATCATCTCCATTCCATCTCTCAGGCTTAAAGGTGATTATTTTGTTCTTGGTTCCATTGGATTTCAGATCATCGTTTTTACCATACTTTACAACTGGGTCAGTCTTACTGAAGGTCCTTACGGCATTACCGGTATTCCAAGGCCTAATATTTTGGGTATAACTACTGATTCCCTTCTATCTTATTTCATTTTTAGTTTGATT
>WVZO01000170.1:12642-12814 GCA_011772425.1 Candidatus Aminicenantota bacterium
CCGTTTTAAAGTAACTGCATTTGCTCTTGCGGCCAGCTTTGCTGCCATTTCCGGTGTGCTTTTTGCCGGCTATATGCAATTCATCGATCCCACCAGCTTCACCATGATGGAATCCGTCTATATTCTCTCCATTATCATCATCGGCGGTACAGGTAACCTCTCAGGCCCCCTT
>WVZO01000613.1:0-193 GCA_011772425.1 Candidatus Aminicenantota bacterium
TGAAAAGCTTTTGCGGGGGGTCCAGGGGGGCGGTTTTCTCGAAAAGAGCCCCCCTGGCCGCCGGAGGCAAAGTGAAGCGATTGACTAAACGAATTTTTGATTTCCTGGTTTCTTTGATTTTAATCATGCTTCTTTCTCCAATCCTGGTTATTATCGCTATTGCCATAAAAATAAGCGATAAGGGGCCGGTAAT
>WVZO01000613.1:252-3029 GCA_011772425.1 Candidatus Aminicenantota bacterium
GGGGGGCTGTTGGCAGATGACCAGAGGATCACCTCGGTGGGAAAACTACTGAGGAAATTGAGCCTGGATGAATTGCCGCAATTTTTCAATGTTTTAAAAGGAGATATGAGTATTGTCGGGCCGCGGCCTTTGTTGATGGAATACGTGCCGCTGTACAATAAAAAACAAAAAAAACGTCTCCTGGTTCAACCCGGTATCACCGGCTGGGCACAGGTGAATGGCCGCAACGCCATCACCTGGGAGCAAAAATTTGCCTATGATGTCTGGTATGTGGAAAACTGGTCCCTGGGGCTCGATTTTAAAATCATGTTTATGACTTTCCTGAAAGTTTTCAAAGGGGAAGGGATTTCCGCCGAAGGATATGCCACAATGCCGGTGTTTACAGGTACGCCCGAAACAGAAACGGAGAACAAAAATGACGACAGAAAGACAAACGCTTAACGTATTGTTCACATCATCCGGTCGGCGGGTGGAGTTGATGGAAATCTTNNAATTATAAATGCCTGTTAATAATACATTCTTAATGCAGCGCATATGCCCCCTGGACCCCCCGCAAAAATTTTTTATAAGCCACTAAGGAGAAAAATGGAAGCCTTGAAGGTTTTATTTACATCGTCCGGTCGGCGGGTGGAGTTGATCGAAATCTTTAAGAAAGAAGGCTTTATTACTTATGCCGCAGACTGCGATCCCACTGCCCCCACCCTTTTTACAGCAGATAAAAAGTTTATTGTACCAAGGATACTGGAAGACCCTGCCCGGTACATCGATGCACTGATGGAAATTGTGAAAAAAGAAAACATCAATGTGGTTATCCCCCTCATCGATACGGAATTAACCACACTGGCAAAAGCAAAAGACACATTTTCACAACATCATGCCGTGGTTTTGATCTCCGAGCCCAACAACGTTGAAATTGCCTTTGATAAATACCGCACTTACCTTTTTTTTAAGGAAACAGGGCTGCTCACCCCGGAAACTCGCCTGGTGGGAGAGATAATGGAAAAGGATGAGGACCTTGATAAATCGTTTTTTCCTGCACTATTAAAACCCAGGTTCGGCTCTGCCGGCAAAGGGATCATGCCATGTAACGATATGGACTATATATTATTTTTATATTCAAAAGGAGACCTGGACGATTATGTTGTTCAACAAAAAGTCAGTGGAACAGAAATCACCACAGATATTTTCGGAGACGGCCAGGGAAACATGATTTCCGCTGTGCAGCGAAAACGGTTGAAAATCCGGGCCGGTGAAGTAGAACGAGGCGTCACCGTTAAGGATAACCACTTATTTGATAATGCACTGCAGTTTACCAGGCATTATAAACCCTTGGGAACCGTTAATATCCAGTGTTTATTTGATAAAGAAAAAGCGTTTTATATTGAGATCAATCCCAGGTTTGGCGGCGGTTACCCATTGGCTTACCAGGCGGGTGCCAATTTCCCCGGGATGATAAAGAAGCTCTTAAAAGGCGAAAAAGTAACCAGTGGATACAGTGATTATCAAGAAGGCTTAATCATGTCCCGTTATGATTCGGCAATATATTATAAAGCGGAATGAATATTATCTTTGACCTGGATGACACCCTGTACCTGGAGAAGCTTTACATATTCCAGGGATTCTGGGAAGTGTCGAAATATTTACAGCAGCATATTCCTTTCCAGGCAGTTCGGCTGTACCTGGATCTGGTAAACTTATTAAAAAGCAGTAGCAGGCGCGTGTTTGACGATTTAAAGGAAAAGTGGAAATTTAAAATCGAACCCACAGAGCTGGTAACAGTATACCGAAATGCACCGAGGCGCTTGATACTGCTGCCAGATGTAGAAGATGGCTGTAAAATATTAAAAGAAAACAGACATCATTTAATATTAATTACCAATGGAGACTCTGAGACCCAGTGGAAAAAAGTGAATGCAATGGACCTGGAGAAAATCTTCGATCTGGTCCTGGTGGCAGATGACTATGGAAAAGAATACTGGAAACCCTCTGCAAAACTGATGGAAAAAATCCTGGAAAACTTCGGACCGGTAGAACAAAACTATCTCGTTGTGGGCAATGGAACCGACGACCTGGAATTTGCGCAAAATGCAGGTTTGGAGTTTATATATATAAAAAGACCTCGTCAATTAAAGATAATAAATGGATATCAAGGAAGAACCATAGAAAATTTATATGAACTGAATGCCCTCTTGAGAACTAATAGAACTTAGTTGAGTGCGTTGAGTAAGTTAAGTGAGGTGAGTGAGGACTCAACACACTCACCTTACTCTCCTGAAACTAAAGGAGTTTGATCATGTCAAATAGCGATGAGAAACGATGTCCCCTCTGTGGAAGACGGGAAACAGAATACTATTTTACTGAAAGAGGCCATGACCTGGTGGCATGCGAAACCTGTGAATTGTTTTTTATCGATCCGTACCCTGGAGATACGGAAGAGGTACATGAACGGGTATCGAAGTACAAATATGAGAAACTCAAAGTGGCGGCACCTGAGACCCATTATTCGGCGGCAAAGCGATATTACAAGAGGTACTACCCGTTGATTGAAGAGGAACTGGGAAATGCATCATCCATTCTTGATATCGGCTGCGGCACCGGTCGCCTGCTGGAATTACTGGGGCAGGACTATCCAGGCAACACACTTCTTCGCATTGGGATCGAATTAAACACAGAAAGAGCCGCATTTGCCAGGCAAACCGCTCAATGTGATATCTATGAAACGCCCGTGGAAAAATTCACTTATCCAGGGAAATTTGATGTGATTACCATGGTCAATG
>WVZO01000550.1 GCA_011772425.1 Candidatus Aminicenantota bacterium
ATATTTTCGATAAAACCTACGGCCTGCAGGATGACAAAGTACATTATGTTTTCGAGGATATCCGGGGAAACCTCTGGTTATGCCTGGATAGAGGAATAACGAAAATCGAATATACATCTTCCATTTCTTTATATGATGACCGCTCAGGACTATCCGGGTCGGTTTCATCGGTGGTCAGGCACCATAATTATTTATATGTGGGAACCACCAAGGGGTTATACTGTCTTGAAGCTCCTTTCAAATTCCGTCTTATCTCCGGCATATCCGGCAGTTGTTGGCACCTGCTGTCAGTCGATGACTCGATCCTGGCAGCCACCGATTATGGGGTTTTTCAGGTTGACACCAAAAACAATACAAACAGAAGAGTTATCAACGAGTCATCTTATTTGTTATTGCCCTCTAAACATCATCCCGGTCGTGTATGGTGTGGGAGGAATCGTGGATTGTCGGCACTAATCGAAAGAAACGGCCAATGGATAGAAAAACACCGGTTTGAAAAGGACGATCAGGATATACGATTCATTGCGGAAGACAAAAAGGGAGACCTATGGTTGGTCACTTCGACAGGGGGCGTTATAAAGGTAGATTTCCGGCCTGATATCAATCATCCGGTTGTTACCGGTTATGACACCTCCCACGGATTACCTGACGGTGGGGTTGACTCTATAGGTGTGGCAGCGGGGCATGTGATCTTTGCAACAAAAAACGGAATATTTCGATTTAATGAGGAAGAAAAAAAATTTGTTCCCGATGAAACATTGGGAAAAGAATTTGCAGGTGGTCGCCCGGATTCAAAACCTGTCTTCCGCCTTATAGAAGACAAAAATAAACATATCTGGTTCACTTCCGAATCCAGGAATTTCCAGGCCATTCCCGGACCAGGGGGACCCTTTAGGATTTATTCCGAACCTTTTCGCAGGATTCCTACGACTAACCAGGTGAACGTCATCTATCCGGACCCCGGAGGGAAGACCATCTGGTTTGGAGGCTCCGACGGCCTTTTCCGTTACGATACAACGATAAAGAAGAGTAACCGGAAAAATTTCGCAACCCTGTTACGAAGAGTGCGTGCAAATGAACAGTTGATTTTTGACGGATTTAAAACTAAAACCGGTAAAACAGCCAAAGACCTTTTTCCTATTTTTGAATACAGGGATCGGAATCTTTATTTTGAATTTGCTGCGACTTTCTTTGAGGCCGAAAATGAGACTCATTATCAATGTTTCATGAAGGGATACGATAAGGATTGGTCTTCCTGGAGTAAAGACACCAAAAGAAATTACACAAATCTCGATTCCGGGTTGTATACCTTCCGGGTGCGGGCGAAAAATGTTTACGAACATATGGGAGAGGAAAATACATTTCGATTCAAGGTTTTGCCTCCCTGGTACAAAACCTGGTGGGCGTTGTTGTTTTATGCCATTTTGTTTTTCTTGCTAGTGTTCTTTATTGTCAGGTGGCGCTCCGGGAAACTGGAGCGGGAAAAACAACGACTGGAACAGATTGTTAAAGAACGAACAAAGGAGATCAACGAAAAGAATCAACAATTGGAAAAACAGACAATTAAGTTGACAGAGCAGTCCGAGAAGCTCAAAGAAATGGATAAGGTAAAGTCCCGTTTTTTTGCCAATATTTCACACGAATTCCGCACACCTCTTACTTTGATTATGAGCCCGCTGGAACAAATGTTTGATGACACCCGGGACGAAAAACAAAAGAAGGAACTAAACATGATGCTGCGAAATTCCCGGCGCCTGCTCACCCTGATCAACCAATTACTGGATCTTTCACGCATCGACAGCGGAAAGATGAAATTGCAAACCGCCTGTCAAAATATTGTACCGTTTTTAAAAGGCATATTGGCATCCTTCCATGGACTGGCCCGACAAAATAAATTGGAACTGGATTTTCACCCTGAAGAAGAGGATATATCGGTTTACTTTGACGCCCAAAAGTTGGAAGAAGTGATGTATAATCTCCTGATCAATGCTGTCAAATTTACTCCTCCAGGTGGGAAGATTACGGTTTCAGTTTCCATTGACCGGCAGGATCAGCCGGAAGAAGGAAGTTTACCCCCGGGTTTTGTTAAAATATCCGTGTGCGATACGGGAATTGGAATTCCCAAAGACCAATTGTCCCAAATTTTCGACCGTTTTTTCCAGGCAAAAATTTCTAAAGAAAAGGCCCATAAAGGTACCGGCATAGGACTGGCATTAACAAAAGAAATCGTGCTGCTGCACCGGGGGAAAATCGATGTCCACAGCCAGTTAGGAAAAGGAACCGAATTTGTTATCCTGCTGCCCCTGGAGCCAAAACAACCGGAACCCGGCGAAATAGCCGCAACTTCAGAAACGTCAAAAAGTCTTAAAAAGCGCAAGGAAGCTGATAGGCTTTATATGATTGAAGAAGAAGATGAACCCACCGCTGTTGAAACTAAAACAGATACCGAACCTGGAATTAGAGTCGAAGGACAGGAAAAAAATATAATTCTCGTGGTGGAAGACAATGCCGATGTAAGGAAATACATTCGCGGCCCGCTTGAACAATTCTATACCGTGGTGGAAGCCGAGGATGGAAAGGAAGGTATCGATAAGGCCAAAGAAATCATCCCTGATTTGATCGTCAGCGATATCATGATGCCCGAAGTCGATGGCTATGAATTGTGTAAAGAGTTGAAAAAAGATGTCAAAACAAGCCATATTCCCACCATTCTTTTAACCGCCAAAGCGTCGGAGGAAAGTATTATCCAGGGACTGGAAACCGGTGCCGACGACTATGTCACCAAACCCTTCAATACCAAAATATTACTCTCCCGCATCAAAAATCTCATCGACCTGCGCCGGCAATTGCAGTTAAAGATCCAGCGTCAGAAAATGCTGCTGCCTCATGAAATTTCAGTATCGTCTGTGGATGAGAAATTCCTTAAGGAATTGCAGGATATCATCGAAAAGAATTTATCAGACGAGGATTTTAGTGTCGATATGTTGTGTGAAAAACTTCACATGGGGCGTTCCACCCTGTTCAGGAAGATACAGGCCCTGGCCGGGGAAACTCCCAGTCAATTTATCCACTCTTATCGCCTGGAGCGGGCGGCACAATTACTGAGAGAAAATTTTGGCAATGTCACCGAGGTAGCCATGGAAGTGGGATTTTCCAGCCCCCAATATTTTGCCAAGCTGTTTAAAGAAAAATTCCATCGATCGCCATCATCCTTCAAAGCCTCTGAGGCCAGTGAGCAGTAAGCAGTTGGCAGTTGGCAAGAGAAAGAAATAACTGCTGATTCCTTACTCACCTGACTCACCCTACTCACCTCACTCACCCACTCAACCACCCCCTGGGACTATTTTTACTGTTTTTGGGACTATTTTTGTTGCCTACCTGTTACGATTCTAATATAATCCTGGCAGATTGTTTGACATTATAAACAAATAAATGGTAATGTTAAATGATCAGACACCCTGGCCAGGGGTGTTAATGTTTTATAAGACTTTAAAATAGGAGGAAAAAGATGGCAGAGCAAGCTGATGTTTATGTGAAGAACGAATTTACGGATAATACGATTGATGTTATCCGTAATTTAGCGGGCGGCGGCAGTGATCCGGCGGTCACTATTGACAGTGGAGAGCAAGAACAATTCTATTTAGGGGGAACGGATGTATCCCTCACCGTGAAGGCACCTACAGGGATGGACACAAAAGAGTGTTATTTTAACGTGCAGTCCGATGTCGATCTGGATGTATCATGTTCGAGGACCGATTCCAACTGGAGACTTAAGATCGTACCCAATAGTTTGCCCCCGGATACACCGACAACAGTGAATGTAAATCTTGGTGGTGTTGGAGAATGATAATTTGAGTGCAGCGGAGAGGAAAGTGACACAAGTGCCCATTGACAGTTTTGGGAAAGGAACAGAAATCATCCCCAGGATTTATGATCGCAAGGGCAGTGGTGGGGATTGGGCACTTGTGGAACTGACCTGCAGCGTTGTGGGGCAGGCAAAGGTAAAAATGTAAGGACAGCAGAGGAAAGCGAACTCCATTAACATTTAAAAAGGATGGCAGGGCAAAAGCCCTGAAAAATGAAGGAATAAGTATGGACTTTTGGATACGTCTATCTATAGGAATTTGAAAAATGGCGAAAGAAATTAGTATTACTATTGAGAACAAACTTGTCAGGGAGAAGCGGGGCATGAATGTTTATCACCATTTCACCAGGAGTGCGCATATAATCAATCATAACGACTCCATTACTTTTCCCCTCATGTCATCAATAGATGATGATTACTTGCATATTTCCCTTGTCAGCGGCCCCGGTTACCTGGAAAATAAAAGTGTGGTAAATCTACCGTCATGGGCTGATTTCGAATTTTCTTTTGAAGGAAATGTAACTCTAGCTCATTCATTTGACCGGACATTATTGAAAATCCCACCGGGTATTCCGGTATGGCAGCTGAAAGTGACACGGTCATCTTCCTGCATCGATCAGTGGCCGGATCGTGTGACCATCGGTGATGATCAATTGGAGTACCAATGAAAAAAATAGCCGGAGGAGCAAGATGGAGAACAAAGATATCTTTGATCAGGTGTTACAATATGTCATGACTGTAACGGACGAAGAGTTTGCCGATCTTTCAGTGGGTACACTGGCTCATTCGTTTAACGTTGACCGGTGTAAATTATCTCGGCAATTCAAGCGTCATACAGGCTTGACCTTGGAGGATTTTTTATTTAGGGAGAAAATGGCCCGCGCAGCTTTCTTGTTGAAAGGCCAGAAAGATATCAAAGTGAAAGAGGTATCTAAGAAGATAGGATTTTGTACCAGCGATTATTTTATACGCAGGTTCAGGGATTATTATGGGATAGTGCCCGGCAGGTACAGGGAGTTAAAGACCCGGTGCCTGGGGAAATGAAAGGAACCACAAAAATGCACAGACTTTGTGTCTCTTCGTGTTTTTTACCGCATTGTAAATGCCTTCGTGGCAAAAAAAATAGAGGAGGATTTTCTTCCTCAGCCTTAACCTCAACCTGTCTTCTTTGGGACTATTTTTACCGTTTTTGGGACTATTTTTGTTGCATCGAAATTATGATCCCTAATATAATCCCGCCAGAGTTTGGATGATAGGAGGTAAAACAATGAGTTATGCTTTTATTAAGAGAGCTGGAGGCGCAAGATGGATAATAAAAAAGCTGTTTTGTTATTTTGTCTTATCGTATCTTTAACGATTACGCTTAAATCTCAGGGAGTGTCTGGCCCCAGCGGATTTGATTTCGTTGTCATCGTTGACCAATCCGGTAGTATGAAAGGTACCAAAAGTACCGGATTTGTTGCCAGTGATGCGCTGGGTGTGCGCAACGATATGGTAAAACGGGCGTTTGAACTTTTAGCCACCGACGGGGTGCTGAATAAGGTCACCCATCGGTTTGGGGTGATTAGTTTTGGCAGTGAAGTTCGGGTGGATTTACCACTTAGTCCGATCACTCAGACTACTGTTGACAGTCTTCGAAAGAGACTCAATCGGAATCTCAGCGATATCAGTATGGGCAATACCCATTTTACTGCTGCCTTCGGAACCGCGCGCAGAATGTTTGCCGCCGGTCCAAGGGCAGATAGAGAGAAGAGGGTTATACTGTTGATTACAGATGGGGCTCCCTATGTTGAAGGGATTAATATGTCCTCATACAGGAGAAACCTGGAAGAATTGATCAAATCCAATTTCCCTTACCCGGATTACAGGATTCATGTGGTTGCCCTTAATGATCCCTCCAGTAACTATTGGGAAGAGTACCGGGATTTCTGGAGAGAATTGTCACACAACCAGGCTCGCCAACTCGAAGGCGATAAGGAACACATCTTCAGAGCCTTACATGAATTGATCGATGATATTCTTGACATCTCCAGCGATCCTGTTATAGATAACCCGGTGATTCCACCTTATCTCGAATCAGTGGTATTCAGTATTTTTAGGGTTGACCCGGAAGTAGAGGTCAAGATTTTTCCGGTAGATAGAATCGATCAAGCTTTAGCTCCCGAAGATGAAGGTGTGACTTTCGTTAATGTGGGCAGGACCATCCAGATCATAGCCATAAAGAATCCTACTCCTGGCCAGTGGCAAATCAAAAAATCCCACGAGAAGGCAAGGGTGGATATATATGTACAGCGATTTTTCCCCAGGGGTAAGTTACTTCATCCCGACCCGGACAAACCGATTAAGCAGTTTGAGAAAGTTTTTGTCAAGTATCGCGTGGAAGATGGCAATCACCAACCCATTGAAGAGCTCCCCGGGTATCCGTTGACACTGGAACTTACACTGGTAAAACCCGATGACAGCAAGGTAGAAATAGCCATGGAAAAGTCTTCCGAACCCTCTGAAAAAAGTGTGTTTCGAACCAGCGAGGCAGTGGAGTGTGATCTAAAAGGAGAATATCGAACAGAAGTATTGATTGCCACCAAAGATTTCAGAGATCACCAGGTGACCCTATTTCGAGATCAATGGTCTAAATTCCGGGTTGAAGGAGCCAGGCTGATTAGTTGTAACTTACTTAACCCCAAACCCTTTGAAAATATCCCAATTTTCGAGACATTGATCTTGATCCCCAAGCCGCTCTATTCCAGGTTCAAATTTATTGATGAAGATGGGGATACGTTGAATTTACTCGCCTTTTTCCGGGGTAGTCCGGAGGATATATTGACCATATACGCTGTAAAGGGAAATAGAGAACAAACTGTTCCAGCAAAATTTGAGCAGCAAGGCAGTGGTATCCTGGTGGCCAGTTTGAAGGATTTAAAGAGCCCGGGCACACATCGATTGAGATTTCGTGTTAATCATGCTGTCATCCCCCCCAATTATACTGTACGAATAACCCCGGACGAGCTGTTTTTTACCCGAAGTTTAACCCTGCTTCACTGGCTGCAAATTGTGATGGCGGGGCTGCTTGTATTCATGGTAATAGCTTTTGTGGGATATAAACTCTTTATAAATTTACGTTTCTCCCTGAAAGGGAGGTTATGCATTGATCGTCTGGGCAAAAGAACAGTGGCTGAGTATTTGCTGACTCAAAAACGTCATCGTCTTGTTCTGAAAAAATTTCCCAATGAAACCATGATAAAAAAGATGATCATCCGGTCAAAGCGGGATAAGAGTGGGGGAGTCATTGTGACCGTTATCGGTGAAAAAAGAAAAGTGTTTTTAAAAGATCGAACCCTGTACGATAGGAGCACAGCGACACTGAAAGGTGTTCCCTACGTACTCAGGTTTCGGTTGAAGTAAATATAAATCAAAAGGAGGATATCAAATGGCAAGACCAGCATTGCTGATAGGATTGGGTGGAACCGGTCAATGGGTTCTCACCTATGTAAAGAAGGAACTCCTGGATTATACCAAAGGTGAAGGGGCTCCACCGGAAGTAAGATTGATTGCTTTCGATACCACCAGCCAGATCGATGAAAAAAAGAGCAAAACCGACAAAGAAGATCCCATCGTGGTCAACGGGGTGCAGTTGGCTGTTGATGAGTTCTATCATCTGGGTGGAAACATTGAAAAAATTGTCCGGGAAATTTCCGAACAGGGTTTGCACCCTCATATTTCCTCGTGGCTCCAGGCCAAGACCTACCTTTCCAGGTTAGGTGCTGGTCAATATATGCTGGAGGAGGGTGCCGGCCAGATGCGGCCCTTTGGGCGAATGGCGGTTTTTAAAGACCTGGAATCGAACCCGGAAAATTCTAAAATCTTTGGCACACTGCGCAATGCCATCCACGATATTCAACGGGAAGTCAGTGAAAACCGCAGCCTGGAGATATCTATTATTGCCTCTTTAGCTGGAGGGACAGGTGCTGGCATGGCTGTAGATGTGGCTCATATTGTGCGCACCATTGCCGAGGATACAATTGGTTCGAAAAATTTTGTTATCCGCGGTTTTTTTGTTTTGCCGCGAGCGTTTCATCTTATCCCGGGAGGTGACAGTCCTGGCATGAGGGCGAGGGCTTTTGCTGCTATTCGCGAACTCAGTCGATTCATCACTGTTTTTGGCGACCGGGAATATCCCATGATATACAATCAACATCCCCAATTCAGAGAATACCTACAAAAGCCAGTAAAAAAACGACTCTTTGATTTATGCTACCTGGTGGATGCCCATCGGGCCAGGAACAGCCTGCAAGACGTAGATCCTAGATTCGGGGTCTTCCCTTCCATTGCCGATTCACTGCTGGCATTCCTTGATGAAAAAAGCGGCCAGGCCCATACCGAACATGTCAACAATATGATGGCTAAATTGAACCGGGGAGATGATGTGGCCTATTTCAGTGCCATTGGTACTTACGCCTTTGATCTTCCCATCCGCGAAATCGCTGAGGAAAATGCCTGCAAACTAGCCATTGATTTTTTAGAGCGGCTTGTCAAACCGGAAAAGGACGGGGAAGGCCGGGTAACAAAACTTTCTTCCACGGAAAACCGGGAAATGATTGGGAAACGGGGCAGCGACCTGGTGGACCACTTCATGAAGGAACCCGGCAGCATCGATGGGATGGGGGGCACCCTGTTTTTATCCCAGGCGGCTGAGTTTCTTGAGCAAGGCGGCGTTCGCAGTGGCCAACTGCTTGAACAGGTGGCCGGCCGCAGCAACATGGAGTGGTTGACCTTCATGGAACCGGAAGATGCCACCGAGGAGATCAGGGATTTGCGCACCGAAGTGCGTACCATCCTGGAACACTCTCTAAGTAAGGATGTAAAAACATCCAAAGAGTTAAAAGAGAAACCTGAATTCGGTCACGAGCGAATCGAGCGAGAAGTGGACCAGTACCTGGTCAAGTATTTAGGAAGGAAACAGCCGGACGGAAGCACCAGCGGTGGTAAATTCCGGGAGGGTCTGGATCGCTATGCCTCCCTGCAAATAGACCGATTCCAGGATGCTCTTGGCAACTATTGCGTCAGGTTGCTCAATGGCATGAGCAATACCGAGCATGAGTTGGCAAAAAGCGGTAAATTGGGCTTTGTCCAGGAATTCCTGGCGGTGCTTTCCAAACAGGTTGAGAACTTTTGCATATTTATGGAAAAGGTTAGAGAAATCCGCTTGCGGGAGAAACGGTTGACCATAAAAAAAGAAGAGGTCAAGCAGGCCAGGAACCAGATGTTCGAGGACCGCAAGAAAAGTGGAATCTTTAAAGATTACGCCGATGCTGCCCAGAGACAATTCATCCAGTTGATGGAAGAACAAATAGAACTGGAGAAAGATGAATTGGTCTTCGATTATGTCTATCGTATCGCCCTTAAATATAGAGATCACAGCATTGCGTTGAAAGATACCATGGCAAATTGGGGTCTTGTTCTTGCCATTGGCACGACAGAGCAGCTTAGTTTATACGAAGCACTCGATAAAAACCTTCAGCAGGTCAAAGCCAAACGTCAGCGTGCTGAGAATTTTTCCAGGATCTGCCATGAAGAGACCGATGAAGAATTTGAAAAAAGGCTGTACCAGCACTTCGCTGAGAAAGAACTTGAAAGTATATTTAAGAGTGTGACATGGAAGTTGAGTGGAGACGGTAAAGTTGTTGGCCTGGAGGTGCTGGGTGAGGACCTTATGTATGAAAAAGTCCTTGAGCGGGATCGACCTGCCGAACATAATGTAAGAATCATCCTGAAAAAGGCACACAGCACTTTTCAACGTCAGATAGAGGAACAAATGATCAGTCGCCGTTTAATGAATAAATATAACGAAAAAAATCTTGGGCAAGAACTTTACGAAAAAGGAAGTCCTATGGTGAACTTCAGTTCTGATCCGACGTTTGGTCAACCGGCAAACTTCCTCACCGTGAAATACGGGGTGATCGATGGAGACGAACCCTATTTCCGGCAGGTGGTTAAAGAAATAAGCCTTCAGTCGGGGGCCAAAGGAGATCAGGCAAAATTAGTGCAAAGTGGGGGAACCCACAAGTGTACATTGGTCTATACTATCGATGTCATCAATGCCGATTGCCTGACCGCTTATAACGATTTGTTGACATCTTATAGACAATTTGTCGATGATCGCCGTCTCCTCCATAACTTCCCGGCCGAAGTCAATGCCGTATACTATGAGCAGCAGGTTCGTGATAAATTGCGTAAAAACTACCGCTTGTTCAATCCCCGCATCGTGTTTATGCTGGAGTACAAGGATTGGGTGCGCCAGTTTACCCGCTGTAGGGTATATGACCTGGTTAAGCTGGAAAGAGATCAAGAGGCCAATCAATTCTGGTGTCTCCATCTGCCCAAATGCGAATACAAAGGCAAGAAATATAATGACGAGAAAATCGAGCTTACCCCCCATGAGGCAAAGAAAGCTGATTTTCTCCAGGCAATGGATACCTTTGTTTTCAGGAAAAAGGACTTCCGCCGTGATTTCGATATTCCCATTCACTATGAACATGTGGTGAAGGCTTTAATCCTGGCCGAAGAGAAGAACGGGGATGCAGCGGCAAACGTCAAGAAATTTGAATCTATCATTGATTCCGGGTTTATTCGTGATTTTGTTGCTTCAGAACAAGCATTTGAACGGGACCTGGGTGATTTGATGCATGTGATCCTTTTGGATGAGAGAGATCGACTCACTTTAAGTGAATGAGTGAAAAAATGAAACAGGAGAATAAAAATCCTTTGTCAGCAGAGTTATTAAAAAGAGACCAGGTCCTGGTAGGTAACGGTGGAACCTACCAGGTTTTAAAGCGGGTGGGCCTGGCTGGTGCTACGGCCCTTGTATACCTGGTCAGGCGTGAACAGGATGACCGGCCTTTTGCACTCAAGCTGATGCAGCCCGGTCTATCACCGGAAATGTGCAAGCGCTTCCAGGATGAGATGGTAAACCTTCAGCGCCTGCGCCGGGCAGAGGATAGTTTTGGCACCAATCATATTCCCCGCATCGTCGAATCCAGCGATTTGCAGCAGCCAGCCACCCAGGAATTGTACCGTTTACTGGGAAGTCCCTTTATCATTATGGATTTTGCCGAAGGAACCGATGTAAACACCTTGCTGATGGAGAAAATTGTTCTCAACGAAGCGGAAGTTTTAGAAATCATTAAGCAATTTGCCGAAGTGCTCTATGTCATCCACAGCGAAAACCTGACCTACACCGATATGAAGTTGAGCAACCTGATCTGGAACTCGAAAACAAAGCATTTGATGGTGATTGATTGGAATGTCATCACTGAAAATCGGCTGCAGGAGGATGCGCCGAAGGATCGACTGCGGGCAGCCGCTTATCTATACCAGATGGTGACTGGTGTACCCATCGAAGTAGACAGGTCCGGCATGGGAGTTGCCGATCAAAAGTATCGCCGTCTGGAGAACTTCAAGACTCTTTCCGAAGGGACCCGTGCCTTACTGATAAAGGCATTTCATTCGGATACTTTTTCGAGACATGGTGCTGGCGGCCCCCAGTTGTCCTGTACCAGGGAGTTTTTGCAAGAATTGCAAATACATGCCGAAAGATTTAAGCTCTCCTCTCCTGAGCTTATTCTAAAGGGCAAGAACGCGCTCAAGGATCGACAGTGGCAGGAAGCCCTGGAATACCTGGACCTGGCCAGTCGTCAGACGGATATCGAAGAAGATCCCGCCCAATTTGCCCAGTTACAGGAAGACCTGGAAAAAACACGAAGTGAGGCCAATAAACTGGGCAGGAATGCCTTCCACAGTGGACATGGGCGCTATATGAACGGATTGTTTGCCGAGGCCCGGGAAGATTTTGAGAAGGCCATGCGCGATGATCCTTACGATGAAGAAGCCCGTTTCTTTGCTATTGCCTCCAGGTTTGCCATCCAGGTGGGAGAGGAGAGTTTCCGGGAACTTAAGGAACCCCTGGAAGAGTGTATCAGGGCGCTGCTGAGGGGCCATTTAGACCTGGCAGGGAATGCGTTAAGCCGACTCCCGGCTCCGACATTTGAAATCGCAGCCATCCGTTCCCTGCAAGCAGAAATCAAGGTCAGGAATGCCGTACGAAAAGGTCAGCGTTTGTTGAGAGAAGATATAATTGATGAGGCCCAGGAGTTTTTCCGCAGCGCTTACCAGGAAAGAGACCGGATTCTTTATGTGGAACCGCTGGAAGAGAATTTAGGTTCCCTTACCGAACTCTATCATAAGGTAGAGGAGTTGAAGCAGCTCTACGAGGAGGGAGAGGCCTATTTTAAAGAGGAGCGGTTCCATGAGGCAGCCTGGGTATTCTGGAAAGCCAGGGGGATATCCCAGGGGAGCAAGCTGGCCAACAAAAGGTACCAATGCGCCTCCAGCCTGGACGCCATAAAAAAACTCCTGGAAACGGGGAACCTTGAACAAGCTATGGAAAAATGCAGCCAGGCCTCCGGTCGCTTTGGGGACGAACCCAGGTTGATGAGTTTAAAGGCACAGACCATCGACGCCAGGTGTGACCAACTCCGCACCCAGGCAGACGACGCCTACCAAACCCGGAAGTTCGATACCGCAAAAGAATATATTTTAGAAATCCTGAAATGGAAGCCAGAAGATGGGGCGGCAAAAATCAAACTAAAAGATGTCCAGAAGGAAATTTCCAGCGGATACCAGGAGAGAATCCAGGAACGGGAAAGTAAACTTAGAACGAAACCCTCTATAGAGGCTTGTGAGCAGGCCATCCGCTTTGTAGAGAAACAGGGATACCAGGTATTTGATGAGGGTTTGCAATTCATCAAGCGAGCAGAAGAGTTAAAGGAACGCATTGCCCTCCTGAGTAATGAACTTGACGATTTAATATCTTCCGGGGATTTGGAAGCTCAACTGGATGTACTGAATAGAGCCAGTGCCAGGAATTGGCTCTTAAGACAGGGAGACCCTGAACAATTAAAAAATGGATTAAGACCCAAAATCCTGGAAAAGGATCTTGACAGGATATGCACCCACTTAAAGTACTGCCGCCCCCAGGAGGCACTGGACCTTTGTGATCATTTGCTTCAATCCCAATTACCAGAAGAGAAAGAATCGACAGTTGAAGCGTTAAGGAAGAAAGCCAACAGACTGCTGGGCACTTTGAAAGAGTTGAACCGAATAAAGACGCAGAAAGTAAAATCAGCCGATGAGAACGAAGATGCCGAATTGGACAAGTTGAAGTTGGAAAGAGATTATTTATTCGCCCTCCAACAGATGAAGCAAATAGAACCCCACCTGGAAGCACCTGAGGAGATACGAAAATACGAAGAAAACCAGGTGGCTTTTCTAAGGGATGTGGAAAACTTCGTAGAAAAGTCACGCCATCAAGGGCATAACTGCCTATCTTATCAAGATTTTGCCGGCGGCAGGAAAATTTCTTTTCGTATTAATGAAACCCTATCCATATTTAAAGAATTTGCAAGGAATGGTCGGCCGGGAATAGAGAAATGGCAAAATTGGAATCGTGAGTTTAACGGCCTGCTCACGCTGCTTGAAAAGGGGCCGGTTGATTGGTTGTCCAATTTCCCGGTTATGTTGGAAAAATTGAAAACCCTGGTGCATGAACCCAGGTTAAAAGAAGTGATTTCCACCCTGAACCCGGGAAGGTGGGATGAAATCGAACCGGATCATAAGAAAATGGAAGCGTTGGCATCTTTTACAAACGACTCACCCATTTCATTTTGGCTTTATGGTTTTTTAGAGCAGGAGTTAAAAATCAAGAGTATCTGGCAGGCAATGAATGAAGATTCCTCCCGGGCAGAAGAATTGATGCACCAATATGTTGGCAGCAGCCACCGGCCATATTACGAGAAAGCATTAAAAACCGTCAGGGAAGTGGAGAGTTTCATCGAAGAGCAAACGCGATTACCAAAAGAAAACGATTCCCGGTTAGAATTAGAAAACCTGGAAGAACTGCTTCATCAAGCAGAAAACCTTAGCCAGGGTTTAAATGATTTCTCCGAACTCAGGGGCCAAAAGGTTGAGAAGAGGCTCGAGGATCATATCTCAGCATTGCGCAAAAGCATTTCCCGGACAAAGAAGGCCCTAATAAAAAAACATTCGGGCAACCTGGACGCCCTATTAAAAAAACTGCCCGGTACAATGGAAGATCACATCTTACGCCTTAGCCTGGAGGATGAAGCAAAGAATGAAATCGAAAAACTCAAGGATTTTGACCAAAAGGAAGCAGGGCAATTCGAAAGACGCTTAAACGATTTGCTGGATCAACTCCTGGATATATCTAATATTGACCTGGGGAATCATGAAGACCGGAAACGCCTCTCCGAATTGCAGCGCCGGCTCTGTGAGAGATCCCGGACTGAAAACAGCGATGATGTGGATGGTTATTTAAAAGAATTCAAACGGGACCCCCGCTTTAAGGATGTGATCTCTCGTTATAGGGTTCAACATGCAAATTTATTAATTAAGTTAAAAAGACGTAAGAAGGCTTTCACGGGAGCTGGCCTGGAGGAACTGTTTGCTCTGAGGGAGGAATTCGGTGAGTTCCCCGAGCTGCGTGCGGAAATCGAGGAGACCAGGAGAGAAATTTTCCGCAAAGAGAATGAAGAGCGTTTCGATGATTTTACCAGGAAATTTAAGGTAGCAACAACCTATGAAAACTGGCAAGAATTGAAGGCGGAACTTGAAGAAATCGAACCATTGCTTTTATCGGAATCAGACTGGCGAGAGTACCAGGAGATGGCGGTGGTGATCGAGAATCACCTGATGGTAAGAGAATTATTGGACCCGAAGGATGTTGAAAAATACCTGGAGACCGGTGACAACGAACAGGTGGCGAAATGGCAGAGAGCCCTGGAGTGGAATGTGAAGGAGAGAAACAGGATAGAGATACCACCACTGACGAAAAAAAATGTAGATCATGGTGAGAGGAATTGGTTGGCCCGGGGAGAACTCAATATCGAATCCTTGCAAAGGCTGCGCTGGACAAGATGTTTGCTGCAGAGATTGGATCGAAGGAGAGCCCGATTGAAACCAATGCAAAGGAGATAAAATTGAACACAAATACATTAAACCAGGAAACAAGTAAACGTTACAGTCGCCTCAGACTCTGGTGGAACCTGTTCTGGTTCCGATTTGCTGCCGGAAGAGCGAAGCCTGTATCGGCGCAGAAATTTTTAAATCGCATCCCCCTACCTGACTCAGCGGCGGATAAGGGAGCTTTCCAGGCGGAGGAGAAGAAATTGTGGAGAAAGTATGTAGATCAGGACGGCAATCTTCGTCTCATCACCTGGGGAAACATTTTTTCTTCCCTGCTAAAAACAGTCATCGGGATAGTGGTGATTGCTGTCCTGGCGTGGGGCGCTTATCATTTGATCGCTGCATTGAAGGAATATAACGAATTGAAATCAAAAGCAAAAACAGTTCATAAGTTTCAGCCTGATACGGATACAGGGAAAGAGTTTAAGCTGCTCAACGGTAAATCCATCGTTGTAGACATGAAGCACAGTCCGATCTTTTTGGATAAAAGAGTGTATCTCCCGGTTCCTGTTCTAAAAGGTGAAGAAAGTCATTTGTTTTATTTCCCTGGTAAGAAATTCTCAGGTGAGTTAATCTCTTTGGCTGACGGCAGCCTGGTCAGGAATTTTTTGCTCACAGATGGCAATACGTTTTCTTATCTCTATAATCCTAAAAAAGCAAAAGCTGAGGGAACCTGGCTGCAAGAGCCTCAATTCGCTGAGTTGAAAACCGCAATAAAAACCGGGAAGGTATTTTTTGTTAAAGAAGGGAAAGCAGTGGAATTGCGAAGTAAGCCCCGGGAATCTGCAAAACCAATTCTTAAGATACCGAACGGGCAGCGAGTCATATTTGTTCGCTTCGCTCCGATATCTTCGATTGCATCGAAGTTAGTCTGGGTGCAAGTGAGATATCCGGCAGGTCCAGGCAAAGATCATCAAGGTTGGATGGCTGCAGTCTCGATCATGCAGCCATTTGTAGAAGCAGAGCTTGGTCCGAATACTCTTAAAATTATTAATCCAGCTCTCAGCTTTCGAAAAACCCCTTCGACACATGCTGCCAAAATACCTGGAGTAAATAAGTTGAAGAAGGGGACAAAGGTGGAGTTTTTGAAATTTGCCCCTCTTGCCAATATTCTCTCGTCCAAATATGCGATGATCCAGGTCAGGTATACGCATAAGCCAGGAGAGGATTATACCGGTTGGATCGCTGCTGGCAAGATAAGCGAAAAATTCATTGGTAAGATTGATGTTCCAAAGAAAGAATCATTAGGCTCTGAAGACAAAAGTTCCGTAACAAAGTGATGTTTTGGGCTTATGGAGAAAGATGAAATAAAAAAAGAATTGGGGTTAAAGAAAAATGGATAGATCGTTACAAGAAGTATTAAATCGGGCAAGGCTGCATTTGCAAAACAAAGAGTTCAACGAGGGATTATGCATCCTGGAAGGGTGTCCGGATGAGGTCCCGCAGATTGAATTCATGCGGCAGCAGATTGAACAGGCCAAAATTAAGGAAATCGATGCCCTGCTAAAGGATTTCGAAAATGCATTTGAGCGCAAAGATTGGCCGGGGGCGTTCACCCTGCTGCGTAAAGCTCAGAACCTGGACAGCCGGGACAGCAAAGTGCGAGCCGCAGAGGAGCGTTTGCAAATGGAATACGTCTCTGCTGAAAAAGACGAAGAGTTCAGTAGAAAAACGCAGTCGGCAAAAACTTTGTTGAACAGAGCCGGGAAAACCATCGAAGATATCGATACCGCAGTCCGTCTGCTGGAAGAGGTTGTCTCCCTGGAACCTGCCAACATTGAAGCCGACAGTTTGCTGAATGAAGCCCAGATTACAAGGGCTGATTTCCTGAAAAGCATCGGACAGGTGGCCACCCTGGAACAGGCCGGAGAATTCGAAGATGCACTAAAAGAAATCAATGACCTGATTGCCCGCGGATTAACCGAATATGAAGGGAAAAACATTTACGAAGTCCGTGGACAATTGGAAAGGAAAGCCCAGGAATTTGCCGATCAGAAGGCAGCCAAATATTTAAAAAAGGCAGAAGATGAACTGGACGGGAATCCTAAACTGGCATTGAAGTATATCGAAATAGGGCTGGCCTTGCCAGCCATACCCAAAACGCGTCGGGATGCGCTCAACGAGTTAAAAATAAAAGCCGAAGTGACCCTGGAACAATTTGAAAAAGTCGAAAACCAGGTAGAGGAAGCCAGGGAATTGATGAATGCCCAGGAGTATGAGCAAGCTATCTACATATTGAAAGGCGCCCAGGCAAAGCTTCCTAATTTTAACGAAGCCCGGACCTATCTAAAACTGGCAGAGCAAAGCTTGAAGGATAAGGTTTTGAAAGAAGCACGGGTGGTGATCGCCAGGGTGGAAAGTGGACTCAGTAAGGAAAATTTACAAAAGTCAAAGGAAGATTTGTTGACTCTTATCGATCGTTTGAATTTCACTGATGAGGAAGTGGAGACTTTGCACTCCAGGACCCGGGAACTCCTCGAGGTCATCAATCAGCAGGAGCAAATCGAAACAGCCCTGGAAAAGGCAGTGGAGAAAGCCAATGCGGCATTAGAAAATAATAACCTGACTGAAGCGCAGCAAGAAATCGAATCCCTGGATAAGGAACTCCAGGAGCGGCAAGAAGTAAGGAAAATCCGGGCAAAACTCACACGCCAACAGGGCATCGAAGAAGCGTTAAATGAAGCAAGAGAGGCCTTTGAAAACAGCCAGTTGGAGACTGCCCGCGATCTCATCATGGAATTAAGAAGACGGGCGCGTGATAACCAGGATGTAGACAGGCTGTATAAAGAAATAGAAGCAGCCATCCACTATAATAAAGGGATTGAGGCGTTTAACGAGGGTATGATCAATGAAGCCAGGAAAGCCCTTAAACGGGTGATCGCCCTGGAAACTTCCCATACCGAAGACGCAGAAGAGTATTTGCGAAAAGTCCATGACTTAAGCGACCTGGATCGTAAGGCAAAGCAGGCCTATCGAACAGCCCGGAAGCAATTTGAATCCGAGCGCTTCCAAGACGCATATGAACTCCTGGCTGAACACGAAGAGGCCCCGTCTTCTGTTAAG
The DNA here is from genome assembly GCA_011772425.1 of Candidatus Aminicenantota bacterium. Taxonomy (GTDB): domain Bacteria; phylum Acidobacteriota; class Aminicenantia; order UBA2199; family UBA2199; genus JAKAGC01. The sequence continues at coordinate 17,966 of WVZO01000550.1, forward strand.
GAGAAAATCCTGGAACTGCGCTCAAAAGCCAGGAAAAAATGGCGCAGTCAACTGGTTAAGCAAATCAACTCTTGCCTGAAGGCCAGTGCCTATGATGATATTCTTGATTTATTAGATCATTTAAAGGAAGTCCGGGGTGCTGAAGATTCAGGTTTGATTAATGAAGCCTATAAAAAATATCATACAAACCAGGCAGAAATTGCCGCAGAACGGAAAACGTGGGCTAAAGCCTGCCAGTATTGGCAAGAAGCGCAGAAGTACGATATAGCTGATGAACGAATCCAGGAAGGCTTACAAGAAGCAAATAAGCAGAAAGCCTTCCAGGATACGGCGGCTGCAAAAGATGATCATGAAGTTATCCGGGTCTTGGAAGGGGTCATCGAAATCCAGGCAAGCACTCTAACAGACCTGGATTTCAAAATCGAAGAACGGCTTTACCAGGCCTACATGCGGACCGAGGAATTTAACCGGGCTTTGAGCCTTTCCGGGAAGAGAATAAATCTGGATGCTAAATTCTCTGGTAAAGCCAAAACCATCAATGAATTGTGTTTAAAACTGAGCAAATCAAAGGAAAAATTCCAGAGAGGAGCCTTTAAAGAGAGCCTCGACATATTGAGAAAATGCCGCGATAAATACCTGGAATATGCAGGGGTACTTGAAGAGTTGACCCAGCGGCGAACAAGACAAATAATCGATACATTATTAGAGGCGGCCAGAGAACTGGAAGACAATGAAGAAAACGAGGTTCGCATCATATCCAAATATAGAGAACTGCTGCGGTTCGAGCCTAAACATGAAAGCAGGGAAAAATATGAGCACTTAAAAGCCAGGTTTGGACTCAAAATAGCGGACACTATCCAGAAAGCCGTTCTCATGCGCGATGATGAAAATGTTCCTGAAGAAGACATTGAATTCCTGGTTAAAGAAATAAATGAGATGTTGACTATTGCCAATACAGATCAAAAAACCAGGCTAAAGCCCCACCTGGAGAACTTAAGAGCAAAAGCCCAATCCGTTCGCATATTAAATAAGAAATTGACCCAGCTCGAGGCTTTCCTGGCTAAAGCCAGGGAAACCGGAGACTTCAGGGATGTAGACCAGCAATTAAACGAAATCATAAATATTGCTTCGCATAAAAATCTTAAATATAAAAAAATTGTTAAAGAAATCCAGGACATCAAGGAGCGCAGGAAGAAATGCGTTGAATTGGCCGATAAAATCGAACAGGCCTTCAGGAGCATGGACTTCGCTCAAATCGAAGGGTTGTACGATGACCTGAAAAGGCTGGACAAGGATGACGAATTCTGTATCCAGCACAACCGCTTGAGATTTGAGGATACCTTTTCCAACCAGGAAATTGCTTTTGGTGAACTAAAGGAATGGGCGCGCAGTCGCCGGAAGAATCTCGAAACCCTGATCGCCTGGTTTAATGATAATAACATCAGTACCGTGGACCTTGAAGAGAGGGAAAAGCAGTTAAGGGATATCGATGAAAGTGATATCGATTGTTACGAGAAACTGGCCGGAGGTATTGAAATGCTTGCAAAGGAATATCGGGACCGCGCAAAGCAGTTCATCAGCCCCCCGGACACCGCCTTTAGTAAGCCTGCCGAAGACATCCTAACGGATGCGGAAAAACGTGTGAACCAACTGGATAAAAAAGCCCGGGAACTGGAGAAAGAGGCACAGTCGATCTTACAGGATGACGCCAGGGTCAGAGAACTGGTCGAGGAAGCCAGTGATTGGATAAACCAGGGGAAATATCTCCAGGCTGAGCCTCTGGTGGATGAGGGATTGAAGATTTCGCCAAATCACGAAATACTTCTGTTTTTTAAAAAATTGATCAACGAAAAGCTATGAGTGATTCTAAAGTTGCTATTATTTCTGATGTGCATGCCAACTACCAGGCATTGCAGGCAGCGCTTTCCCATGCGGACAGCCAGGGCGCGGCCGACATATGGTTCCTGGGCGATGCCGTGGGTTATGGCCCGGACCCCCACCGCTGCCTGGAATTGCTGCAGAAACAAGCAACCAATCAGGCTGCCTGGATACTGGGTAACCACGATGAAGTCATGCGTTACAACCCAAACAACAAACCACCCATTGATGAAGAAGAGAATAACAATCACCACTATTTGCGCATACAGGCCGATCCCATTACACAACATATCGGGACCGGTACAGACCAGTTGACTGCCTTTAGAATCAATTACGAAATTTTAGATGCATTCACTGACAGCCGGGATTTCTTACTTTCCCATCCTACGACATCTAAAATCGATAATCGTTTTTTCCTGGTACACGGCGGGGTACGCAGCGGCACCCCCACCACCACTTATACCACGGACCGCATTGACATCGCCAATGAGTTTTTGCTTCCTGTCTATAAAATAACCAAACCGGTATTAAAAAAACTCGAATCCAGGGGAATCCAGGATGAGACGGTCAAGCAATTAGCAGCTTTAAAAAACCGGGAGATCATTGGTGAGCAAGAATTCATGGACCTCCTGAAAAAAACAATAGGAGATAAACAAATTGAAGAGCATATAAAGACAATCCAGGATAATGCTTTCTTTACCACGAAGAAGAGATTTAATGAACCGAATTTAAATGTTTTTTTCTTTGGCCATACGCACCACCCCACCTGTTTTAAGGGAGTGACCCGCTTGGACAGGATGGAATTTTTGACCCATGACTTTGAACCAGGCAAAGAAATCCCGTTGGATGACGATAAAGTCTGGTTTTTAAATCCCGGGAGCGTAGGGCAGCCCCGCGATAGGGACTGTCGGGCTTCATACCTGGTGTTGGACAGAAAGGAGCACACTGTGCAATTACACCGGGTCGAATACAATATCCGTGGGGTCCAGAAACAAATGGAAAGGCTGGCCATGCCAATCAATTTGATTTCACGACTATCAAAGGGGCGATAACAGTGAAATGTAAATATATGAATGATAGATACAAAATGTTTTTATTTAGTTAGAAAACATATAAGGAGAAAAAACCATGAGGGGTAAAGAACTGATCGAAAAGAAGAAACGTTATAAACGATTGAAGCGTACCTGTTGGACGATTTTTTTCGTCCTGCTGGGTATCCTTCTTATATCTTTTATTTTTATGTACTTGACTTCCAGAGGTCCGGGACCTGGTAAATACCTGATCACACGAACCACACCCAACACCGTGGTGTTTACCGGTAATGATGTACCCATTGACTTACTCATCAACCCATCTGCGCTGACAGCCAGCCTGCCACCTCCCCAGGGGCGTCAACTGGATATACTGATCGGCCTGGATAATTCGTTGAGCATGATTATATCGGGGACTGAGAAAACAGCCTTAGAAGTAATTAAGGATATTGCCACGAATTTTATAGACAAAACCAATATGGAGCGGCACCAGGTGGGAATCGCCAGGCTTGATAGTGAAGCCCAGGTGATACAAACTCTTTCCCACAATAGTGAAGTGTTGAAAAACGTGATAAACGAAATTCCCAAAGGCTTTGGCACCAAGATTGATGAGGGGATACTGGCCATGAACCGCGAACTTAACAGCATTCGCCGCCGCCCCGGTTCGTTAAGGGTTGTTATCATCTTATCCGACGGCCGCAGCAATGCCAAATCGGCCCGGGAAGCAGCAGAAAAGGTAAAGCTGCAGAATATTTACATTGGAACGATCGGTATGGGTAATCCCATTATCGACAATTTGATGAAAGCAATTGCCAGTTGGCCCTCTGAGTATGATAAAGTCATTACCGATGAAAAAATGTCGGTACAAGAGCTTGAAAAAAATATAACCGATATTTATCTCAACTGGGTCAAAAACCTGGAACAGCTCGTGGCCGTTGATGTGCGTGTGCGCGAATATTACAATCGCAGTGGATTGGACCTGGTGCGCAGCAGGCTCAACCCATCAGGAGCCATCGGTGAGACATCCATCGAATGGGCACTCCCATTTTTAACCACCCGGCCTGAAACATTGCAGTATGTGCAGAGAACCCCGGCCATTGGTTGGTACCAGTTGGATGATGCCACTGGTAAAATTTCCTTAAAACCTGTAGGCAAGAAAGAAACGGAAATGCCCATTCATCGAAAACCCAAAGTAATCGTCCTCTCTCTCCTGCTCCTGTTACTGTTGCTCCTGCTGCTGCTGCTTCCCCTGCTGCCCTGGTTTGTCAGGTGGTGGCAGTTGCGACAGGCTGCGCTTGGGCCTGCCCTGGTCCCGGAAGGAATCTTACAGCCCAAACTATTTCCTACTCCCGAATTCCTGGCACCCCTGGACTTGCAAAAATTGGTGCGCAGCACTGCCCCCACACTGGTTATCGGCCTGGGAGGCACCGGCCGCTGGGTGCTCACTTACCTGAAAAAAGCCATAATGGAAACCAATTACGGACGGTTGCCCAAAACCGTTAAATTCCTCTTAATCGATGCTTATGAACGTGAAGTAAAGGGAGAAGGTGCCGGGACCGTCCAGGTGGGAGGCGTTGAACTGGACGAGGATGAGTGCATCATTCTCAACGAAGGGAACGTTAAACCGGAAGAACTGCTGGAACGAACCCGCAGCATGAATGAAAAACCGAAATCCGAACCGCACCTGGGAAACTGGTGGCAGGCCAGGGCCTTTAAAGATCTAACTCCCGAAGCCTTTCAAATTTCCAGCGGCACCAAGCAGCGTCGGCCTTTCGGCCGCATGGCCCTTTTCCTCGACCTGGAAGGCGGCACTGAGACCAGTCGTTTCCAGACCAGCATCAGCACTCTGCTTAATCAACTCCATGAACTTGGAGTGGAAAAAAATGAAGGCACCAATGTCTTTATCGCTTCGTCCCTGAGCGGCGGCATGGGCAGCGGCATGTTCATCGATGTGGCCTATCTAATCCGCCATATCGCTGCCAATGAAGACCTGGCAGGAATTACCATCCATGCCGCATTGGCCCTGCAAAATACCTTTGCTGCCTTTACCGATTCCCTGGCACTCACCACTCCCAATACCTTTGCCACCCTCAGGGAATTGGACCGCTTCCTGTCATGCCGGGATTTTCATTTCCCTATGATCTATTCACCTGATAAGGAAAATAAGATCAACGGAACGCTGCAAAACCCGCTGCTGGATAATTGTTACGTGTTCGATGCCGAACGCTTACCCTTTTCGCTGCGCAGGGAGCTGCCAGAGCAAGGGGTCTTCCCCTCCATGTCCGATACCATCCACACCTTTCTTTACAACAAAGCCGGTAGCGCCTTTGACCAGGAGGTTCGGCAGCGCAAAGCCGTAAGCGAATTGGAAAGGGAAGAAAGCGGCCATGGTGTGGTCAGCAGCCTGGGTACCTTTGTCTTCCGCCTGCCCATGTTTGAGTACGTACAAACCTTTAAATACCGCTTTGCAAAGGAATCCATCGCTGAGTTATTCGGCTATATCAAGAATGAAAAGGGAGAATGGACCCAGCCGCCGCTCCACACCAAAGATACGGACATGCTGGATGCAGAGCTGGAGCATTTTCTATACAAAGAGGGTCAGGAACGTACCCCTGCCGATGTGCTGCAAATCCTGGCTGCTAACGATATCGAAATGCTCCTGGCCATTGTTGAAGCCGACCGGGCAGCCAAAGATACGGATGGCTATATCGATCAACACAAAGTCAATTTCAGCCGCCACCTGTCTGCTTATTTGATGAACTTTTTGAACGGCAAGCCGGAAAGTATCGATTTTGAGCGGAAGAAAACCTTTACTGCTACCCTATACGTAACCCAGGGATTGAGAAAGCGCATCGAAGAAATTTCCCACCAGCAGGTCAGCGATGGCCGTAATGCCAGGGTGGTATATGGAATCCTAACCGCCTATCGTGAAGTGACCGAAGCCGCCATCGAGAAAATGAAGGCCTATGAAAAGGCCATCCTGCTTCCCCTACTGAACCATTTAGAGACCAGGGAAAAGCAGCAGCTGGAAAATCGCAAAATAGACACCTCCATATTGGTACGCGAGTACCTCTACGATGACGCCATGGAAAGGAAACTCTACCAGGATTACCTGGGAGAAAAGGTACGAAAAGAACATCTTCCCCGTTTCGTCTGGCACTGCCAGGAAAAAGAGGGGCAGGTGGTGGTAGAATTGAAACTGGCAGTCGATACCCTCCAGGCCTTTGATCCCTCAGCCGATGCGCCCTGGAATGCAAAAGTAGCCACTTCCTTGCCTGAGATTTTACTCCAATCATTATGGGACATGGACATTACTCCCTATATGGAAACCGCTTATCCTGATGCAGATAAATTAACAAAGATAATCTATGAGAAATCCATGCCCCTGATTCAATTCGAAAAACACAAAGCCGTACGCCATATCTTGAAAATGTTTTTAAGTATCAGGGAAAGCGATTACCTGGACCAACTGGTCCGCTGCCTGGTTCCCAATTTCCCCTCCAGGGAACACATCCAGGGCACTGAATTCCGGGATGCCCATGTCTTTTCCTCAGTTTCGGTTCTTGACTCTTTACCTTTGCCAGCCCTCCGGCCTTACGATCAATCCTTGAAAGGTTACCTGGCATTACCCGTTACTAATCGCCAGCAGGTTCATGTATTTGCCCCGGAACAGAATGCTGTCATCTTCGAAGAAATGCTGCCCGATATCAAGGAACCCAGACACGACCTCCATCCGAAATTCATCAGTCACCTGGAACACCTGAACCGCACCAGGTTGTTTGCATCCTGTGCCGTATGCGGTCTGATCCCCGACCTTTTCCGCTTTGACGTCGACCATTACTACTTAGATATCTCCGATGATTCCGGCAAAAGTCGCTTCCTGTTGGCCCAAACACAGGGTGGGCGAAAACCCACGCCCCTGGATGCCCTGGGTACGTTTATCACCGGGAAGAGCAAATCAGAAGCAGGTGAAGCTATTCCCTATGACCGAATCGAGAATTTCTTAAAGAAAAATCCCCCGGTGAAGAAAAACCTGAAGAAAAAGGAAACCGAAATCAACCAGATGAAAGCCGATAAAGAGGTGAGCAGCGAAGTGAAAAGTTTACTGTCATTTATCCATTTGATGTTAAATGAAGAACTTAAAAAGCTGGAAAAATAATTAAGGGAGGAATATAAAAATGAAAAAATCAATCTTGATATGTTTCCTTTTTTTAGTTATCACTTCGATTTTGGGCGCCCAGAAGATCGATATTAACCTGGTGGATACGGAAGT
>WVZO01000697.1 GCA_011772425.1 Candidatus Aminicenantota bacterium
ATATAAAAAGCTGGGCAATATCTATATTTTTGATAACAATAGTAAGTTGTTCCGGGTCGATTACTGCACTGCCACTCTGGGCGGTAACGGTTACGGTTTCCCCGCTGGAATCGGGATCGGATTGGTAAGTCACCTCTGCTTTTCCATTGGCAAGTAAAACAGCCTCAACGGTTTCCCCATTTTCATTTAACAGTTTTCCTATATCTACGGTTATTCGTACCAGGGTGCCGTCGGGCATGGGTTGACCGTTGGCTTTGACACCGGTAATAGTTATTACAGCCGTTTCCCCGGGGTTGATGGTGTCGGGGGTGACACTCAAATAAATGATATCCCCTTCCTGGGGAACATACGGCCCCTTTTTGCAAGGATTCGTAAATGTCAACAAACATAAGAGGAGTACAGCATATAGCCTTTTCTTCCCTTTCATCATAACCTCGTCAAATATAAAAAATTACAATTTACTTTTACTTCTTACTTCTTACTACCTACTTCCTACTAATTAATCTTAGTCATGGACCCTTTAAGGGTGGCGATGCCGCTGGCATTCAAATCTAATGTTGCAGAGGCTTCGACTTTTGCGGTAGCTCCTTTTAAATTTAACTGGCCGCTGGCTTCGATAGTGATGTTGGTGGCTTTGAGTTTGATTTCCATGGAGCTTTCGATATTAATGGCGTTTGCAGTGGAATCGATAGTAATTTTATTATTGCCGGTTTTGTCCTTGATTTCGATTTTTTCGCTGCCGGAAGCATCATCCATAAGAATGATATGTCCGGCATTGGTTTTGATTTCTATTTTTGCTTTACTTGCTTCGGTGTCGTCGCTGATGGTAATGGTATGGCCGCAGCGGGATTTAATGAGTTTGATATTGTTTTTGCCGTCGGCATTTTCTTCCGGTGGTTTTGCATCGGTACTCCATAAGGCGCCGATGATAAAGGGGGAATCGAAATCTCCCTGTTGAAAAGACACCAGTACTTCATCGCCCACATCGGGTAGAAAAAAGCCGCCGCGGCCGCTGCCGGCCATAAATGAGGCGATCCTGATCCAGTCGGATTCGCTGGCTTCGGCGAGCCATGGATAATTAACCTTGATGCGGCCAAGCTTCTCCGGGTCCTTGGTATTGGTCACCTTTGCCGGCACTACACCATAAATCCTGTTGGCATAAGCCTCTTCTTCTTCGGTGCTGCCGAGATAATCCAGGAGCGATTCACTCATAAGGCATTCCTCCATGCTGAAAAACTGGTTTCATAACCACTGGTGCTGATAGTATGCGTTGTCTTGGACACGTAATACTTACCGGAAAACCAATCCCCCAATCCTTTGAGCTCAATGCATATGCCGGGTTTAAGTTCCGGCACCCCCGGGGTCTTGCCACTGCATGTGATTAGTTTGTTGCTGGTGGCTTCCAGGGCTGCCTGGGCAATGTTATCGGAATCAGCTTTGTCATCTACTTTTTTACCGCTGATGTATTTCTTTTTATCGCCGAATACCTCTTTGGCAATCTTGCTGCCGGTCTTATCTCCCAATGATGATATTCCTTCCTTTCCCGACGCTGCCTTTCCTTCGATGCTTTTATTATCTTTGCTGCCCTGGACCACCACTTCGGAGACCAGTTTCGAGATGTCCAGGGTAGAATTGAAACTCAGGAGGTTCTCTCCCCAGGTAAAAGTTAAGGCAGCCGGGGTGTTTGCTTTGGTTTTCCTGAAAATGAGCTTTCCGTCATCGATAAAAAATTCGAATTCTTTGTTCCGTTTTGCCAGGTGTTTTAGATAATTCCAATAACTGTCGCCGACGTTTTTGTATTTTTTGGGATCGGCTTTGGATTCATCGGTGGCTTCAACCTCTGCGGTAAGCCCAGCTTTGCCAGCGATAGCACTGACGATTTCGTTGTCTTTTTTCTCAGAGTAGTCTTGAAGTTCACTTTCCACGGTTAACTTGGCAAACCCTTTATGGGAGCCCCCGACGGTAAATATGGGCATCAAACCCGCGGAAAATTTGGGGGCAATGCTTTCGATGCAGGCTTTGATGCTGTGAGTCAGTTTTCCCACATAACCCACCTTGATGGTCACATCTTTCCCGAACTTAAAAAGCTCATTTCCCAGCCATTTTAGTTTTCCGTTTTCCATTTCATCCTGCACGTCAAAACTAAAACTGTCGCCCATGCCGATTCCTTTATCAACACTGACGGATGTGATATATTTCAGTTCTTCGGGTTTTAGCTTTTTTCCCCCGATTTCAATTTCGAAGTCCGGTACATAATTACTGATGTCGACTGTATCGCCCATTTTTTCTCCTTATCCTGTCAATACCGGGATAATAAGGTCCCTTCCTACTGCCAATTCTTTGGGATCATCGATATGATTGGCATCGGCTATGACCCGCCAGAGAGCGGGTTCCCCATAAGCCCTGTCGGCCAACAGCCATATGTTGTCACCTTCGTTTACCCGGAAAAGCTTTCGCCGTTCCGGGGAAGAGGTGGAGGCCCCTTTTACCTGCGTTTCCACGGGAATATATTCTTTGAATGACAGGGTGACCCGGGCACGAACCGGGATACCATCGCTGTCAAATAGAATGTATTTCTTATCCAGGCTGTCCAATATCCCTACAAACTCCAGGGACCCCCAGACCACTTTACAGGGCGGCGGCGCATGCAATTCACTGTCTATGGCAATTAATTTTTCAAATTTCTCGATATACTTTTTCCTGATATCCACGGTTTTGATCATTCCTTTTATGTTGGCCGGGTCTGTGGTGCTGTAGGTGTCCAGTAAGAGCTCCATATTCAGTGTCCGGGTGCTGCCCTGGTTAAATTGAATCAGGGGCGCCCCTAAACCGGGGATCTTGACTTCGGAAAAATCATTAGACTTTTTAACCGAGTAATCCGTGGGGTTAAAACTGACTTCGATAACAGAATCGGCGTCTTTATCGTTGAATTGGACTTTGCTTCCCTGACTTTTTCCCCGGATTATCTTGAGTTTATTTTTGATGATCAGGTTCTTTAACTTTCCAATCATTAGTATCCTCTCATTTTCCGTTCTTTCTTAACCTTTTCCACGATAAGGTGATAAACACTGTCAGCCATTTGATTGAGATTAATCGCGGGGATGGCCGGACTGCCGGATGAGGTTATTTTACTTTCCACCGTATCTCTAAACTTTTTGGTTTCGGAGGCAATTTTCTTTTCCAGTTTTTTCAGGGTTTCTTGGGAAGGGCCTGCCATGTCCGGTGTAAAATAACTCATGGCAGGATATCTGCTGCTGTCCTTAAACAGCGATACCCCTAACTCCATGGTTCGCGAACCGGGGAAAGCCAGTGAAGTTTCAGCGGCTTTGGCTTGCTGCCAGATTTTTTCAATGGGGCTGGGTTCTTCTTCCTTTAATACTTTAGACCCGAAGGCCAGCCAATTTTCAACCGGGAGATTTAAATGGACATTTTTGATGGTCATGGGCATGGGCGAACCAGGACCGGATCCGGATTCAATCGATTGCTGTTTTTTTAAGAAGAACCGGGATGTATACCTGGATTCCAATACCTCTTTATCAAGGCCGGGAAGTTCCGGGGCAGCATTTTTGGTCCCGGTTTTGGTTTCGGTTTCAATTTTGCTTTTGAGGGATTGCTTTTCAACAGACCTTTTTCCTGCTTCTTGCTTAGCAAAGGTGAATGCCTGCTCAACGTCAGTGGAGATGTATTTGAATATATCTGTTTTGATAGTGGACATGGAGGAAGAGACATTGGTATACCTGGAGATAAAGAATTGCTGCCATTTCCTTTCGGTCCAGTACCTGAAGTTGGGAGTGGATGAGTGAGGGGAGTGAGGGGAGTGAGTTAAAGAATTTGAGCGAAATAAGGTAGTTAAAGGAGTGAAAGAAGTCAAAAATGATGAGTAAGTGGGATAAGTTAGGTAAGGCAAATAAAAAGAGGGTGAGGCTTCGTCGCCAGCTCCCTTACTTACCTTACTCAACATACTCACCTTACTCACCTGGGTTGAATAAATTGAGTGGCGTGAGTGAGTTAGAGTATTTAATGGAATGAAAGGAGCCAGGGATATTGAATAAATGGGGTAAGTTGAGTAAGTTAAGGGAGATGAATAAGTTGTATGGTTTGGGGAAGTTGAGGGAGGATAATAGGTAATTGGAGTTAATTCCGTCAATAAAGAGAAAGGGGTAAAAGAAACAGGGGACGTCGAGTGATTTATACCGGTTGAATAAAAAGAAGATTTCGCCAGGATGCTGTCCGGCAATGGCAAAAACCATGGAAATTCGGGATAAGGGCGAACACAAGGTTCGCCCCTACCTTCGCCTGTCTTATTGGCGCTGTACCACGCTCCGGGCGATCGTAGGGGCGAACCTTGTGTTCGCCCGGAAAGTGCCTGCCCGAAAATTTCCGATTTTAGAGGACTTTCCTTCGATATTTGGTGTTCCCTGTCCGTTATTCGATATTCCTTTTTTCTTTCTTTAACGATTTGCCGGAACTGCTTTTCTTGCTCATGGATATAATCACGAGTAATGAATTGTGTAGAGCTGTTGAGCAATTGAGATGCGGTATGCTGGACTGAAGAGAAATGGCTGGTGAATTTCGAGGCGATGGTATCGAAGTCCAGGTGGGTGATGGATAATTGGGTTTTTGTTGAAAAATCGGAAAGATTACGGGACGTGTTATCAAACTCTTTTTCCGTTTCGGTTCGTTTTTGAAAGGCTTTATGAAACTGTTTTTCATATTCCTTTGCATAGGTATGGTTGATGAACGCTTCAGAGCTTTTGAGCAATTGGGACGTGGTGTGCAAGGTTGAAGAGAAATGGCTGGTGAATTTCGAGGCGATGGTATCGAAGTCCAGATGATTGACGGATAATCGAGTTTCTTTTTCTTCTTCTTTTTCTTTTCGTTCTTGAACGATTTGGCGGAATTGTTTTTCTTGCTCACGTATATAATCACGATTAATGAATTGCGTAGAACTTTTGAGTAATTGGGACGTGGTGTGAAGTATCGATGAGAAATGAGTGGTGAACTTCGATGTGATGGTGTCGAAGTCCAGATGACTGACGAATAATCGAGTTTCTTTTTCCGTCGGTTTTTGAAAGGCCCTATGAATGTGTTTCTCATATCCCTGTTTCCCCTCTTCCTTGGGTTCTTGAAAGACTTTTTGCCATTGCTTTTCATACTCATGAACATAAGTACGGGTAATGAAATCCAGGAGGCTGACCGAGAATGCAGGGTGAACACAAGGTTCACCCCTACCTGAACCCCGGAAGCCTTTGTAGGGGCGAATCTTGTATTCGCCCTTATTCGTAATTCGATCGATTTTTGCTATGTTCGGACGGTCTCCTGGAGAACATTTGAGCAATTGGGACGTGGTATGAAGGGCAGAAGAGAAATGAGTAGTAAATTTGGATGCGATGCTATCGAATTCCAGGTGGGTGATGGATAATTGAGTTTTTGTCGAAGAATCGGAAAGACCATGGGTCGTTTTATCAAAATTTCCTTCCCTTTTGATTCCTTTTTGAAAGACGTTGTGAAACTGTTTTTCATATTCCTTTCCATACGTATGATTGATGAAGTCCTGGGAGCTTTTGAATAATTTGGAGGTGCTGCGAAGGATCGACAAAAAATCAGCCGCATATTTCAATATCAATGTTTGCTGGAGAGTTTGAGTCCCGGGAGATAGGTGTCCGGATTGGTAGTGATAGGCGTGCTGATACCGGTATCGGGACTGCTTCCGGTATTGGCTCCAATATTGGTAATAAAAGTGATAATGAGAATGGAGTGGGGTTTCAAATTTAAATTTAGATATGGGTGTGGCAGGTCTGGAGATCAACCGCCCTAATGGGACTAACAATGTAAAAGGGATTTGGATTTTCGGGTGAAAACAAATAACGGGTTTGTAAGAAAAGATATTTGCAATGGTAACCGCATCATCTGTCCGGGGGAAATGTAAGAAATAGAGAGAGAGCTTAGGAGAAATCGTTTCCAGGCGGTACCGTTTCCATATCCGGGTGTAAAACTCCCGGTTGGAGAAGCTGGATTTCCAGGGCCGGTTGTTTTTCTTATGGGCAAGAAATAAGAAATATCCCGGTGGTTGGAGCGCACCAAAGGGTGCGGTAGAGCTCAAATTGCTGCCGGGGGTGGTCATGGTTTTTACATGATAAGCGATTTAGCCATGGACAGCGCGGAGTCGGCAATATAGGTCAGGGTAAAAAACCTGATCATGCCGCTGTGGGCTATTTCCAGTGTTTCCAGGGCAACGTTGTTGGAGTCGGCTTTGAGTTCGGGGCCGGACCACTTGACGGGATATCCATCCATGAAGGCCCAATACATTGTTTCCTGGCCTTTTGCATTGATCAGGATAATACGTCCGGGCATGGGCACCATTTTTCCATAGACCGCGGCATAATTCCACTCCCACAGGAAACTGGTATCGGTGATTCCCTTTTTTAACACGATGTTGGGATATTTGGCGCCTTTGGGGAGTTTATGGATAAAATCATTGACCCCACCTTCGCGGTACTCTTCGGTTTCGATTTCCAGTTCAAGGCCGGAGACCTCGGAGAAACCGGCCCTGATGACCCCGACAAACTCCACCTGGAACCTGTAACTTAAGTACGGGTCCCTTCGCTTGAAAAGATCAGGCATTTTCATTTTCTTTCCTCGCTCAGTTTTCGGTTTATTTTGCTGATTTCTTCACACCATCGTTTACGTTCGGCATGGGGTATTTGCATGACCTGGTCATGGGGCCAGTGCAAATAATAGCCGATAAAGGCTACCTCCTCGTAAATACGGTCGAGGGGGTAGCCGTTTATCCCCCCGGGGCAGTAATTGCCTCCTCAAAGTGTTCACCGCAGTGGGGGCATTTAACGTCCAACATCAAATTACCGTCCCCGTTTACCCTGCGGTAAAGCTCCTGGAGATAGGTGAGGTCACCGATATAGAGTTTTTCGATGACCCCGGGACTAACATCATTCACTTCTCCCAGTTTGGTGACCACGCGGGCAAGCACAATAACAGCCAGGTAGGCGGGATTCGACTGTACCCGTGGGTCTTTCATGGGTAGAATCTCATCGGATGCGTTTGCCAACCGCATGATTCCTTTTTTGTGCATATTACCTTTTTCATCTACATAACCTTTGGGTAATGTAAATTCATACTCGGTTTGTAGTACCATCTGTTACCTCCTAACGTCAGATAAAATCCGAAGCACGAAATAAGGGTTAACTAACCCTGATCATGCTTTCATGGGCGATTTCCAGGGTCTCAACGGCAATGTCGTTGCCGGTGGCATTGAGGTCAGGAGCATCATACTTGGTGGGCCAGGCTTCGGCGAATTCCCACCTGGCTTTGGGGTTTCCTTCTTCATCCAGGACAACCACAGCCACATTGCTGCGGGCATCAGCCATTTTCCCGTCTTCCACCAATTTTCTCCAATTGAAAAGGTCCATCGAATCGGTAATCCCCTGCTTCAAGGTGATGTTTCCATATTTGATGAGCCCGGGTATTTTCCTGACCGTGGGGACTTCGTTTCCTTCGCGGTATTCGATGGGGTCCTGGGTGGAGTCCGGGATGGTACATTCGCTGAACCCGGCCACGGCGACCGCATCAATTTCCAATAAATACCGACAATTCCTGTAAGGATCATTTCTATCAGCCATTTTTCCTCCTTATTTTTTTGGTTTTAGCCACTAAGACACGAAGGTGTTCATTCGTGTAATTGGTGGGCATTTTTTTTATTCAGTGGCGGCGGATCCTCCCTGCCACTGGGCAATGCGGAAGATCACAAATTCCGCGGGTTTTGTGGGAGCAACACCGATTACACAGACGAGCCGACCGTTATCGATGTCATCCTGTGTCATGGTGCTGCGGTCGCATTTGACAAAAAAGGCCTCTCCCGGGGAGGTTCCCATTAACGCACCGGTTTTCCATACGCCGGTTAAAAACTGGGTAATGGTTTGCTTGACCCGTGCCCAGAGTTTCTCGTTGTTGGGTTCAAATACCACCCACTGGGTGCCTTTTTCAATGGATTCTTCCAGGAAGAGGAAGAGACGCCTGACATTGACGTATTTCCAGAGGGGATCGCTGGAGATGGTTCGTGCACCCCAAACCCGGATGCCGCGGCCGGCAAAAACCCGGATGCAATTGACACCCCGCGGGTTCAATATATCCTGCTTGGCTTTGGATAGGGGGAACTGTAAACCAGTGACTCCTTTTAACACTTCATTGGCGGGTGCTTTGTGAACGCCGCGCTCAATATCACTCCTGGCATAAACCCCGGCAATGTGCCCACCGGGCGGTACGAGTTTGGGCTTCTGGGTCAGCGGGTCCATTACTTTGATCCATGGGTAATAATAAGCGGCATACTTGGAATCCGTGGGGGGCATTAACTTGCCAATAGGGCCAGCACTCTGGGGAGCCTGGATAATGGCAAAGCGGTCTTTCATCAGTTCACAGTGTGCCACCAGTGCATCGGTTAATCCCTGGATATCACCCTCATTGGGTGCACAGACGATGGAGATATCATCCACTTCTTTAAAGGCAAGAAGCCCGGTTTCATTACCGGGTTCAACGCCTGCTTTTCCTTTGTAGTCCTGGAGTGTCACGGCACCGCCGTCTTTCCCGTCCTGGAGAAATTTAAAGGCTGTGTCTGCCGGACGTCCGACTCCCAACCGGGTGACTTCCACCAGCACAGAAACCCCGTTTATCTTCTTTTCATAGTTATCGCTGGAGGTTGGATCAGGCGAAAGATTGTCGTAAATCTCCACGATAACAGGTTCCCTGCGGTTGGGGTCTTTTTCTTTGGCGGGGTCGGTGGGATCGACAACAGGCACTGGCGGCGCCTGCTTCCAATAAACAATGGTCATTTTAAACAGATTCGGATTCATTCCCGAAAGACTGGCGGGGTCAATCTTGACCGCTGCCCGGTTGCCCCACTGCCCGGGACCAATGGTTTTTAACATGAATACCACGGGGGCACTTTTAGGGCTGGGTTTTTTCTCCGGGGGCTCGCCGGCTTTGGGTTTCTCAGCAGGTGGAGCCGGTGCTGCTCCTGCTGCCGCAAAAACTCCCAGGCTGGCGTACTGACTCCCAGCGCCCACAATCCTGGCGACAAAACAACGCTTCCCGCCATTGGAAAAAAATCCTTCGAGGGCATAGGGTAGAAATGACTTGGAAATGTAACCGCCGTAAACCCTGCGGAACTCTTCAAAATTGGTAACCAATCTCGCTGCTACAGGGCCGCGCTCTGTTTCTCCAAGAAAACCCGCTGTACTGGTACTCACACCTTCAATGGGTTTTGCTCCTATCTCTATCTCCTCGACATAAACACCTGGAGCTAAATATTCAGGCATTTTCACCTCCTATTTGGTTTTTAGCCACGAAGATACACAAAGGAACACAAAGAAAATAGAGTTTTGTAAACCTTTTGAAATCATCGTGGTTTTATTGGTTTTATTTTTTTATGCTTATTTGCTCGATTAAAGTTTTTATTTTAAAATAATAGGTGCCGGAAGCGATGTGGTCTTGCCTTCTTGCACCTCTTTTATTTCAAGTGTTCCGCTTGCGGAGTTGTGTACCGCTTTCACATGAATCGTTTTTTCTCCATTGATGGTGACAAATTTCTTACTTCCTTCCAGTAAGATGTCTTCTTCGCTCAATTTGTTAAAGAAGAGGACAAATTCGCCTTTACGTGTGGTTTGCGTGCCGTTCTTTCTCCCGGTTATTTCCACCTGTGCGCCGGGTATGGGGTGTCCTTGTGTATCCCGTACCATTCCCCGGATCAAGGTGGCGTTGGCAGGGAACGGATAAGAGGGATTGGGTTCCAGGATAATATCAAAAACCGGGTTCATGGTGTCCAATCCCCCAAGATCAGAAAGGGTTAACGTCTTTTGCTCAGCAAAATAATGGGGGGATTCCACGTTGACCACAAATTCCCCTTCGGGTAAGCGGGTGAAAACATAATAACCGCTGGGATTGCGAATGGCATTCATCGGTTTGTATTTAGTATTAATAAACACATCTGGATCACCGGAAGGCTGACTACCGGTATACCGGTCTGTCAACGCCACGACCAGCAGCACCTTCCGGGTTATCTCCCTGCCGGAAAACAAGATATAGTTATGCGATACCTTCATTTTTCTATGGCCTGCTCATAAATAACTCTCCGGGTTTCGGTTTCACGGCTGGAATCGATCTTGACAGGGGTTACCTGGAAACAGACGGAGAGTGTGAAGGATTTTTCCGAGAAACTCTGCCACAATTGCAGCAGTTGGTCAAAGGGTAGTGTATGCATGACTACCCGCAGTTCTTCAATGGTGCCTTCCAGGCTTCCCACCAGACCGGAACCTTTTATAATTGCGTTATCATGGAATACCTGGATTACTTTTCCCACCAGGATATGATCTTTTTTCCTCTCATCGGCCAACGGCGTGATAAGATAAAATAAATCCAATATTGTGGGCGGATATCTAAGACTTTCGGGACCGATTCCTTGCATTTCCTTGTTTTTCAGGAAGGGATTCTGAGAAACCTGGTATAAGAAGAGGGACAACTTGCCTGCTTCCGAATTATCCTGCGGAGACGATAAAGTAATATCGTCTTCGGAATCGATAATGGCAGGATAGATTTTGGGATCATGACGCATACTTTCCCACAGTAATTTCCGCAGCGTATCCCCAACATCGGCTATAACCACATAGTTACTCATTATTTTTAACTATTCCATCTTATTCATAAATCCGAAATTCGAATATCGAAATTCGAAACAAATCCGAAATTCAAATGTTCAAATGTCCAAAACATCTTTAAAGACCTTTAATAAAGGAACTGATGCTCCTTAAGCTCTTGTTTTGAATTTTGGAATTTTGGTCATTTGAACTTGTTTCAGATTTCGTGCTTCGTGCTTCGAATTTAATTCATTTCTACGTCATCCGCTTTATAAGGGACCTGGTTCCGATGATTGATTTAAATCCGGTTGATGTTCCGAACAGGAGCATTGGACCTGCCCTTTTGCGTTGTGCGCCCTGCGCCCTGCGCATTACTCTCTTAGTCTTCTTTGGATTTTCTTGTATGTCCCTTTTTTTGTAAAAACAGATAGAAGCGGGTTTTACCGGATTCGTTTGAGCACACAGAGGTATGTAGTTACAGCCAAGCATCCGGGTTATCAAAATTACAGCTCTGCTCCCGGATTCTTTGTGGTAACCGGCAGCGGCTTTCAAACCGGTAATATATTTTTAAAGAAAATAAGAATACGGTGATATTCATTAAAGGACTCTGGGGAACAGGTAAGCCTGTTCCCTACAGCCTTTATAGAGCCATTTCTTGGTGTGCCGAGGTCTCGTTTATTTGAATTCAGCCCGGGAACGCTTGTATTTCCCGGGCTGGCCCCTTTTCATCTGGCTACGGATGAGCCAGGGCTTTAGGCGTTCTGCAAACTTAATTTATCGTTCCGGCTTTGACCGCAACCATATAACCGACAGGATCGTTTTCGTATCCGGCAGCTTTACTGTGCTGTAATCCACCGGAATCCTGATAGGTTACCAGTAACCCTGGTTCAGTTTGATTCTCAACCCAGTTTTCTAATATCTCCATCGCATTGGCGAGGTCTGGACTAATGGAAAAACCATGACCATAGTTACGTGAACAATACAGACGGTAATTATCCTGCTGGCTTTTACTGTTGCACTTTGTAACTAAAGAAGCTGTTTCTCCGCATGGAGCTAATGGATCCAGTAATCCCGACAGAAAGATGATTTTAGTTTTCAGGTTGCCATCTGCCCACAGATTCTTACGTGTCAGAAGCTGTTGAACATCCTGAGGCCTTTCTTCTAAAACCCAATTTGCATATGCACCTTGATAGCTGGGGTCGGATATCAACAGATACGCATACATCGTCTGGTAGGCCCACAAAATCCATGCCGGACTGGTTGTCGGCAATTCAAGTGACGGGTGGGGAGCTTTGGTCACACCATTCTTGAGTCCGTAGGCGAGGTATGTAAGAATATTCAATTGACCTCCACCGGCGCCGGATTCGCTCAAGATCGCGTCAAATGGTGTTCCCTCCAGGTGTGCAACCAGATTCATCACTGTTGCACCACGAGAAAAGCCGACACCGTAAACACGGTTTACAGCCGCAAAGTTATTCTCAATGAACGACTTATACACACGTACTGCCTGAGCCATCCTTTTCGGATACGTCTTTGCACTATTACAGGCAAGTGCAAAAAGATTCAGGTCAAACGTGTTTGCGATCATGATAGCACGCCCACGTGAAAGTGCTACAAGCCAACTGCCGATGCTTAAATGGTTGCCCTGTCCGGCAGGTTGCTCAACCCATAATCTATTGTTGCTTTCCCAACCCTCAGGTATACGCAATGTGAAATAGGTTGCTGCATGCGGTTCATCTGGTTCTCCGGCAAAATATCCGACAAGGCTGGCATGTGCTGGAATTGTAATATTTCCGAATACAGATTCCGGCACCCACACCGCCGCTGTAATGCGGTGGTTCTCAAGTTCTTCAGCATTAGCTATCAGCGCTGTAAATTTGTCTTTAATATATCCATTGCCCTCTGTTTTCGGCATGGCGAAACCATCCGTATGAAGCGGAGGGGGCTTCCAGCCGCTGTTACCGTACCAGTTATCCCCATTGGCTGCGTTATATAATGCAATCAATGCGGCGTTCTCTGATGCCGGTATTGCTTCTTGCTTCGGAACACTGATGGATGAAACCACCAATGATCCGATTAATACAAAACTCAAAAACACGGTTGCTCTTTTCATTTTTTTCTCCTTATATATAATCTAAAGTTTTTATTAGGGGGATAGGCGAAATAAGTATTTTTATTTTCGTCATATTTACACTTTGTTTTTGTACCCATACGGCAAATCCTGTAGCAATACCCGGACACCGCAGAGGCGCAAGACAGAACGTGTGGACTGATAAAATGAGCTACAACCCTCCTACTTTGTAGGACTTTGTAGTATAACAGTTGTTGTTTTTTTTTGTCAATAGATTTTTTTGAAAAAAACCATTTACTTTAAAAAACCTATTAATAAATTATGGGATAATTATGGAAAATAATTGTCGCGGTAGGAATAGCCGGTTACCCAGCACCGCCATTCACCGCACAGACTCCGGACGTGAGGTATTACCTCATCCGGCTCCTACTTCGAGTCTCTGGCGCCAAAATCGTTTCTCTGGAAATGGATGTGCTAAATGTGGCCTGGGAATTTGACTTTTGATCTTTTCCCGTACATCACTCCACTTTAGCTTTCGGGCTTTTTGGCTTCTCCTTCTGAGTACTTTGAACCACTCTCTTTCACATCGTTGATAAAACTTCCATACTTTGTCCATGTTCCCAGGTACCCCGTAGTAGTTTACATGCCCCGTTATTACCGAGGCCAGCCATTCACCCGTTTCCTTTACATACCTGTGCATTCTCTTCTTCAATTCCTGTTTTACTTCCTTGACCTTCTTTTTGTATCGCTTCTTCACTGTTATCCTACGGAGGAAGAATCCTCCGCGTCGGTTCTTCGAGCTTATATGCGTAAAGCCCAAAAAGTCGAAAGTCTCCGGCTTTCTCTCACCTCGCTTTCTGCGATTATCCACTGCGAATCTCCCGAATTCTATTAATCTGGTTTTATCTGAATGAAGTGTCAGTTCATATCTGGATAGCCTCTTTCGTAAGGCCGTTAAGAATCTCATCGCCTCATCATGGTACTGGAAACCTATTACGAAATCGTCCGCATATCGAACGATTATCATGTCCCCTTTTGCATTCGTCTTACGCCACCAGGATGCCCATTTATCCAATACGTAGTGCAGGAATACATTAGCCAGCAACGGTGAGATTACCGCATTGTTCGCTTGCTTCTTCGGTACTATGTTGTTGTCCGACTTCCGGGGGCATTTTGAGATGAACGTATGGTCATCCCACCCGATATCTGCATTCCTATTTCGTGTTCCATGCTTGCACTGGGGGGAATGCGCCCCAATGCACCAGGAAGTTTTTGTCGGCTGGCCTCCCCTACTCCAGCTTCTATATATCGGGTTCCTCCGCGATATCCGACCTCCCGATTCCCGCGCATAAGGCATCCGCGCATGCCAAGATGCTAAGACTCCGCCGGGTCCTCCCATAACTCGCAGTAACGCTATGGTCGGTGTTGCCTTCCCCATTCAGGCACAAGGTCGGCACCCAGAAAACTGTGATTTCGGAGCTCAATGTCCCGCCTACGCTTTCCCCTGTCAACTTTACCGCCCGAAGCCGCGATGTTACCATCGCCGCCGCATGACTCGGGGCTTGTGTGATCTGCTAAATCTTCACAATAAAGGACTTTCACCTTCTACCTCCTGCCGGTTTTAATCGGCGCTTTCACCTGACCCCATACCCACCGTAGGAGAGGTCTATGGAACCTGGGAAGACCTCCACGAAGTTGGAGGAGAGGTCTGTGGAACCGGGGAAGACCTCCGTGAAATTGGAGGAGAGGTCTATGGAACCGGGAAAGGTGTCTGCAAAGTGTTTTGGGGACAAGCAAGAAGAACCTTCTTTATTAACTGCCAGTTATTATATTGATATGAAGTTCCCATTCTTCCATATCGTCGTTCTCTATTAATTGATAGATTTTTCCCTTATCAATGGCAAACGGATACGCGCGTAGAAATTCCGATTCCTGGAAAGGAACCATTACTTTGCGTAATAATTTCCCTTCCAGGTCGAATATATAAAATTCACTTTTCTTCCCTTCACTCTTAAACGTCTGGACAAAGAGTTTCCCGTCAGCCGCACGGAAAGACCGCAAAAAAATAATTTACCTGGCACCAGTCTCCCTTTTCTTCACCAGTCAAAAGTCTATCCTCGTCTATTTTTTAAAGAAAGGGTCTCATGAGCGGATGACAGAAGGGCCTGCACCGGCACCCCATAAGGGCAGGCAGATTCACAGTATCCAGGACAATTTTGACATTTGTCTGCCCTGGCTGATTTAAGGGCAGCGTATTTGATCATGGCGTGTTTTTCCCGGCCCTGGGAGGCAAAGTAGTGATCATAGCGCATAATGGTATTGACCGGTACTTTATTGGGACATCGGGGCTCACATATGCCACAGGCATGACGGCAGTAGAGACTGCCGCACTCCTTTTTATATGCAGATAAAATGGACCTGTCCCTGGGCTCAAGTTTTTTCCCCGAAAGTTTGAGATAAGCTGAGGCATCATCAAAATTTAATACAGTGGTGCATACGGTATGCACATTGGGATTACTGAGAACAAACAGGATCGCAGCATCCCTGATTTGTTTGTCGCTTTTAAGATTGTAACGTTTAATGAAATCCTGGGCATTTTCCACCTTTTTTTTATAACGTCTGAGACCTTCCTTTTCCTGCTCTGTCAATTTTCTGCTTTTGGAATATCGATGCTTTTCCAACACTTCCTGGAAATATTTGTATGTTCTAACAGGATTGGTCTTCATTAGAGTGGTCCCGATGTTCTCTTGCTTACACACCTGGAGAATGCGCTCACTCATATCTTCTTTGAGGAAATTGTAGGCCAGGAGCATTACATCGAATCGTCCATCCCTTGCGGCTGCTGTAAGGACTTTTTCCATTGATTCCCTGGGCTGGGTAATCCATTGAGACCCGTGATGAGAAACGCCCACAAACCTTATTTTCCCTTCTTTTTTTAACTGTGCAGTGGCTGCGTGAAACCCTTCACAACGGAGCATCTCTACAGTTTCAGGACTTGAAATCATCAGGCAATCCAGGTAATCGGTCCCAAGCGCCTTTAAAACCCGGTTGGTTCTTCTGATAAATCCTTCTTTGCTGATACCGGACTTGCCAATATTCCTGATGGAAGAATTTGCCCGGAGTTTGGAGGTTATAAAGAGGGAACTCCTGTCTCTACCTTTTATAACCTCTCCGATTTTTCTGCCATGCTGGCCATAACTCTCAGAGGTATCAATGTAATTTACTCCGGCATCCAAAAGTGCTCTGAAGGGACCGGGATCATCAAAATCACCGGTGCCGATATCAGATACCTTAAAGCCAGTCCGCCCCAGCGTTCGAAAGCTCTTTATTTTTGGGAAATCCTGTGTGGCTGCTTCTTCTGGATGACTAAAACCCTCACGGGAAAGGAAACCGGCTCCCATCAAGCCCGTAACCGACTTCTTGATGAAGCCTCTGCGATTGGTTGCTTCTTTTTTTTTCATATGACCTCCAAAAAATCATAATTTGTTCATAATGATTTTCTTTCGTCCATTTCACTTATCCTCAATATTAGCTGATTTTACACATTAGAATATTGCCGTATTTGGCATTATCATGACAAATCGCCATATATGACAATACATATTACCATATATGACATTTCTTTTAAATCCCACTATCAAAAATCCTTGATAATACTGCATCTTTTAATTGGCAATAAAATTGCACAAAAATGGATGAGGAGTAAAAAATGGATTATTTAGAAATTATTGAACTTCGGTCAAGCAATAAGGATTATGAGATTTTGAGTCAAAAATTGACCAGTTTTATAGATGATCTGAACAAAGAGTATGAAAATTACAGCATTAGGTTATACCGGCATTTAACAGTGGAGACTGATTGGAGTTTCCATGTACATTATCATTCAAGAAACCATACCGCCTCGCCTTCCCCTGTCGGCCTGAGGATTGCCTCAGCTCTGAAGGAATTTGGTTTGGTTCATCACAGTGTATGGTCAGAAGAAAAACGGAGGAAAAAATCATGAAAAAAACATTTAAACTTACACTCTTAAAATCGTTGAACGTTTTATTTTCAAGATTGTTTAGCAGACGTATCCACTTTTTAAAAGAATATGCCGGAAAAATTCTATTAATGGAAGATGGGAAAAAGTTTCAAGTAATCAGAAATCTTAAAGTGGAGCCAACACAAAAGTCTGACAAATCGGTCGCTGTCTTTAAGGTGCGCTTCAAGTTTTCTGGACTGCCGCTTGCTGTTAACAAACGTCTATCCATATTTCCAGCACCGTTCCTGATGGCCAAACCTGGATTCCGCCAAAAAATCTGGACTGTATCTGAAGACGGTTATTTTCAGGGAATCTATCAGTGGGCCTCAAAGGAGTTTGCTGAAGCATATCCAAAATCATTCATATATAAGATGATGACCAAACGTTCTGCGGATGGAACATTGTCTTACGAAATAATTCCTGATACAATACTATCCCACTATATAAAAAAAACCTTTGAAATTATTCCTGGAGTATGATATATTATGATTCACTCTTTGAGTAAAAAAAGGTGGATAAATTGAAACCAGTTATTGGTTTAGTTTTGTTGGTGATATCGTCACTGCTTTTGGTGTCCGTACAAGAAGACAACAGCTTTACCATTCTCGCTGGTAAAAATACCACAAAAGATGGCACCGTGATACTTGCCCATAACCAGGGCCAACCAGGGGAAAATGTTTTTGTTAATGTTCACAAGATCTCCGGGAAATTTCACAGGTACCCGCAAAAGATATTGCTAAAAAACGGCGGTGTTGTGCTGCAACCCCAAAAAACGGTTGGTTTTCTCTGGTTTGAGATTCCAGGTACGGAGTTCGGGGATTCCTATATGAATGAAAACGGGGTAGTGATTGCATCCAATACATGCCAGTCACGGGAAGACAAACCGGAATTGACCAATGGCGGCATTGGTTTTATGCTGGTGCGAATCATGGCAGAACAGGCAGCGTCCGCCCGCCAGGCCGTGGAAATTGCCGGGAGATTGATTCAACAGTTTGGTTATTATGGATCAGGTCAATGCTATGCCATTGCCGACACTAATGAAGGCTGGCTCCTCCAGGTAGTCAGGGGAAAACACTGGGCAGCCAAACGGGTCCCGGATGACCAGGCAGCTGTGGTAGCAAACCGGTTCACCATTGATACGGTGGACCTCGCTGACACAGCTAACTGTATGGGATCCCCGGATCTCATCCGCTACGCTGTACAAAGAGGATGGCATAAACCAAAAGCAGAAAAACCGTTTAAATTTGCCAGGGTCTATGCTGACCCGGGGAATTATAAAGCTGAAAAAAATGTGCTGCGCCAGTGGCGAGGCACTTCACTGCTGGCAAAGAAAAAATTCAAACCCGACTCTTCACTCCCCTTCTCCTTTAAACCCAAAGGAAAGATTGAAGTAACCGATTTATACAGGATTTTAAGGGATCATTACGAAGGCAGCAAATACAACCCGGACCCCGAATATAAAAAAGGTTCACCCCATGCTATTCAAAAACAACCCATTTGCAGCAAAGATACACNNGACACCAATGCCTTTTCACCCTGGTACTTTTCCATTACGACACCCCCGGAAGGCTGCACCTATGGCAATTCCGAAACAGCACTGCTGTCTCACTTCAACCCCCCAAAAACCCTCTTTTCCCTCAACCCCCGGTATGCTTATTGGAGTTATGCCAAACTTTCTCAACTGGTAGAACAAAGCTATAGAGAAAGGTTTAAACTCACCAGGAAAGAATGGCGAAATTTTGAGAACTATGTCTTGAAAATGCGACGAAAAAATGAAAAAGAATTTAAATACCTGATGAAGATAAATAAACATATTACGATTAAATTGATTACCAATTATGTCCATAAACTTGAATACAGGAAATGGTTCAAGGCTTCGGAACTGATTTCCGAAATGAACAAGTAGTTAAATTAGAACATAGTTCGCTTCGCTCACAATTGATTGGGGTGATGGGGTATTGGAATAATGCGGGAATGGGAAGGCGTCCTTCGGACAAATAAACGCCTGCGGCGGAGGACGGAAGGACCGCTGGTTTTGGTAACACGCCGTCACGCCGAATGAACAAAGAACTGATTTATGATCCTGCAATATGCAATGGGCAAACTGCGGCACCTTGAACCTCCTAATTGACAATGGTAT
Organism: Candidatus Aminicenantota bacterium; assembly: GCA_011772425.1. GTDB lineage: Bacteria > Acidobacteriota > Aminicenantia > UBA2199 > UBA2199 > JAKAGC01. Next base: position 18,876 of record WVZO01000697.1, read on the forward strand.
AAAAATCTAGTACAATGATTTCACATGAGGACACAATGAAACCGGGTATGAAAGCATTCAAATTACTGGTTATTTTGATTCTTGTTTTGGTTTTGATCCCTATCAATCAAACGCAATTACTGGCAAAATCAAAGTCCAGGTTTAAAGTTAAAGACCTTAAACCACAGTACAGGAAATGGATCACTGAAGAAGTGGGTTACATTATTACCCAATGGGAAAAGAAGGTATTCTTGCAGTTGGAAACCGACAGGGAACGGGATATGTTTATCGAGGCTTTCTGGAAAAATCGCGACCCCAATCCCCTTACAGAAGAAAATGAGTACAAAACAGAGCATTACCGGCGCTTAAAGTATGCCAATGAAACGTTCAGCAGGGGAACCCCGACCCCGGGGTGGCGTACGGAAAGGGGCCGTATCTACATTACCCTGGGAGAACCTCACTCCATCGAACGGTATGACCAGGAATCCCTGATTTATCCTGTAATCATCTGGTTTTACCAGGGATTGGTCAAATACGGGCTGCCCAATGCGTTTTATGTTGTCTTTTTTAAAGAGGACAATGCCGGGGATTATGAATTGTACAGCCCGATTAAACACGGACCGCACAAACTGCTGGTGCACTACCAGGGAGATACCCATGATACGTATAAAGCCTTCGTTCAACTCCAGCAAATTCAACCCAGTGTAGCCAAAGTGTCTATGACTCTTATTGAAGGGGAACCTATCCAGAGTGCCCGTCCCTCAATTACGTCGGAAATTTTAATCAAAAAACAGATCGTGGAAGCTCCCAAAAAACGTGTGAATGACGAATATGCCAAAAGACTATTAAAATACAGAAAATATATCGATATAGACTACTCGGTCAACTACGTTCCCAATGACGCAAGTATTAAGGTTATAAAGGACCATCGCTCCGGTTTGTCTTTTGTTCACTACCTGGTGGAACCCAAGAAGGTTTCCCTGAGACAATATCAAAACGCCATCTACGGGAACCTGGAAATAAGCGGCAGTGTACGGGATGAACAGGGAAATACCGTATACCAGTTTGCAAAGAATGCACCCATCAAGCTCTCAATGGACCAGGCCGATGCAGTTAAAGCCAAGTTGTTCAGTTTCCAGGATTTCTTTCCCCTGATCGAAGGAAAATACAATGTAGATATCCTGATTCGAAACACCGTTTCCAAAGAATTCACCTCAATTGAGAGGCAGGTGGTGGTTCCCAAAATCACTGGCCCGGGAATCGGGCCACTTATATTGGCCAATCGAATTAAAAAAAGCTCCAAAACCAGCGGCATTGAAAAACCCTTTATGTTCAGTAATGTTCAACTGCTGGTGTCGCCGCGAAACGATTTTACCCCAAATGATACCTTATATACCTTTTTCCAGGCGCATGGTTTAACGCCCCAACAAATGGAATCGGGTCATATTGTCTACACCATTTTTAAAGATGATAAACCTGTGCGCACGGTAAAAAAAGCCCTTAACCAGTATGCCAACCGGTTCAACTTTCTGGAGGAGTTTGCTCTCAGCGGTCTTCCGGCAGCCTATTATTCCATCCGGGCAGCGATCTACGGCAGCCCGGATCAATTTTTATTCCAGGGCGAGGCAGATTTTTACATCAGCCCGGTTTTACGGTTAAAGCGGCCCTGGGTGGTATCGGTCTCAGCTCCTGTCAACAGTCCCGAATATTTAAACATCATTGCCATCCAATATGCCAATAAAAAAGACCTGGAAAAATCCCGCTATTACCTGGAAAGGGCCTACAACCGGTCACCGCTCTCCGCCAAAATTGCCTTAAATTACTGCCGTGTCCTGTTTGAATTAAAGAAATATGGAAAAGCCAGGACAGTAGCAAGGCCTTTTTTAGACACCAAAGAAAAAAATGAATTCCTTTCCATCATGGGGTTCGCATCCGCAGCATCGGGTGATTACGTGGAAGCCATTAATCATTTTAAGGATTACCTCGCTTACTACGGTACCAATATTAAAGTACTCAATGCTGTGGGCGAGTGTTATCATAAATTGGGGAATGTCGAGGAAGCCCTGGTGGCATGGGAAAGATCACTGGAACTTTTCCCGGACCAGGATAACCTGCGCACCATAATTAACAATTTAAAAAAGAAAAAAACGAAAAAAAACACAGGAACAACCCCAAAATCGAAAGATCAACAATAAACAATAAATAGGAAAAAATAATGACTAATAAAAAAAAATATTATGTCTTTGTTTCACCGCTGTTGGGTTTAGTCCTGTTGGGACTGACGCTGACCCTGGCAGGGTTAAGCTTAAACTTTTGCAGTCAATCCAGGAGTTTGATCAAGGATTTACCCGCAGATGACCAGGAGTTCTTGTCAACAGTCCGGTACATTATTACCAGGGCTGAGAAGAAGAAATTTCTCAGCCTTACCTCAGATACGGAGCGTCGAGAATTTCGCATCAAATTCTGGCAAAAAAGGGACCCGGACCCGTCAACAAAAGAGAATGAATTTAAAACCCAATATTTTAAGCGCATAGAGGAAGCCGACCGTCACTTTACCCAGGGAAAGTTAGCCGGCTCGTTGACGGACCGGGGGCGGGTGTATATTCTCATCGGGCCTCCGGACACCCGGCGCATCTATCCCACCGGCTATTCTTTTTATGATTTTCCTTCCGAAGTCTGGATTTATGGTTTTTTCCCCATTATCTTCATCGACAGGACCTTCAGCGGCGATTACCAATTGACTCCCCTGGGTGCCCGCTATATCGCGGAAATCAACAAGGCCCAGATCAGGGATATTCCTAAAGTAAAAACAGTCAGTACGCCGTTTGCTTTTAAACTTAAACTGATGCGAAATAAAAAAACAAACCAATATTTCTTGCGTATTCTCATGCCATACCGGAACATCGTATTCCTGGAGGGTCCTGACGGTTACAGCGCTGCCATCACTGCAAATATCCAGGTCCTGGAAGTAAAAAAGAAAATCCGGCAATCCCTTGATAAAACGTATACTATCACTGTAAAAGCGGAAGAGCTGGAGCTGTTGAAAAAAGATTATATCATCGATATTCCAGTTAACCTGGAAGCAGGAAAATATGAAGTCACCGCGATCATTGAAAACAAAGAGGAGAAAGTAAAAGTCAGGGACAAAATAACGTTTAAGATTTAAACCGCAGGGCGCAGGGCGCAGGGTGCAGGGCGCAAAGAGAAAAATCTCTGTGAACTCTGTGGCTAAATACTTAAAGGAGAAGAACGATGAAATTTTATAAAGCAATGAAACTGGTGGTAATAGTGGGATTAATCCTGGCATTTATGGTTCCTGAGCTTCAAGCCCAGGCCGGGCGGGGCAAGGGGCGATTAAAAGGCATTGTGATCGACGAACAGGGCACCTATGTCGTCGATGCAAAAGTTGAAATCGTATGGCATTTGGACAAGCGTATTAAACGTCAGGGCAAAACCGATGACAGGGGGAGGTTTGTGTTTATGAACTTAGGAAGTGGGAACTGGCAGGTATTTGTTGAAGCCAAAGGGTATAGGTCGGTTCAGAAGATGGCCAATGTGATGCAATTAACCAACAATCCCGTGGTCAAGATCGTTATGAGGAAAAGTGTACCGGTTGAAGCCAAAAAAAAGGTAGAGGAAGGCGCTTCCCTGGTTGATAAAGCCAACCAGCTATTTGCCGAAGCAAAATTTGCCGAGGCCCAGGAGCTTTATGAACAATTCCTGGAAAAGCAGCCGAAATTTTATCAGACCCATCTCTATATTGGCAATTGTCATAAAGAAAAAGGGGAATACGATCAGGCAATGGCGCAGTATCAGAAAGCCCTGGAAAAAGCCCCAGCCGACGGCGATATCCAGGAAAAGGCAAAGGTCCAGGCGGCAATCGGTGATCTATATATCCGTAAAAACGATCTCAAAGCTGCCCAGGAGTATTTCAAAAAGTCCCTGGATTTGAGTCCCAACGATGAAATCCTGGCCTATAATGTGGGGGAAATTTTCTTTTCCAATAATAAAACCCAGGAAGCCATCCATTATTTTAAGCTGGCCGCTTCCATCAAACCGGATTGGGCTGATCCTCATTTAAAGCTGGGTTACACGTACCTGAACGCCGGTGATTATAAAAGTGCCATTGCCAGTTTTAACAAGTTCCTGAAACTGGACCCTGATTCGGACCAGGCAGACACCATTAAAGAAGTGATCAAAAGTTTGAAAGACTTGTAGATTACAGTAATACTGTAAACTTTTTTTATTTTTTTACCACAGAGGCACGAAGGGTACGAAGGAAAAAATCTTGCCTGCTGTGAAAATAATCTTCGTGTTCCTTTGTGTATCTTTGTGGCTAAATGGTCATTGTGATTTGGAATTTGGAATTTTCTTCTTCCATCGTGGCTAAATGGTCATTGGTCAATGGTCGAGGATTTATAATGATTTACATGCAGATTTATACGGCGTGCATGGAGATTTTTTTGCCGTGCATCTGGATTTACACGCATTACATAGAGATTTATAGGCGTTACATCTAAATTTATACACGTTACATCAAAATTTACACACGTTACATCAGAATTTACAGGCATTACATCAGAAGTTACAGACGTTACATGCAAATTTATACACGTTACATCAGAATTTACAGGCGTTACATCAGAATTTACATGCATTACATCAAAATCTACAGGCGTTACATGCAAATTTATACAACGTACATCGCTTGTGTCAAAAACCGTACAGCCTTTTCAACTCAAGGGGTTTATTTGCCCTGGAGACTTTAAAGAAAAAAGAAATTGAGAGGATGAGAGGTTGAGAGGTTAAGAATGGGCGGAACTGTGGGGTCCGTTACGTGATGACGTGTTGCGCGGTGTAATGCCAAACGCTAATACTACACCCTTTCCACACAATATAGTATCCATTATGGCCATTTTCACCTTACCCTTGCCCCTGGTAAAATCCTTTCTACAAGAGACTTTTTTTGACATTTAATTCTCCATGGAAAATTTTGTGAATTCCAAGAATTAAAATCACCTCAAAAAGATATTTCATTTTGTGGAAGCATAAACCAAAACCACCGAACCATGAGCGTAAACACCGATACACAAATTTAAGTAACCATTAAAAAGAGAATGGCAATTGGATACTTTAATCTTTGGAAAATTACATGCAGTCTTTTCAACTCAGGAGTGATGCTGCATTTGGTTAATAGAAATGAGGTACTAAAAAAGATATTTCAATTTGTGGATTTTGGTCTATTTTTTTAAGTATTATCGGTTGTAATTAGAATTCCAACGACTGGACGATGACTTCCAACCATTGTATGGCCATTTCCAACGACTGGATGATGACTTCAAATCATCGAATGGTCATTTCCAACGACTGGATGATAACTTTTCATCATTGATTGATGAATTCCACTCACCGAATGGTGATTTTCAACTGC
>WVZO01000563.1 GCA_011772425.1 Candidatus Aminicenantota bacterium
CCGGGGGTCTACCCGATACCACGTTCCCAAACACCACATCCCCGCAGTTGTTGTACTTTTGCAGCAAGATTCCCCATAAGGTTTGAACCAGGGTATTGAAGGTCACCGAATGGTGCCGGGCGATTCCCAATAATTCATCGGTCAATCCTTCATCCAGGGAAAACCAATGCTCTACCAATCGATAATCATCAGTGAGTGCCGATTTCCCGGACCCGGGCAGGTGGGCTGGCTGTTCATAGCCCTCAAGGTATTCACTCCAAACTCGCAGGGCTTCTTTTTTGTCAAACCTCTCCAGCCATTTAATAAAATTACGATACGGAGTCGGGGACTCTAAACTCACCGGTTTATCCGCTTTCAACTCCCTGTAAATCTCGATTAAATCCTGGAATATAATCCCTAAACACCATCCATCCATTATGATATGATGGAAACTCCAAATAATCTTATAAGTATCTTCACCGGTCTTGAAAAGGGAAATCTTCATCAGTAAATCGTTAGATAAATCAAACCCCTTTTCCCTTTCGGCTTGCTTAAATGCCTCCAGGTAATATCCTTTTTCATCCTCCGGCAAATGGCTGATATCCTCCCGGTGCAGCTTAAAGACACGCTGCTTCAATACCACCTGTAAAGGCTCATCCAAACCTTCGTGGATAAAAATTGTCCTTAATATGTCATAGCGTTCAATGAGTAAATTGAAACTCTTCTCAAATAAGGATTCCTTTATTTCTCCTTTGACAGTTAATTCATTTTGTTCAAAGTAGGTACCTGTTTTTCTTTCAAATAGAGAGTGGAATAACATTCCCTCCTGTAAGGGTGCCAGTTTGTAGATATTTTGAATCGATTGTTTATGTTCTCCTAACCTGTTTTTCAATTCTTCCCAGCGCTCAAGGCTTAATTGCGGGTAATCCAGGTCACTGGGGGTTAATTCTTTTTCCTTTTTTTGCAGACAATGTGCAATGATTTTAACCAGGTTCCTTTTGAGAGCAGCAGCCAATTTTTCCATACGATCTGTTGTGAATTCATATTTGTTGTATATAATGAAGATGGAGAGGGTTTCTCCGGTCACTATGGCGCCGATATCAAGGGTGAAGTTTTGTTCTTTTCCAGGACTTATGGGTTCCCCCATTTTCACGTCAGCAAATTTGAAAACTTCCCTATATCCGTATCTTGTTTCCTGGTTCACCTGTCCCAGGTAATTGAAATTGATTTCAGGTGTGAGTTTGAATTCCAATCCTGTCTTTTTCTTTTGCTCCAAAGGCAGTAAATATTTGATGATCCCGTACCCGATTCCTTTATTGGGTATTTTCCTCAGGGTTTCTTTTACGATTTTGATTCTATAGGACAATTCTCGGTCACCTTCCATATCCAGGATAACGGGAAATTGAGTGGTAAACCAGCCTACCGTGCGGCTTATATCTATCCTTGGTAATATATCTTCCCTGCCGTGCCCTTCCAGGTTGACCAACAACCGCTGCGTACTGCCCCATTCTTTCATCGCCAGCCCCAGGGCTGTCAACAGTATATCATTTATTTCAGTATTGTAGGCGGCGTTGACGGTGGTCAATAATTCTTGTGTTTCCTTGGAGGATAAATTCAAATAAAGACTCTCGCAATATTCATGCCTTCGTTTGTCTGGCGGGGCTTGATTATCTACAGGAATGCTGTCTACTTCCGCATCTTCTATTCGCTGCCAATAGTTCATTTGCTTTAAAAACTCTTGCTCCTCCATTTCCCTGGTGTAGATGTTTAACTGACGGGCCCAGTGTTGGAAGGAGTCGGTTTTTATAGGGAATTTTATGGGTTCGCCTCTTTCTGCCTCCTGGTAACCCCGGGCAAAATCTTCCAGCAAAATCCGCCACGACACCCCATCCACCACCAGGTGATGGATAACTATCAAAAGGTAATCCCCTGCTGGAGTGGTAAATAACCCCAACTTCACCAGCGGACCGGAGCGTAAGTTGATACTGCCCTGGATTCTTCCCGATTCTTTCTCTATCTCCTCTAATCGCTTCTTTACTTCTTCGACAGCTTTTAAATCAATGACTTCCAGGTCATATAATTTTCCTGACAGGCCGCGGTTCCTTTGCATCACTATCTCCTCACCATGGTTAAATTCATACACCATCCGTAAGGCATCATGATGTTCCACTATCCGGGTGAATACCTTTTTTACTATGTCCTTATTAAATCCCTCCTGCCTGTACAATATCACCGATTGATTAAAGTGATGACTGTGGGTAAAGTTGGTCTTAAAAAACCATCTCTGGATAGGTGTCAGTTCCACTTCACCTTCCACCACATCCTGGGGAGCCACCCGGGTTAGTAGTTTTACGTATGGGCTCAATTGTCGAATGGTGGGATTCATGAGTAAATCTTTGATTTCCAGTTGCAATTGGTGTTTTTTCAGTTGGGAGGCAACCTGGATAGCTTTGATGGAATCTCCACCGATTTCAAAGAAGTTATGGTTCACGCCGACCTTTTCGAGGCCCAATACGTCTGCCCAGGTTTCTGTAAGTCGTTCTTCTATTTCATTCCCTGGCGGTACATATTTTTCTTCAGTAAGCGATGTCTCCGGTTCCGGTAACGCCTTACGGTCCACTTTGCCGTTCGGGGTCAAGGGAAGGCGTTCCAGAATTACGAAATGCGAGGGGATCATATACTCCGGCAAGTACCGGGACAAATATTCCCGAAGTTCGGAAACACCTGGAGCCACCGCTTCCAAACCGGATTTTAGAACCATATATGCACAAAGGTATTTTTCTCCTCTTTCGGTTTCCCTGTCGATGACCGTCACTTCATCAATGGCGTTATGTTTCAACAAGTACGTTTCGATTTCTCCCAGCTCGATACGGAATCCGCGAATCTTCACCTGGAGGTCGGTTCTGCCGATGAATTCAATGTTACCATCCGGCAGCCATCGAGCCAGGTCACCGGTTTTGTAGAGTCTACAGCCGTAAGCCGCAAGCCGCAGGCCCCAGCTGGAGCTGGAGCTTGAGGCTGGAGCTGACATAAATTTTTCTGCGGTTAATTCCGGGCGGTTCAAATAACCACGCGCTGTTCCGGTCCCACCAATATAAATCTCCCCATATACTCCTATGGGAACCGGTTTCATATTTTTATCCAGTATATATATGGTGGTATTGGATATGGGCTTGCCGATGGGAATCGTGCCGGCTGTCTCGGCAATGTCATCAATAAAATAGTAGGTGGCATAAACCGTGGTTTCTGTCGGCCCATAGACATGAATGATCCTATCTTTGCCCAGGTATTCCCGGGCTTTCCTGGAATGCTCTACCGATACTTTCTCGCCTCCGAAGAGAATCTTTCTTATGCCAGTAAAACAGCCGATATTGAGATCCACTAATGTATTAAACAAGGCAGTGGTTACAAAAAATACGGTTATGGATTCTCGTTTGATC
>WVZO01000424.1:0-1502 GCA_011772425.1 Candidatus Aminicenantota bacterium
CCGATGTTTTAACCGGCTGGAGGGTAAGTTCCCGGTTTATATTCATTCGCAACTGGCTGCGCACATCGATGAGGTTTTTAATCCGTGCACTCAAGATTTTGGTGCTGAAGGGTTTTGTGATATAATCGTCGGCACCGGTCTCCAGGCCCTGGAGGATATTTTCTTCCGATGCTTTGGCGGTTAACAGGATAACAGGTATGTGACTGGTCATGACATCGCTCTTTAACACCCGGCACAATTCATAGCCGTCCACTTCAGGCATCATAATATCGCTAATGATAAGATCGGGGATGAGTTCCTGTGCTTTTTGAATTCCCTCCCGGCCGTCTTCGGCATCCACAACGGTGTAAGCCGGTTCAAGTGCCTCCCTGATGTAATCCCGCATATCAGCGCTGTCTTCCACCACAAGAATAATATCTTTCTCCTGGACCAGGAGATCGATTTCTTTCTCAGCCTTCCCATTAGCAATCTCGGCCTCATCACTCTCATCTGTTTTGAACTCAATCTCCATGGGCACACCCACTTTAACACCCGCCGGCATATCTGCCTCAGCTATTTCATCTGAAGCCAGGTGTGCGCTGCCCATGGGAAGCCTGATAATGAATGCAGTACCTTCACCTTCGCGGCTCCTGGCCTCAATGGTTCCATGATGAAGTTCAACCAGTTCTTTACAAAGGGCAAGACCGATGCCGGAGCCTTTTTGATGATATTCATAGGTGGAGTCTGCCTGGTAAAACCGGTCAAAGACATGGGCCAATTGGTCTGCCGGTATCCCCGGGCCGGTATCGGAAATCCATATCTCCACCGAACCTTCCGGGAAATTTGTTACTGCCCCGGGATTTTCTTTTACCGTCACCCGGACTTCCCCTCCGGGGGGCGTGAATTTAACGGCGTTTAACAGGAGATTGGACATGATATCTTCCATCTTCCGGGGATCGATGTAAAGGATTAAATCTTCATTTTCCGCTTCCGCGTGAAATACCAGGTCCAGTTCTCTTTGCTGAGCCAGGAACCGGAATGAATCGGCAATACCTTTTATAAAGGAGGTAATATTGGTTTTAGCCGCTTGCAGTTTCATTTTCCCGCTGTCTAATTTTGATAATTCCAGCAGTTGGTTAATCAAGCGGAGCAGCCGCTGGGCATTGCGAAGCATCAGGGTGAGTTTTCTTTTCTTTTCTTTTTCATCATCGCTGCAAGCAGCGATCATTTGTTCCAGCGGTCCCATGAGCAAAGTCAGGGGGGTGCGGAACTCATGGGAGATATTGGCAAAAAAACGGGACTTTACTCGATCCATCTCTTTGAGTTTTTCCGATTGCATTTCCAATTGCCGGTTTTTATCCTCGACTTCCTGTGTGCGTTCTTTAATGATTTGTTCCAGCTTCTTCTTTTCCCGTTCTAATCTAATGGAACGCTGCCACTTCATAATGAGGTATGTAACCATAAAAAGCGCAAGAGCATAAGACAGAAATGCCCACCAGGTCTGGTACCATGGAGGCAGCACT
>WVZO01000424.1:1623-1827 GCA_011772425.1 Candidatus Aminicenantota bacterium
CCTTGTAATCAATGATAGGAGTAGATTGCTTGTAATGATTTCCATCAAAAACAGGCTTCCCATTGACCAATAACTTGTGAATAATTGCGGTAAAATCAAGATCGTAATTTTTTTTTATCCTTTTATCGAAACGAATCAGTCCCCCATTACTGGCAAACCATATTGAATCTTCGTCAGGGTCCAGATAGATTAAATTTACCTGTG
>WVZO01000666.1:0-1729 GCA_011772425.1 Candidatus Aminicenantota bacterium
AACTGAAGAGACCCTCACAGTGGAGGGAAAGGCTGGTGATGCAGTGGATTTAGAGAGAAGGGATATTTCTACGTGAAAATTTATGCCCTGCGTGAACCCGGGTACACATGTGTTGGATAAACCAATTTTTATGACAGGATTATTCTACCAGAAATAATCTTTAAGAATGAACAAATTAGGAGGAACTTAAAATGATTAAGAAAAAATGGGGGTTTAATAGTAAGGTATTTTCTATTATTACCCTGGTTATTGTTGTATGCTGCTTTATGGCAACAAGCTCATGGGCAGCCAGGAAAGTCGAGTTTTACCAGGCAAATGCAGGTAGTTTTATCGAAAAACTGAATCAAAACGAAAGCACTGAGAGCGAAATGATCGGTCCGCTTTTAGGCCTGTCCCAGGATGGAGCATTCACATTGCTTCGCCAGAGAACGGATTTTAACGGGGTAACCCATTACCGTTATCAACAAACATATAAGGGAATCCCGGTGTGGGGTATACAGACCATTATAAGCAGGGACCCCGCCAATCAAGTGGTCAGGCTTCACGGGACCATGGTCCTGGATACTCCCGGGGACATCAAGGACATTCCTTCCTTATTGGACCCGCTGGGTGCATTAAAGAAACTAGAAGACCGGCATAAGAAAATCGATAAGAATGCACAATGGAACTTTAGAAATGAGAAATACGGAACCTATATTTATCTTCATAATCTTAATAAGAAAGAAAAAGCTCATCTCTGCTACGTCGTGTCCTTTTTTGCCGATACGGAATATGGGAATCCATCACAGCCGATTTTCTTTATCGATGCCAAAAATGGTAAAGTCCTTGACTCTTATGATATGCTGAGATACGCTGACGGTGTCGGTCCGGGCGGTAACCTCAAGGTTGGTTACTATTACTATGGCAGGGATTACCCGCCTTTTGGCGTTGTTGTCGGCGGCTCTACCTGCACCATGGATTTTGGTGACGTAAAAACCGTTGATTTAAACCACGGCACCAGTGGTTCAACTCCATTTTCCTACACCTGTTATGAAAACCTTCACAAGGAAATCAACGATGGATATTGTCCCCTGAATGACGCCCAATATTTCGGCCAGGTGGTTTTCGATATGTATATGGACTGGTATGGTGTTCCTGTCCTTCCGTTCCAGCTCACCTTACGGTGTCATTACAGCACCAATTACGAAAATGCCTTCTGGGATGGTTCCACCATGACCTTTGGCGACGGTTATACCACCTTTTATCCCCTGGTGGGCTTAGATGTCGCTGCCCACGAAGTCAGTCACGGTTTTACCGAATATAATTCCGATTTAATTTATTCGGGTCAATCGGGTGGTATTAACGAATCCTTTTCAGACATGGCAGGAGAAGCTTGTGAATATTACATGAGGGGCACCAATGATTTCATGTGTGGTTATGATATCTTCAAAGACCCCACCGGTGCCCTGAGGTACCTGTATGACCCGCCGTTGGACGGTATTTCCATCGATCATGTCGACGATTATTACGAGGGCATGGATGTTCACTACAGCAGCGGGATATTTAACAAGGCTTTCTGGAAAATAGCCACGTCTCCGGGTTGGACCACACGAAAGGCCTTTGATATTTTTGTAAAGGCGAACCAGGATTATTGGGCCCCCTGCACCAATTTCCAGCAGGGAGCCGAAGGCGCTGTTATTGCAGCATTGGATTATGGATATCCCTGCCAGGATGTAGTCGATGCGTTTGC
>WVZO01000666.1:1829-2006 GCA_011772425.1 Candidatus Aminicenantota bacterium
GTCCCTCTCCATACAGTGATTTCACCCACCTGGTCGCTCATATCACCCGGGGAGAAACGGTTGATGTTGAATTAACCCCCGGATTCCCGGGCAGTTCATATAACGAATGCTGGAGAATCTGGATTGACTATAATGGGGACCATGATTTTGAGGATGATGGTGAAAAAGTTTTTGAGG
>WVZO01000410.1 GCA_011772425.1 Candidatus Aminicenantota bacterium
ACAGGTTCGCATCGGAAATCCCCTGGATGCCAATGTTCTTATGGGACCGCTGATCGACCCCTCTGCCGTGGATAATATGCAGATTGCCCTCCAACGTCTTAAGAAAGAAGGCGGTCGTGTGCTTTACGGCGGCGACGTACTGGAAGGTCCGGAATATCCCGGCGGAACCTATGTCAAACCCTGCATTGCCGAAGCTCAAAACCACTATGCCATCGTCCAGGAGGAGACGTTTGCTCCCATCCTTTACCTTATGAAATACAAAACCATTGAGGAAGCCATTACCATGCAGAATGATGTACCCCAGGGTTTGAGTTCTTCAATTTTTTCCAACCATCTTCAGGAAGTGGAGGAGTTTCTTTCGCATCGCGGCAGTGACTGCGGTATTGCCAATGTTAACACCGGCACCAGCGGAGCGGAGATCGGTGGTGCGTTTGGTGGTGAAAAAGAAACCGGCGGCGGCAGGGAGTCCGGTTCTGATGCGTGGAAGTTTTACATGAGACGCCAAACCAATAACATCAATTGGGGCATGGAGCTGCCATTGGCTCAGGGTATCCGGTTTGCCGCACCGGAGTCTGGAACCTGTACTCAACTAAATTCTTAGACAGGGCTTGACAAAATTTTGTTTTTCGATTATCCTTATATCGTTTAAAAGATGCGGGAATAGCTCAGTGGTAGAGCGCAACCTTGCCAAGGTTGATGTCGCGGGTTCGAATCCCGTTTCCCGCTCCATCCAGGTTGTGGCGTTACGGCGGCGTAGCCAAGTGGTAAGGCAGCGGTCTGCAAAATCGCTATTCATCGGTTCGAATCCGGTCGCCGCCTCCAGGCGTTTAAATAAAATCAAATCAAACCTAATCCCCTTATTAAATTACACTACATACCTAATTTTAACTCTGGAGTAATGGAGTGTTGGAGTATTGGAGTGTTGGAGAAGAAAGCTGAATTTAGAATTGCTGAATTTGGTCCAGGGGGTTGACATTATCCCTACATTTGCATATTATAGTGCAGTGGGAAAAAAAGATGATATAAAAGCCGGAACCGGGATAAAGAGTATAAAACGATTTATCACCCAGTACCGGGCGGTTCTTTTTATTGTGGGACTGGCAACAGCAAGCATTGCTGGAGTTATTCATTTGTTCACTATTTCCAATAATCACAACATGGAAAGGGCTACCCAGGCCTCCATCGAAGCCAGCAGGACAGCCTTTTCCGACCTTGAAAAAAATACCAAAAATATGCTGTGGGCAACACTGGAATCTCTGCTGGTGAACGAAGAAATTGCCGCTGCTTTTGTTTCAGGAGACCGCGACCGCCTCTATCAACTGGTCCGCCCTTTATATGTAAAACTAAGAAAACAAACCCATATCACCCACTGGTATTTTTTAGGCCCCGAACCCTCAAAAACCTGTTTCCTCCGGGTTCACACCCCCCACCTCTACAATGATCTAATTACTCGCGTGACCATGGATAATTGTATAAAAACAAAACAATTCTCCTTTGGTAAAGAACTGGGTAAAACCGCACTTGCCCTCCGGGCAGTTCATCCCTATTACTATAATAAACAATTGATCGGTTACATGGAACTGGCGGTACGGATAGAGGATTTTCTCAACATGTTAAAATCTCAAACCGGTAATGAATACGGACTGCTGGTAAAAAAGGAATTCCTGGACAGAGCCAAATGGGCATCCGTGGTTAGAGAAAAAGCAATCCGGGATAACTGGGATGACATAGAACACCTTCTGCTGGTGAGTACCACTTGTGAAAGCCTGCGGTTGGACCGGTTTAAAGCAGCATTGGAAAACCTGGAATTCATTCCCGATACCGGCATGGCACTGGAAAAAATCACAAAGGAAAACGAAAATATCCTTTATGTAAGGGGAATATTTCCCTTTTACGACGCTGCCGGGCGAAAAATAGGCGGTGTCATTCTCCTCAAAGACATTACCTCCATGTTCGCCGCCATGGAAACCCAAAAAAACGAAATTGTGTTGATGATCGTGGCATTTATGGGAGTGATCACTTTTTTTATGATCTTCTTTCACAAATGGGCGGAAAAGGAACTAAGAAAATACCGGAACCGGCTGGAAGAATTGGTGCAGGAAAGCACAGCCGAACTGGTGGCAGCCAATAAGCGATTAAACCTGGAGATTGAAGAACACAAAGAAGCACGATTGGCATTGCAGCAGGAAGCTAAAGCCAGGGAAGAGGCGGAAAAAAAGGAGATTAATGCCGTAAAACATGCGGAACGCTCCGCCAGGCTGGCTTCCATCGGTGTGATGGCTGCCAGTATCACCCATGAAATCAATCAACCTCTCAATGCCATTAAAGTGACGTCAGACAGTATCCAATATTGGCATAAACGCAATCCCGGGACACTGCCGGAATTCTTTACCGATCAATTGAAGATCATATCCAAAAGTGTGAAGCGCATCGTGGAAATTGTCCAGCACATGCGCACTTTCTGGGTGATACCCGATACCCCCAAAATCTCGGAAGTGAATATCAACCAGGCAGTAAAAAACGCCCTTTCTCTGACCCGGCAGCAGCTTCATGCCCACGGTATCCAGGAACAACTCAAAATAGATATCGATCCATTAATCGTTAAAGGTAACCGGGTACATTTTGAACAAATCATTGTAAACCTGGTGGTTAATGCGCTCCAGGCACTGGATGAGAAAAAAGAACAGGATAAAACAATTGAAATTATCACGCTAACCAGGGGACAATATGCTGTTTTAATCATCCGGGACAATGGCCCCGGCCTTCCCACTGTGGATGTGGACAAACTCTTTGATCCCTTCTTTTCCACTCACAACAGCGACGGTGGTGAAGGCGTAGGCATGGGACTGGGACTGGCTATTGTGAAACGTTATATCGACCAATACAATGGAATAATCGAGGCTGCCAACATTGATGAAGGCGGTGCCGCGTTTACCCTCAAGTTCCCCATGATATCCGACGATGGTAAAGTGCATAGTGCATAGTGTCTATCGTAAAATGACGGATGAAAGAAAAAGCTAAAAAGGTAAACAAACATGAGAATCTTGCTGATCGATGATGAAGAGTTAGGCCTCAAAGCTATCTCTGGTTTTTTAGCCCACCAGTTGGGTCATGATGTTACCGAATGCCGGGACAGCAGCGAGGCATTAAAAATATATAAATCCAATCCTTTTCCACTGGTAATCTCTGATATCCGTATGCCGGGAATTAATGGTATCGAGCTTTCCCGGTATATCAAAGGATTACCTGAAAGTCAATTTACAGATGTTGTTTTGATTACCGGTTATGGCAATATGGATTCAGCCATTCAGGCGTTACGGGCCGGGGCGTATGATTTCTTGCTAAAACCCATCGATGTGGAAGAACTGGCAAGTATTGTCATCCGCGTGGAAGAACACCTCTCCCTGCTGAAAGAAAACCGCGATTTAAAACTGCATTTTGAGCATGAAGTCCATCAGGCCACCAGTGAAGTACGGGAGAAGTACGAACGTATCAAAAGCGCCTACAGTAAAATCGTGGGCATCGGTAATACCGGGATATTCTCGGAAAAAATGCGGGAAATCCGGGAACTGGCAGAAAAACTGCACCATGACCGCTCTTTACCGGTACTGATCGAAGGGGAAACCGGCACCGGCAAAGAGGTGGTGGCCCGGATGGTCCACTACGGCCAGGGCGAGGTTACTACCCCCTTTGTTTCCATTAACTGTACAGCTATTCCTGCCAACTTATTTGAAACCGAATTATTCGGCTATGTAGAAGGTGCATTCACCGATGCCAAAAAGAAAGGCACCATGGGAAAATTTGAACTGGCCCAGGGGGGCACGATTTTCCTGGATGAACTGGGCGACCTTCCCCTGGAAATTCAGCCCAAACTGCTGCGGGTACTGGAGGAACGCGCGATCTATCGAGTGGGGGGATTAAAAAAGATTGAACTGGATATCCGGGTCATTTGTGCTACCAATCAGAACCTACTGCAAAAGGTCAAGGAAGGCCGTTTCCGGGAAGACCTGTTCTACCGGCTCAATGTGGCCTATATCAAGGTCCCCCCCCTGAGGGAACGAAAAGAAGCCATTGCACCGTTGGCCCAGTTGTTCCTTTCCCAATATGCCGAAAAGAAGAACCGGCGGTTCCGGTTCCTACACCGGGATGCCGTAAATATCCTGGAAGAATATCCATGGCCCGGTAACATCCGGGAACTCCAGAATACTATTGAACGTGTGGTAATGCTGTATGACGACATTGAAATCCGGCCGGAACACCTCCGGTTTTTAACAGATTCTACAGGCGATAATCATTGGAACCAATGGGATACAGATGTATCAGAAACCGGTATGCTTGAACCGGGTAAGTTTAATCTGCCGCCGGATAAACTGGATTTAAAGACCCTGGAAGAGGAGATCGTTCAAAAAGCCCTGGTGAAATTTAACGGCAACAAAACCAAAACCGCCCAATACCTGGGCCTCACTCGCAGTGCCCTCAGGAGCAAACTCAAATGATGGAAAATGAGGTGCCAGGCAAAGAACTTCCTTGTAATTATGGGGTTAAAAATCCCTACAATGGGATTCATGGAGGAAATAGAATGAAACGAATTTTAGTATCCTTAATAATTGTCTGTTTTTTGGCGGGAATTATCCAAAACCTCTACGCATCACCCGATGAAAAGGAAACAGTATCTGGGATGCAGCTGGTATCCAAAAGACTTAGCTATCTAAAGGTAAATACCGCGATTCACCTGGTTAAGCCATTTTTAAGCGCGAATGGAGAAATCACAGCAGTGCAAGAGCGCAACACGCTTATCATCCAGGATATTCCCCAGGTGGTGGAGAAGATTCTCTCTATTATTGATTCCATCGATGTGAAACCCCTTGATCTACAATTTACCATTGACTTGATTTCAGGTTCCAGGTTATTGGATTCCAAAGGGGATACGGATAAAGAATTGAGTGCCGACCCGTTGATCAAAGAGATGCTGGAGCTTTTGAAGTACAATTACTTTAAACACCTGGGAACCACCATCATAAAAGTCCAGGATAACAGCGAATCTTCTCACATGATAGGAAAAGGCTTGCAACTGGAAATGGCGCCTCAACTGACCAGGAAAGGCGACATCCTGGTGGAATTGAGGCTCACCCACCGCAGCAGCAGTAACACACAAGGAAGGGAAATCAATACAGTTCTTTTCCAAACCAAACTTGCCATCAAAAATAAAAAAAGGACCGTGGTGGCGGTGTCCAAACTCGATGATGGGGACAACAAAGCATTGATAGTGCTTATTACCGGAACAATTATAAAATAAACCGACCCCTGGAATGCTTCTTAAAAAGCCTGTATAATCGCGCGTAATACTTCCTGGTAATAGTCCAATACTGCCTTAACCGTCTCCGGCTTATATTGTTTCCTGCTGTAAGCAATCGATATCACCAGCCGCCTCGCTCCTACGATGCCGGTTACGGTAAAATCATACTTCCTTATCCCCTCCAAACTATACGTATGACCGGGAGACTCTTTAGCCATAACAAACGATAAATGCCCCACATCCGTATCAAACTGCCCTAAATAATTAAAACCTATTTGCGGTTTTAACTTAAATTCGATTTCCTTTTTATGCTCCCCTGCGGTTATATATTTCAATATTCCATAACCGATTCCCTTATTAGGCACCTGATGCAGCATTCCTTTGACCTCTCTCACCCGTAAGGTTAGTTCCAATTCCTGGGAGAAATCCAACACCACCGGGTATATACTGGTAAACCACCCCACGGTCCGGCCCACATCTACATCCTCTAAAATCTCTTCCCGGCCGTGCCCCTCCAATGCCACCAATAACCTCTCCTGTCCACAGACTTTCTTAAATGCTGCTCCCAACCCGGTTAACAATATATCGGTTATTTCTGTATCCAACGCAGGATTCACCCGGCTGAAAAGCGTTTCTGTTTCTTCTTCTGTTAAAGCAAAGGACAGGTTGTGCAGGTCTTTGATAAAGGCGTTTTCCCCGGGGAGATCTCTTTTTATGAGTTCCACGGGGGAGGCTTCCACGTGAGCCCAATAGTTTTTCTCTGCCAAAAACTCAGGTCTGTCCGCATATTCACGTATCCGTTCTCCCCATAATTTGAAGGAATCACTCTTTGGTGGGAGTTTTGGCTGTTGGGTGGCAGGATGGTTTTTGTAATGATTGTATAAAGCACCGATATCCTCAAATAAAATGCGCCAGGACATTCCATCTACTACCAGGTGATGAAGGGCTGCCAATAACCGGTCGCCATCATCCAATTGAAATAATGCGATTTTTAGCAGAGGCCCCTTTTCCAGATCAATAGAAGCCTGTATCCGGTTACATTCTTCTGCAAGTACTGCCAGTGCATCCGAGCGGTTCCGGTAATCATAAACACGAAACCAATGGGGATATTCCAATCCGTGGTTCCATTGGATGATTTGACCGTTTTCTCCTGTTTTATAAGTCATGCGCAAGGCATCATGATGCTCCTGAAGCTTAATGACCACAGCCTCCAACGCGCCGGGGTCCAATCGCTCCTCAGAATAAAACATAACCGAATGATTAAAATGATGGGGATCAATTCTATATATATCAAAAAATTCTTCCTGCACCGGACTTAATGGCACCACTCCAGTGACTACCGATTGATCGGCCATCCGTTTGATCTCACTGACTTTAGGTGCTAAAGCAGCAGCAGTGGGATTCTCAAAGATGTCTCTTATCTCAACGTTATAACCGGCTTCTTTCATGCCGTAAGCAATTTGAATGGTCTTGATGGAATCAGCACCTATGGTAAAAATATTCTCATATATGCCAACATTTTTCCTTCCCAGTACTTTTTTTGTGATTTCTACCAACTGCTCCTCTATTGGATTCCTGGGGGCTGCCAATTGCCCAGCTGTGCTTTCCAAATCATCAGGATGAGGCAGCGCGTTCCTGTCGATTTTTCCACCAGGGGTAAAGGGCAGCTCTGCCATTGGTACAAAATAGGCCGGGACCATATAGTCGGGCAAATAATGCGAAAGAATTCGCCTCAATTGAGAAACATCGATCCTGGTTTCCGGTACTATATAAGCACACAAGAAACTGTCCCCCTGCTCATCGGTCCTTGCTGTTACTACTGCTTCTTTTATTTCATAAAGAGCAGCTATACGATTCTCAATCTCTCCTAATTCAATACGAAGCCCCCTTATTTTCACTTGACGATCCATCCGCCCTAAAAATTCGATGTTCCCATCCGATAACCACCGCGCCAAATCACCGGTTTTGTAGAAGCAGCTCATAGCTGATAGCTCATAGCTCATAGGGAGCTCTCCAGGACTGTTTGCTTTCTTCTTCCTCCTATCAGCTATGAGCCATGAGCTATGAGCTAAAACAAACTTTTCTGCCGTCAACTCCGGGTTGTTGAGGTATCCCCTGGCAACTTTAAAACCTCCAATACACAGTTCACCAGGTACTCCAATAGGTACCAACCTACCCTCCCTGTCCAGGATATAAATGAAATCAAACGGCATGGGTTTGCCAATAGGAATTTCTACCTGGTTTTCCAGGCTTTGAGCAGTAATCTCGAAAGAGGTACTGTCTACAGTACATTCAGTGGGACCATAAACATTGGTGATTGTCAGGCGGTTTTCCTTGCACCGGTCGAATAATTCCCGGACCTTTTCTTTGGGCAGTGCTTCACCCCCGATGATGAGGTGTTTCAAAAGGAAGCCGTTGTCTGCTTTGATTTGAGCGAGGGTTTCCAATAACAGGCGGATGAGGGTTGGAGTACCATCAGATACATCGATACAATGTTCTTTATAAAATTGAAGTAAGGCAGGACCATCCACACGAACTTCATCCGGTACAATATGGAGTGTATGTCCCTGGACCAGGGCTGCAAATATCTGCTTCACCGAAGCATCAAACACATAAGGGGCGATAAGACTGAGGCTCAAGGGCTGATTATACCGGCTGTAGATTCTCTCCTTTAAGCCGTAAACGAGACGACTTAAATGGCGATGCTCCAGCATCACACCTTTGGGAAGACCGGTGGAACCGGAAGTATAAATGCTGTAGACCAGGTGATGCGGCTGGTTGACGGGTTCTGGGTTCTCCGTAAAACCGCTGGGCAAGGCACCTGCATAATGGCTCAAATGGTCTGAGGTAAAATCGTCCAGTGTAATGATTTCCCTGGCATATTTGCCAGGTTTTTTTTCGCTTTGGGGTATAAAAACAATACCGGCGATTTCTTTTAATTCCTCTTCTGTTGGTAATTTCCCATTATTTTCCAGGATTTTGCCCATGAGTTCGGCTAGGGTGATTTCCCCTTCTCCCAAAACCACCAGGTCGATGTTGGGGTCCTGCAGCAGGGTATGATAACTGCTGGTGGCATAGGGGCCGCCGGTAAGTATAGGGGCGGTGATTCCCCACTGTCGAATTTTTTGTACGGTTTCATGAAAGAAGTCGTGATAAAGGGAGAGGGTGCGAATACCGATCACCTGTGGTTTAAAGTCTTGCAATAATGCTTTCAACTCGGTAAAACTATCAAAATCAATCATGGATTTGGCAATTTTACCATTGATCTTCCCCTGGTATTGATAGTTTAAAAAGGTCATGAGATACATCAGACCCAACGGTGGTTCAATCATCTCATCCAGGCGGCCGTGCACGGTACTGAAATTCTGGGAAAGGTCCAGGAGCAAAAGCCTTAAGGCGCTTTCAGCGGGTTTGTTGGTGGGAAAGGCTGCTTTAAGTTTTGCATTCAGGTGAGGAACAAATACCCGCTTTTGCTCCATGCATTCTTTTACGGTTAATTCTTCCCGGCGAAGGTTAAAAAATTCTAGCATATGGTCAAAACTCTTGATATCGATGGGCAGATAGCTGTTGTATTTTTGCACCATTTCGGCTTCGGTTAAGTTTTTCATTTGCAAGGGCAGTACGTGGAGAAGGCGCTCTTTAGATAAAAAGTAATCGTTAAGGAATTCTGCCTGGTATTTGATGGTAAAGTCTTTTTCAAAGGGCAGGGTATCGGGCAACTCATGGTAGGCCAGGTTCAGCGAGCGGTCGATGGCTTCCGCAGGTATGCCATTATCCAGGGCCAATTTCTCCATCTCGGTATTGGGGAAAATGGTAAGGATAAAGATATAGGGAAAATGCAGCCATTTGATGCTTTTGATGAAATTCATGGTTTTCATGGCTTCTTCTTTGGTTTCAGAAGGGAATCCATGCATGGTGTAAAGTTCCAGTATGACCTGGGGGTATTTTTCCGTGATATATTCGATATTGGCGCGCAGTTTTTCGATATTTAAATGCTTGCCGATCAATTTCTGTAAACGGGGGGAGGCAGTCTCCAATGCCAATCCCAGGCGTATCAGTCCGGCTTCTACCATTAAATCGATATATTCCCGGGTGAGCATATCACCCCGCATCAGGAAAAAAAGATGAAGGTCCAATTGGTGTTCAATGATTAATTCAAAGAACCGTTGGCTGTTTTTTCTATTATAATTGAATATATCATCGACAAAGGAAAACCGGCGAATGCCCAGGTTGTAATTGAATAGTACTTCCTGGAATACGTTTTCTGCTGAGCGGGCCACGTGTTTTTTGGGCCAGATTTTATGGCAGTAGGCACAATTAAAGGGGCAGCCGCGGGTGGCTTGCAGGGATATGCAATCGTGGATCAGGTTATGGCCGATATACCTGTTGTATTTTTCATAATTTACCAGGGACCGGTCCGGGAAAGGAATCGTATCAAAATCCGTGATAGAGGGCCGCGGTTTGGTTCTATAGAGTTTCATTTCCTGGCGGCGAAGCCCCTGTAAAGCGGTAAAAGATTGTTTTCGCAGGATACCGGTTTTGGTGAGTGCCAGGGATACGCGGCTGTCTTTGAGGATAGACAAAAACCGCTCGCTGGGGGTTTCATGGTGAATAGGCAAATACGCACCCCCGGCTTTTAATATGCCCAATATACCCACTGCGGTTTCAATAGAGGGGTCCACCATTAAAGCCACCAGGGTATCGGCGATAACACCTTTACTCCGCAGCACATGGGCTAAGCCATTGGCTCTTTCATTTAATTCTTTGTAAGTGATATTGACAATTCCTGGTTTACTTTCCTCCTTGCCAACCGCCAACTGCCTACTGCCAACTACAGCAACACGGTCAGGAGTCTTCTCTACTTGTTCCTCAAATACCTGGTGGATTAATTTATCTCCCGGATAATCGGCAATAAAGGTGTCATCTGCGGCAAACCGGTTAAATTCAAACAAAAGTTGCTGTTTCTCCCCTTCAGTTAATACATCCATGCCGGAAATTTCAATATTTACATTAGCAAGCACCTGGTGCAAAATCTCCATATAATGATCTGCCATCTTTTTAGCGGTTGAGGGTTTGAACAATTCTTTGGCATATACCATTACCATTTCTACGGAATTAGGGGTTTTGATTGCATAAATAGTAATATCATAATGGGCTGCTTGGGGTACCTCTTCAAAACTGGTATTCATGCTCATCCCTTTCCCACTGTTTTCCGGGAGTTCCATGTTCACCAATTCAAATGCAGCATCAAATAAAGGATTAAGTGGTGTTTTTCCCTGGATATTCAACGCTTTTACCAACTCTTCGAAGGGGTAATCCTCATTATCGTAGGCATCCAGGGCATTCATTTTTACTTCCCGGAGAAATTGAAAAAAGGTTTTATATTTCCCAGGGTGATTCCTCATGGGCAGCACATGGATAAAAATGCCGATGATACCTGCCAGGTCTGTATGTCTTCTGCCGGCACTGCCGGTTCCTACAACAATGTCTTGCTTGCCGGTGTATTTGGACAATAAAATATTAAAAACAGCCAGTAATACAAAAAACAACGTCATTCCTTCTCCTGATACCAGGTGGTTTATCTTTTCCAGGGTTTCTTTGTCTATTTGAAAAGCGACTTTTCCTCCTTCATAGGTACGGCTGCCAGGAGCAGGGTGGGGATAATCAGTGGGCATGTCCAGCAGGGGAATATCTCCGGCAAATTGCTGCAGCCAATAGGTTTCCTGCTTTTTTATGTCCCCTGTTTGCTGCTTTCGCTGCTGCCAATGGGTATAATCCCTGTACCTGACTTTTAATTCAAGCAGTTCTATTCCCTGATACAACAGCATAAACTCCGTGGTCAAAATTCCCTGGGAAGTGGCGTCGGAAATGATGTGATGCATGTCCACAATCACGATATACTGATCTTGCTCCAACCGGATTAATCCGACATGCAATAACGGTGCTTTGGATAAATCAAACGGCTGTACAAAATTTTCAATTTCGTTTGGAATTTGGAATTTGTGATTTGGAATTCTTATTCGGCCGGGGGTGCCACCCCCTTTGGAATTTGTGATTTGGAATTTGGAATTTCCCTCTTGTATCCTCTGGACCGGTTCTCCAGCGATGGTATGAAACGAGGTTCTTAAACTTTCATGCCTCCGGATTAATGTATTGAAAATACGTTCCAGTTTATGGGCATTGATTTCTCCTTCCAGTCTGTGGATTTGAACCAAATTGTAGTCAATGCTGTGGACATTCAGGCGATAATGAAAATATAACCGCTTCTGAGCAGAGGAAACCGGATAGTATTCTTTCTCTTCTACCGGCTCAATGGGTACGAATTTTTTCTTTATGGATGCATCGATTCGTTTGCCAAGGTCTTTAATGGTTGGATTATCAAAAATCTCTGCCAGTGATACGTTGACATCCAATTCTTTATGAATTCGAGATATTAACACAGTGGCTTTCAGCGAATCGCCTCCCAGGTCAAAAAAATCATCATTAATACCCACCTGCTCCAACCCAAAAAATCGCTGCCATATTTGTACCAGTTTCTGCTGGATTTCATTTTCCGGGGCCGCGTAAGGGGTACCCAATTCCGGCCGCCGGTGAATACCCTGGAGTGGAATTTCCGTATCCGTATCAAGTGCCAGGGGTTCCACTAAAGAACTGCCCCGGAGCTTTAGAGGTTGTTGCAGAAGCAGGTTTAAATCNNAGGTTTAAATCCAGGGGAGAAACGACCACCTGGGAGAACTCGCTGTTTAAGATACGGTCAAAGACCTCCACTCCTTCAGAAGGTAAAATCTGGTTCCTTAAAGTCGTTTTGGGGTCTTGCCCCCTTCGTTTCACTGCTTCTACCGCCATTCCCACTTGCTGCCAACCACTCCAGTCAATGCTGTAGACCATGGGCTGATGTGGATCCTGACTCTCTGGCGCCCGGGCACTATCCATAGGAGGATGAAGACCCTGGTAATTGTAATAGTAGTGCGCATAAGCATCCAAAAAGGCGTTTGCTGCATTATA
>WVZO01000365.1 GCA_011772425.1 Candidatus Aminicenantota bacterium
GAACATTTGAACATTTGAATTTCGGATTTGTTTCGAATTTCGATATTCGAATTTCGGATTTACTATTCTCATCCGTCATTTCAGCATTGATATGACACTAGTGGCTGGGATCATTGTCCAGGAAGTAAAGATAACTGGATTTGCGGAATTTTTCCAGGGTGTCAATCAATTTCGTCAATCCCTTTTCGATTCGATCCAGGTATTTCTGTTGGGCAGAAGTCAGGGAATCCAGGTCCATCGATTGTCTTAGTAAATACAGGTACCCCTGGATCACCGTAACAGGCTGGTTCATCTCATGGCTGGCAGTGATAGACAGCGTTTTAACCGCATCCTGCTTTTCCCGGGCAACGATTGCATCTTGCGACTCTTTTAACTCAATAAACGATGTTTGCATCTCATCAAGGGTCTGGGTTAACTGGCTGTTGTATTCCCTGAGTATATCCATGGATCGCTTTAACCGGACATGGGTACGAACCCGTGCCACTACTTCAGCATCTTCAAAAGGCTTGGTAATATAATCCACAGCCCCTAATTTAAAACCCCTGACTTTATCCTGCAAAGCGACTTTGGCCGTTAAAAAGATAATAGGAATGTCGGCTGTTTTGGGATTCTTTTTAATCCGTTCACATACCTCGAACCCATCGATGTCACCCAGCATAATATCCAGCAAAATCAAATCCGGGGGCTGCTTCTCCACTAAACCAAGGGTCTCTTCCCCACTGGTGGCAATAGCAAAAGAATAATCACCACTGTTTAAAATTTGATGCAGGATCTGTACATTCTGAGGTACATCATCCACCAACAAAATAAGCGATTTATCATGAACTGTGTTTTGTTCTTGATTCATTGCTTAACTCCCTTTGCTTTAATCGCATCCACCAACCCGGGATAGGAATGGATGGTTTTTTTCAATTCAATTATATTTAAATAACTGACACTATCGATCATACGCTCTGCATAATTCACTAGGGAAAGAACTTCAAATTTCTCACCCAATTGCTTGATTTCTCCGGCAAAGTCTTTCCATTGATCCAGGATCAAGGAATCACCCAGTTCTTTCCACCGGTCCATTAGCCGTGTGGATAACTGGGTTATAATTTGGGAAACCTGTTGTCCGGATAACGCGGAGAGATCTACATCCGCTTCCTCTAAGCCAGTGCCCCGGGCTTGCACGTCTCCAGGGGGCTGTTTTGGCTCATAAGGCAAATATCTCATCAACTCAGAGAATAATTGACGCTCCTCCAGGGGTTTTGGCAGGAAACCGTCACACCCGTCGGCCTTTGCTCTTTCCCTCTGATCCTTCAAGGTCTCGGCGGTAAGCGCAATGACAGGTATGTGTTTCAATTGCGGGTCTGATTTGATGATTTTGGTGGCCTGATGTCCATCCATCACCGGCGTCTTCATGTCCATTAATATCAAATCCGGCCTCAATTGTTCCACTTGCAATCGGTCGACGGCTTCCTTTCCGTTCAGGGCTCCTTCCACCCGGATGTTTTGGGCCTCCAGGAGGGTTTTGACCAATTCCAGGTTGTAACGGTTATCTTCCACTACCAGCACCACTGCCTCCCGAAAATCCATGAAATCATACCGCGGCATTTCCGGTTTTTCCGGGGTAACCTGGAGATAACTGACCTCTACATCTTGCAATTGGATGGTAAAAATGGTTCCTTTGCCGGGCTGGCTGGTGACAGAAAGTTTCCCGTTCATCATCTCCACCAACCGTTTGGTAATTGCCAGGCCCAGTCCGGTTCCGCCGTACCGGCTGCTTTGCTCCTTCTGCTGCTCAAAAGCCTCGAATATGCTCTCTATTTGATCACCAGGTATACCGATACCCGTGTCCTCTACAGTGAATACCAACGTAATCCGGCTGGTTTCCGCAGAAAAAGCTATTTTGCGGATGGAAAGCTTTACATAACCTTCATCAGTAAACTTAACCGCATTGCCCACCACGTTAAATAAAATCTGACGCAAACGGGTCTCGTCCATCAATAAACTGGCGGGAATCTCCGGGTCCACCTGGACAATAAACTCAATGCCTTTCTCTTTTGTTTTTATACGGAAAATATTTTCAATTTCATTAAACAGGGTATTGGGATTCATGGGCTGGTACGCCAGTTCCATTTTGCCGGCTTCGATTTTAGAAAGGTCCAGGATATCATCGATGAGAGCTAATAAATTCCGGCCGCTGGTTTCCACGATGTCCAGGAACTCTTTTTGTTTCTTATCCGCTGCCAGTTTACTGGACAACCTGGAATAACCGAGAATGGAATTCATGGGTGTGCGAATTTCATGGGACATATTGGCCAAAAAAGTACTCTTGGCACGGTCTGCCATTTCCGCCTGTTCCTTGGCTGCCAATAAATCCCGCGTCCGCTGCATGACTTTTTCTTCCAGGCTTTCATTTAATTTGCGGATTTCCCGGTTTTTCCTGGAGATGTTTTCCAACATCTGGTTGAAACTGTCGTACAGCGTGCCGATCTCATCGTTATTGACTTTTTGCACACGGATAGAGTAATCCCCCTTTTGAGAGATAACCGCTGCCGTATCAGACAGGTTGAGGATCGGTCCGGTAAGCCCCCTGGAGAGCCGCCACCCCAAAAGCGCCGCAATGGGCAGTACAATAACCAATAACCCCAGGGTAAACCATAAATACCCAACAATCTGCCGGGATAAATGCCGGGTCGTGGCAATAATGTAAATGGTGCCGTAATGTTCATCCTGGAACCTGATTGGCCTGGTCATGTGGAGCTGCTCCCCGGAAAATTCAGTGTCCGCTGCCAACGTCAACCGCTTCATATCAATTTCAGAAACCGAACCCTCAGAATCCTTCTGGTAAGAAGTAAAAAAAGTGCCGTTTCTATCATAAATCACCGCACTCATGACTTCCGGGATGGATTTCAAGCTGGATAATATATCCTTACACTGGTTTTTTTGTTCGAAGTCAATTGCTACGACAGAGTTGGTGCCAATCACCTTTGCCACGGAATCAATCTTAGTTACCATACTTTTACGGAACGTGTAAATGGCTTGAATGCCCAGGGCGACAATAGTAGATACCACAGCAAAAACCAACACAGTTAAAATGATGGTGATATTTTTCTTTTTAATAGAAAAATTGTTAAATTGGTTGAATCGCTTCATTTTTTCTTCGCCTTATCTTTAAGCGATATTTTAGTTTTTGTTTTTACCACCTTTCCGATGGCAAATAACTGCGAATGCATCTGCAATGATGCTTTCTTACTGGCCTCGTGGTTGATCTCAAATCGTACGGCGTCTTTTTCGATATATAAATTAATAATCACTCCCTTTTGACCAAAGCCTTTAGTATCACCCACGGTGAGTATAGGTTTACTGCCGACGGTA
>WVZO01000672.1 GCA_011772425.1 Candidatus Aminicenantota bacterium
ATAATGCGCAGATAGCTCAAAGGTATTGGGATATGGGTATCGGGGAGTTGAAGGAAGGTTATGCGGCTGACATCATACTGATGGAGTACTATCCACCCACGCCTTTTAATGGAGGCACGTTCCTGGGGCATTTGGGATTTGGGTTATCCCAGGCTGTTGTTGATACGACAATAGTAGGCGGCAGGGTACTCATGGAAAACAGGAAGCTTAATATCGGCATTGATGAAGCGGAAGCAGCTAAGGAGTCGGCAAAGCTTGCGTCCAAACTCTGGGACCGCTTCTAGCCAGGGGGGTGCTTTTTGTAAAAACTGCCCCCCTGGACCCCCCGCAAAAACTTTTGTTTAGTAGGTTTGGGGGCGTTCAAAAATTTACTAAGGACGCAAATAGAATTTAATATTTAAAACCCAGCATCCAGAGGGGGATGGCGTTTTCGTAAGGGACATCGGTATCGTCACGCAGCACGAAATCGGATTTCGTTCTATGACAGAACGATTATACCACATTTCCGTTATAAGAGTTTTTATCCGTCGTTTTTAATTAAAGTTAGAATGACATTCTTGAATGTCATTTTTTTCCTTCCTCACAACCGGTCATATTCCTCCGGTTCTACATGAGGGACTGCTTTCAGGACCCTCTCAAAATCTTCTCGTTTTCCTTTGGCAGCCTCTTGCTCCAGGTATTGTTTCGTTAACAAAGCAGACATTTTTTCCGCTGCCGCAATGACAAGAAACTGATTTATGGAAATACCCTCATCCTTTGACAATTCCTTGAGCTGTTTATGAAGGTAATCCGGCAATCTAACCGTTAATGTACTCATTATTGGTCTCCTTTAACTTTTTTAAAAAATCGGCTGGCTTTATGGCATCTATACCAAACCGTTCGACCCCTCTAAAATCTTTCAGGTTGTGTGTAACTATATATTTACTATTCGAGGCAACCGCTGCTTCCAGGATCATATCATCTTTCGGATCTTTCAGAAATGGTCTCCACAAAAAAAATACATCCTGTTTGTATGAGATGCTGCAGAGGTAGCGCAAAAATCCAAAGATTTCTTTTTGGGTACTTCCCCCTGACATGTTTTCATCACGTGTCAAGACATCTTGATACTCCAGGTATAATGGCACAGACAACGCAATTTGAAATTTTTCTGATGGTAACCTGGAAATCAGAGCAAAAGATGCTCCCATATCAGACTTCAAAGCAGATACTAAAACATTTGTATCAAGAACAACTCTCATTAAATCTCACCTGTTTGCTAAGTTGAATTACTTTCTTTCTGTCTTCCTATCTTTCCTTCCGTTTTAGAAATTGGGAAATGATACCGGCCAAAAAATTCTCTCGGATATGCTTCCGCCCTTTGGGAAAAGATGTTGTCTTCCCCTTTAAGCCCTGCTAACACAAATATTACACTTTCAACCATTTTCAACTTATCAGTTCAACTTCAGCACTAACCAACAAATAGTTTGTACCACAAATAATAAGAAATATCAACTATTTGAGAAAAATGATTCACGCCTGTGTTTTAATTTTTTACTTTTTGAAGAACGAAAATTTTAAAAACCATTGATAGTAAAATAAAAAAATCCTTATTTTACTTTTGCAGCCTAAAATAAAATAAGCAAAAAAAATCCTGTTATTGTTATAAGAATTCCCGTTTCATCCACCGGGAAAGGCTTCGTCTATAGAGAATGGATATCAATACCAGGTTCACCAGGAAAAAAGCACCAAACCACAGGGATATTTCACCTATGGGAACAGCACGCTTGGTCCATTGACTGTAATAGTAAAGAAACAACGGACGCACAAAATAAACCATCCCGGCGACAATATAGATCAAACTCCAAAGCATATAGGAAATACCATTTTTGGAAGCGATCAAATGCTGTGGTGTTAAGGGCACTGATTCCTCGATTTTGAGACTATAAAAGATTGCCAGCACAGTTAAAAATGGAAGCGTGGGCACCAGGAACACAAACCCGCTGATACGGGCAAACGGGTCCAAATGCAGCGAAATATCTCCGGCCAGGAATAAAGCAAAACCAATAAGCATCTGCGGAATGGCAAAAAACAAAAGCTTGAACCGGTACATCTTTTTCTTTTCAAAGGGAGACGCCATCACATGAACAATTCCCGGGTGTTCCATGGGTATGGAGGTAAAAGTAAAACGAGAATTCAAACCCGCTACAATAAACGCAGCCATGCCCAGGTTCAGATAGGCAATAATGTTCTTAACCGATGCATGGGGCATAGGAATGCCTCTTATGTTTAATATAAACACAATCACAATGGCACCAATGATTAACAATTGAGACCACTGGTCAGGTGAACGCATAAATGTTTTAATTTCCTTTTTCCACAAAGCGCTGTACCCTTTCCTGGAAAAGAACCGTTTTTTCCACTCGGACCGGTGGCCGCCCCTGGTTCCTTTGTTCATTTTGTCGTATAAGCTGAGATAGTATTTTTTTTGCAAGAACCAGATGAACCCGACCAACAAAAAGCAAATCACCAGGAATGTGCCGATTATTTGCCAATAGCCGCCGTAATCGCCGCGGGATACCAGCCGCAGGGCTTTGGCAATCCAGTAAAAAGGTAACCAGGCAAACCCTTTAACATTGAGTCCACCCATATAATCCAGTAGGTTGTTGATTACATCGGGGTTGCCGAACCGCTCCGGCCGCAATAGCCGTAAAAAAATAACAATAGCAGATATAAGGATTATGGAAACAATGGACAAAACCGGCTGCAGTTTTTTCACGGAAAAAAAAGCCGGGATAATCAATCCGATCAGGATGCCAATGGCTATACCGCTGACAATGAAAAATAAAAAAACCAATACAATAGCAGCCACTGCTTCAATGCCCGGGGCAAAGTAATAGGAATAAGAAAAAAGCACGGGCAGCGAAAAAAAGATGACCATTAACGCACTGGAAGAAGCCACTTCAAGGGCTTTCCAGGTAAACACCGTTCGCGACCGCAGAGGAGAAGACAGTAACACAGGCAAATCCCTGGAAAGAAAGAATATATTCAACGTCGAGATAAGGGCAGACATGATCAGCATCATAGTCATGGTTAAAAAAGTCATCATTAAAATTTTTTCACAGAGAAACAGCTTAAAAAAATCCGGGAATTCTTCCTGGTAATAGAGGTAGCCGAAAACTTTGATAAAAAAGAAAAACATCATGCCGATGATGCCTCCGCCCAACAGGAAAAAGAGAACGTATTTTCGCTTGGTAGATTTCTTAAAGGCATTTATCAACTGCTGAATTCTAACCCGAAAGAGATTTTTCATTTTCTATCCTTTGGTTTCAATTTCTTTTTTATCAAAAAAACGAAAATAGGAAATACCATTTTAAGAAGAAAAAGTCAATGGGTTGCCTCCGGCGGCCAGGGGGGTTCTTTTCGAGAAAACCACCCCCTGGACCCCCCGCAAAATCTTTTTATACACGGTTAGTCTGTAGTATGCTGTTCGAACCATACTACCCAATTGTAATCATAAAGTAAGGTTAAGGCTTCCCCAAACGCTTTAATTAAAACCCTCCTTAATGATTCTCATCAACTCCCAAAGTATTTGTTTTACTGGCTTGTTCAGGTAAGGAAGCCTTTATATGGCGCGTATGCGCCTTCTGCGGCTCCCCCCGCCGGGGGGTTGAAAATTGAACGGTCTTTTGTTACACTTCAAGATAAGAATCCAAATAACCACTGAGGTAAACTAAATGAATCGCCTTCAGGATGATGAATCATTTTCCAGGCGTGTTAAGGATGTTATCAAGTGCATACCTTACGGCAAAGTTGCCACGTATGGGCAGGTTGCGTCTGTAGCGGGTAATTACCGTGCTGCCCGGCAGGTAGCGTGGATTCTTCATTCTTCGTCGGAAAAGGATAACCTTCCCTGGCACCGCGTGATCAACCGTAAAGGAGAAATCTCCCTTCAACCCGGATGCGGTTTTGAAAAACAGAAGCAATTATTGGAAAAAGAAGGCGTAAAGTTTGACCGGCGCGGCAGGATCGACCTGGAGCGTTTTCTATGGAACCCGGAAAACGGTATTTAATTGCAACCGTCTTTAAGACTTTTTAAGCAGTGCCATATAAAATATATCGTTGTTTAATGCATCAGAGGGTAAGAGATAATACCCATAATCTCCTTTTTTGAACGTGAACCCATACTCCTCCAAAAGATCGGATAAGTCGATTGTTTCATATCGATCTATCCCTGGGAGGCCATGGAACACTTTTTCCATGATGCCTTCGGTCTCCTCCCTGATAAATGAACAAACCGAGTATAGAAGATAGTAAAGGGCACTGTTGTTGGAAAAGTGTTTTATCAGGGAAGTCATCATGTCATATTGGATTTCGGCATTCCGCGACACCAGATCATGGTCAATTTTTAACTTTAAATCCGGGTTTTTTCGCAGCGTACCGGAAGACGTACAAGGAGCATCAACAATCACAAAATCAATCGTTGTTCCCGGTTGAATTCCTATGTGGGTGACATCCGAAACCAGAGGGATAATATTAGTGAACCGGTACCGGGTTAGAAACTCCTTCATTAATTTGGCCCGTTTGAGATTGATGTCATTGGCATAGATGGTTAACCGGGGGTTCAACAGCGAGAGCGTTACGGACTTGGTACCGGGTGCGGCACAACAGTCCAGCACCGTTTGTCCGGCAAACCGGGCGACAATGATAGAGGCCACCTGTGAACCGGTGTTTTGGAAATAAAAGGGTTTTTCCTGTATTAACTGGTGAAGCACGCGGCGGGTTTCTTTGATTTCAAACGATTGAAATTGCTCCAGCTCGTTGAAATCAACCCTATGATCTGCTAACATCTGCCTGATCTCAGCATATTCAAAATCCTTTGTATTTACCCGTAAATGAAACAACGGCTCCCGGTTCAAGTATGCCAGGTCTACTTCCAATTGCGGCGAGATGATCCGTAAGTTATCCACCAATATATCTGAAATGGAGTAAACGATTTCTAATTGGTCAATATTTTCCAGGAAATCCAGGACAGCTGTTTTATCCTTTGCCATATTTCTTAATACCGCATTAACAAATCCTTTTGCTTTCCCCCTGGATGCACGAATTGCTTTAACTACTTCATTCACTACCGCGTAATCCGGGTAAGATTTTGAATAAACCAGGAAGTAAATCCCTATCCGCAGCAGTACAAGAATATCCTGTTGGATTTTACCTAATTTTAGATGAGAAAACCGTCGAATCGCATGGTCCAGCAGCCGCTGATTCCGCACCACACCGTAAACCACCCGTGTAATGGCTTGACGATTTTTTTCGCTGCTTATTTTGTCCAGCTCCCTGGACAGTATCAGCTTCAGGTTTTCCCCCGGATCCTGGAAATACCGGTTCAAAATCCTGAGAGAAGGTTTGAGAAAAAGCATGTCAGTTCAATGTTCAATGTTTAAAAATCTTGCCTCTCTACTTCTTCGTGTTCTTCATGCCTTCGTGGTCAAATTAGAATTAATCCATTTAGACCAGGCAATCAGGAAGTTCATTTCCCAGGCAGTAGCAGTAAGGTGTCATGGGTTTCTTGCCCTGGGGTTGAAGTTCCAGGATTTCCAACACCGTTCCACTGCCGCAGCATACCTTCAAGCTTTGTTTATCCCGGGATAAGACATCTCCCGGTTTCTTATTGTGGGTTAAATCAGAAACGTTTACCTTTGTCAGTTTAAATAATTTTTCACCAACGCGGCGGCATATTCCCGGCCAGGGGGTAAAGGCCCTGAATTTATCGTAAATCTGCTGCGCGGTTAACTGCCAATCTACAAATCCTTCTTCCTTTTGTACGATCGGGGCATAAGTGGCTTTTTCATGGTTCTGGGGGGATTTGGTGATTTTGTTGTCAAGAATAGCATCGATGGTGTCGATAAGAAAAGGCGTCCCTTCCCGGCTCATTCGTTCCCACAGTGTTTCCGTGGTATCTTCGGGTAGGATTTCTATTTCCCTTTGAGCCCAAATATCACCGGCATCCATTTTCTTTACGATTTCGAAAATGGTAATGCCGGTCCTGGTTTCTCCATTTTCAATGGCCCGCTGCACCGGTGCGGCTCCCCTGTAAAGAGGCAGCAGGGAAAAATGAACATTGATGGTCCCTTGGGCCGGAACCCGAAAAATTCGCCCGGGAATCAGTTTCCCATAAGAAATCACAACACCGATCTCAGGTCCAATACCTTTGAGCTTTTCAACCAGGGCATCATCTTTTAACGTTTCCGGCTGGATCACGTCGATATGATTATCCAGCGCAAAGGTTTTGACCGGGGGAACAAGCTTTTTTTTGCGATGCCTTCCACCCATTGCATCCGGCTGGGTGATAATCAGGGGAATATCAAAACGGGCGGTCAGCTCTTCCAGGAAGGGTATACACAACCCCGAAGTACCCAAAAAAATCAGTCTTGCCTTTTTACTCATTCTTCACCATTCATAATTTATAATTCATAATTCCTCTACTACCATTCCCCTTCTTTTTGCAGCCGTTTGATTTCTTTTTTAACAAACTGTCGTTTTAAACTGGACACGCGATCGATAATCAAAGTCCCATCCAGGTGGTCGATCTCATGTTGGATCACCCGTGCCAGAAAGCCCTCGATTTCCTGGCGAATCTCGTTGCCGTGAATGTCATGGTTTTTGAGAAAAATTTTTGTGCTTCGGTTAATGGGTACTGAAATCTTGGGGAAGGAGAGGCATCCTTCTTCGAGTGTGTCTTTACCTTCTGCCTCAAGAATTTCAGGATTAATGAGCACCACCAGGCCATTCTCTTCTTCTCCCATGGATAGATCGATTACTGATGCCCGGATGGACTCACCTACCTGTGGGGCAGCCAATCCGATAGCATTAAATGTGTTTTGCAAGGTATAGGCCATTCGTTTGATAAAATCGACGACTTTGCCGTCTAAATTTTGGATCTCTTTGGCCTTCAGCTTCAAAACATCATCGCCATATTTATATATTTTTAATAAGTTATTGTCTTCCATTATACTTTCCTTTGGTCTATTATAAGTATTTTAATTGGCTGTGTCAATTGAAAAAAATTCAATAATATGTTATAGATTATGGGTATGAAAAGAGTTGAAATAAGTAAAATATTTATAATAGATGGTGCCGGGCCTTATGAATGGCTGGAGAAATACAATTGTTCCAGCGAACGCATTCCTATAGATGCACTTTATACAAAAAATGATAAATTTACCGACACCATTGTATTTATTGACAGCAATCCTGATTACTGTCAAAAAATAAAAGAAATTTTGCCCATCAACCCGGGAATCAATTTTATTCTTTACTTCAAAGAAAATATACCGCCGGGTGAATTGGTGGACTTTGTAAAGAGTGGTGTGATTGAGTCTGTTTGCATCGATGATGACAAGCGGGTAAAATTGCTAATTGAGCAGTATGGACAGGACACCAGCGATTCCCAGTTGAGTTATTATAATAATCTAATCCGTAAGTTCAGGGAGATCGGCATCATTTCCAATAGTTTAAAGATGGCGGAGATATTCGCGACAGTAGAAAAAATTGCCCATTCCAATTCGACTGTGTTGATTAATGGAGAAAACGGTACCGGTAAAGAACTAATTGCCAGGAGTATTCATCATTTTAGCTCCAGAAAAGATTATAAATTTTTAGGGGTAAATACGGGTGCGATCCCGGAGAATTTATTGGAGGACGAGCTTTTCGGGCATGTTAAAGGTGCGTTTACCTCTGCGGTAAAAGACCGGAAAGGGAAATTCGAGTACGCGCATCGGGGAACCATTTTCCTGGATGAAATATCCAATATGCCTCCGGCTTTGCAGATTAAATTGCTGCGGGTGCTCCAGGAAATGGAGTTTGAGCGCATCGGTGACAACCAGTCGATCCAGGTGGATGTCCGGGTGATCGCTGCCACCAATAAAGATGTCAGGGAATTGGTGGAGCAAGAAAAATTCAGGGAAGATTTATATTACAGGCTCAATGTCATTCCTATTACTATACCTCCGCTGCGGGAACGGCGGTCGGATATTCCTCTATTGGCCAATTATTTTGCCATGAAATACAGTAAACTCAACAATGTAAGACCCAAAAATTTCACGCTTCCAGCTATCCGGATACTGCAAAATTATTCATGGCCGGGAAATGTCCGGCAGCTGGAAAACATCGTAGAACGAATGGTGGTTTTAAATCCTGAATGTAGTGTTTTTCTACCCAGGGATATTCCTTCGGAAGTAAAGCCGGATATGCCCGGGGAAGAGGGTCTGAATGTTGTCCCGGATGAAATCCCGGATGAAGGCGTTTCATTAAATGATGTGGTGCGTAACGTGGAGAAACGGATGATACTCAAGAGCCTTGAGAAGACAGCCTGGAATAAACAGAAAGCCGCCAAATTATTAAATGTCAAACGCACCACATTAATTGAAAAAATAAAGAAATACCAAGAATTAGACGAATAACAGCCAAAATGGGAAAAATAAAAACGCTTCGGGAGGATGTTTATAAAAAAATTGCCGCCGGCGAAGTGGTAGAGCGGCCGCTGTCGGTGGTGAAAGAACTGGTGGAAAATTCTATCGATGCCGGTGCAAATACCATTGAAATTGAAATCATCGAAGGTGGGAAGCGGTTCATCAAAGTTACAGACAACGGTACCGGCTTTGCCCCTGAGGACATTGAACCTGCTTTTAAGAACCATTCCACTTCCAAGATCACTGAACTTACCGATTTTGATAACCTAACCACGCTGGGGTTCAGGGGAGAGGCGCTGCCTTCTATCCTGGAGGTTGCCAAAATTGAAATTCAAACCTCTGATAATAATGAAGGAAGGGGCATCTCCTGCGTACTGGGACAGGGTGAGGTGGTTGAAGGCCAGGAAATTGCCTGTAAAAGAGGGACGTCCATTGTCGTCAAGGACCTTTTTTACAATTTCCCGGTAAGGCAAAAATTCTTAAAAACCGAACGTACCGAACTTAATCAAATTGTCTCCTTCCTGGAAACAGCGGCGTTGGTCAATTACGATAAAAGCTTTGAATTGACCCATAACAGCAGGACTGTTTTTATTTACAAAAAAGCAGAAAGTTTAAGAGAGCGAATTTACCAGGTATTTGGCAAAGATTTCCTGGATTCTCTCCAGGAAGTGGATTTCCAACTGGAAAACTACAAATTAAAGGGTTTTGTTTCTAAGTTAAATACGGGTATCTCGGTGAAAAAACACCAGTATTTTTTTGTGAATCAGCGGCCTGTGAAAGAGAGAACCTTGATGGCTGCCTTAAATAATACCTTTGAAAAATTTCTTGAGAGGCACAGGCACCCGGTGGCGATATTGCTTATCGATCTTCCACCCCAGGAGGTGGATGTCAACATTCATCCCATGAAACTGGAGATTAAATTTGAGAATTCCAGTGCAGTCTATAAGTTCATCAAACAGGGAATTGAAGAAACGTTTGGCGTTTTCGATGAATTTAGTGCCGGGATGCAGCCTGGTTTTGGCGCACCGGCACGTGCTGATTTTACCAGTGATGGCCGTTTTGGTGGACCCGCAGGTGCTGCCGGTTCCAGCTATAACCGGCAAGAATGGAAGACTCCGGGGGTAGTGTCGCCGCAAGCACCACCAACAGCGAAGGGTGACGTTGAACAGGCGCATCTTTTTGCCAGGGAATTTTTGGATGAAGATGATTTTTCTATTATCGGCCAATACAAAAACTCTTACATCCTGGTTGAAAAAAATGGGGATTTGTTAATTGTTGATCAGCACAATGCCCAGGAGCGGGTGAATTTCGATCAATTGAAAAAAGAGTACCAGCAAGACACTGTTACCACTATAACCCCATTGTTTCCGGTTATTATTGAGCTTACCCCGTCAGAGGTTTCGAAAATGGGCAGCAGAAAGACAGAATTATTGCAGAAGATGGGATTCCACCTGGAACCGCTGGGTGGAAATTCATACGATATCAAAGCGTTTCCACAGATCCTGGGGGAGAAGAATATCAAGGATGCCATACGCACGATTATTCATATGGATATCACTTCAAAGGATGATGAATTGAGTTTTGAAGATGAAGTGTTGGCTGAGATTGCTTGTAAGAGTGCTATCAAGGTGAATCATAAGTTGTACCCTGATCAGATGAAGACGATTGTAAAGAATTTATTTAAGACCGGTAATGCGTATTTTTGTCCTCACAAGCGGCCTATTATTGCTGAGTTTTCATTGGAACAAATTGAGAAGCTGTTGAAACGAAAATAGTCTTGAGATTTTTCTTTTGAGATGTTATTTATAATCATATGAAAATTGAAATTGAAGAAAAAAAACTGGATATCATTTACCGCCAACAAAACCTGGAAGTCGCCTATTTTCTTCGCAAGGGGAATGAGAAAAATATCCTCTGTCTTCACGGCCTGGGATGCGCCAAAGAAGATTTTAGGGGAGCCACTCAATTCCAGGGCCTCCGGGACTATACGTTATTGGCTTTTGACTTCCCCGGATGTGGAAGTTCATCCTATCCGGAAAATATGGAGCTGGGTATGGATGACCTGGTTGAAATTACCCATATGCTAGTGTCTCAATTGGATATCGGTAAATGTATTCTTGTTGGGCACAGCATGGGCGGGTTGGTGGCACTTCTTTATTCAGAGAAGTACAACCGTGATATCACTGCATTTATAAATGTAGAAGGGAATTTAGCGGGCAAGGACTGCTTCATTTCCCGAAAAATGATGAGGTACGGTTTTTCAGAATTCAGAGATGCTGCTTTCCCGAAATTTGTACGGAAGATGCTGAAATCGCGTAACATAGGATTTAAACGGTACGGAGAAATCCTTCAGCAGTATTCCTCTCCCAGGGCTTTTTATGATTACTGTCCATCCCTTGTCCTTTATTCCGATGAGGGCGAATTGATTCAACGATTTTTAAAATTAAAGGTTCCCAAACTTTTTATCTATGGTTCGGAAAATCGTTCACTCCCATATATTCCAGGGTTAAGGAAGGGTGGATGTGAAGTTGTCGAAATTCCCAAAAGCAATCATTGTCCCAATTACGATAACCCGGAAGAATTTTACCAGGTGATTGCCAATTTCTTGACATCTTTAAAATAAAAAAAATTTAAAAACTATTGACATTTTAGAAACAATCCTTCATACGTATACCCCTACATTCACGTGCTGTTTTTTGAACCTATACGCAGGGGATTTTTTTGCTCGTCCCGCTTTTTACTATCCCCATAATTAAACAGCCATTCTATAAAAGTCCGTTATCTTTATACCATTTTATTATATCTCTCATCCCTTCCTCAAAAGGTACTTCAGGGGAAAAACCAAGTTCTCTCCTTATACTGCTAATATCATGCAGCCAGTAATTTTCCCTGGTGCTGCGTATCGTTTTTCGGGTTATCAACGGCCTGCCACCCGCCAGTTTAGCAATCATTTCACAAACAAAGGCAATAATCATCAGTGCCTGGTGGGGGATTTTTATAATAAATGGCAATCCTAACGCCGTTGTAATAAATTTTAATATCTCTCTCCATGAATAAGGCCCAGGATTGGCGACAAAAAAGGTTTTACCTCTCACTTTCTCATTTTCTGCGGCAAGTATCAGTGCCTTAACGACATCCTGGACAAAGCAGATACTTGTTTGCTTATCCCCGTTCCCTAATAGTGGAATTATCCTTTTCTTCGCTAATTTTAATGTGGTATAGAGTTGCTTTTGCCTGATACCGAAAACATTTGTGGGTCTTATGATTACAATCGGCAATTGATCGAAGAAACGGGCTGCAGCCTCTTCTGCAAGACACTTACTTTTCCCGTAAAGGGAAACTGGATGACACGGATCGCTTTCTTTCAGCGGTCGTTTGTCTTTTGCCGGACCTGCCGCAGAAATACTTGATACAAATACAAACTTCTTTAAACCGGGATTGACTTCTGCGCATGCCTCAAGAAGGTTAATCGTTCCTTCTACATTTACTTTGTAATAGGTTTCCCATTCAAAAGCAGTAATAACAGCGCCAACATGAAAGACATAATCCATTCCCTTAACAGCATGGCATAAAGATTCCTTATCCCAATAACTCCCGCTAATTAATTCTACTTCAAGATTTTCTATCCATCTCAAATCGCTTTCCTTTCTTATCAAGCAATATACTTTATATTTTTTCTTAATTAAAGATTCAACCAGGTGGCTGCCGATGAAGCCGGTACTTCCAGTTACCAATGCCTTCATTTTCCCTTCTTCAACAAGAGTTTATACAGACCAACCATTTATAGAAACCCATTCTCTTTGTACCAGTTGGCAGCAATTTTCAATCCCTTAGCCAATGGATATTCCGTTTTAAACTTAAGCTCTTTTTTAGCCTTTTTCATACTGAATCTCCAATTGGAATTCAGGTATGCAGAAAGAGAGTCTCTCCGTATCGCAGCATGAGTCCCGGTTATATCTGCAAATTTTTCAGTTAAAAAAGCAAGGGCGTATAATAAAAAGTAAGGGACCCGGATTTTTACCGTTTTTTTACCCAGCGCATCAGTGATATGCCTGGTAACTTCAAGATAGCTGTAAATCCTGTCTTCCCCCAGGAAATATATTTGTCCAACGGCAACCGGGTTCTCTGCCGCCAAAATCATTCCTTTTACAATATCTATTACAAATCCCAGGTTTGTTT
This sequence comes from Candidatus Aminicenantota bacterium, assembly GCA_011772425.1. GTDB lineage: Bacteria > Acidobacteriota > Aminicenantia > UBA2199 > UBA2199 > JAKAGC01. The sequence continues at coordinate 12,627 of WVZO01000672.1, forward strand.
CGTTTTTACTCGCCAACAATTGAAACCCTGAGTTCGCAAGTTTAAAAATCACATATAATCCTCTAAGACTTCTTGGGCCATAAACAAGGGGGAGCCTAACGATCGTATATGGAATTTTTCCCCCGGTTTCCCGGAGATAATTTTCTACCAGGAATTTGCTTTTCCCATATGGTGTTTTAGGATTTGGAGAGTTTTTTTCGTCAAATACCTGGGAATCACCGGTAGGACCCACTGTGGCAACACTGGATACAAATAAAAACCGCTTCAATTTCACCCCTGATTCAATACATACCTGGATCAAATTCTTTGAACCTTCATAGTTGACCTTGTATATATAAGAGGGCTTATCCCCTCCTCCCATCCTGGCAGCAAGATGATACACATAGGAAACCCCTTTAACAAGCTCATAGAGTATTTTTTTTTCGGTTAAATCTCCGTAAATTAAGGTTGCCTCCAAATCGTTAATCCACCTTGTACTTTCTCCGGGTTTCAAGAGGCAAACAACTTCATATCCTTTTTCCAGCAGGGCTTCGACAAGATGACTGCCGATAAATCCTCCTGCGCCGGTCACAAGGACCTTTTCTTTTTGTTTAACCATATTGTCCGTCCAATCTGTCATATTACCTCTTGAACTTAAGAGAGGATAATTATCGCCTCTTCTATCCAGGAAAATAAATGGATAAAATTATACTGGAAATATTTATATATTTCAAGAAGAGAATAAAAGGGGGCAGGTAGAAAAACAATGCTGCCCATCTCTTGTCCTTTATTCCGATGAGGGCGAATTGATTCAACGATTTTTAAAATTAAATGTTCCCAAACTTTTTATCTATGGTTCAGAAAATCGTTCACTCCCATATATTCCAGAATTAAGGAAGGGTGGATGTGAAGTTGTCGAAATTCCCAAAAGCAATCATTGTCCCAATTACGATAACCCGGAAGATTTTTACCAGGTGATTACCAATTTCTTAAAATCCAAATAAAATAAAAAAAAAATCAAAAAACACTTGACATTTTAAAAACAATCCCTCATACTTATACCTGTACGTTCACGTATGGTTTTTTGAGCCTGTACGCAAGGAGACACTATGGCGAAAGATTTTTTGATCCGTGATGAGTTCATTAAGGAGGCAAAGATTTCCGAAAAGGTTTTTAGAGAATGGGAAACCTTTAACATTATCAAACCCGCGGGATTTACAGAAGATAATATCCCTTTTTATAAACCCCGGGCGGTTGATCAGGCCAATCATGTAAAAAAGCTCCTGGAAATGGGTTACCCGCCAGAAGACATTCAAAAGATTCTAAGAAAAGTAGGATTGCCGGATAAAAGCAATAGGGAAAATAAAAAATCAGGGGAATTGAGAAAACATCTAACTATTGGCGGGCTGGCCGAGCGGGTGGGTGTAAGTATACGTACCATCAAACACTGGGAAGATAAAGGAATCATCGAGGCGGATATGCGGAGTGAAGGAGGGTTTCGTCTTTTTTCCCAGGCATATGTATATCTCTGTGAGCTGATAAAAGACCTGCAATTATTCGGCTATACCCTGGAAGAAATCAAAACAGGTTCAGATCATTTTCGCGACTTCCTGGCGATCGAGGAAAATATTAATACCTATTCAACAGAAGAAACCGCGAAAAAATTAGACAGCATGCTCAGTGCGATTGCACAACTTACCGGGAAAATGAATCTTCTAAAAAAAGGCATTTCCCGGTGGGAAGAATTAATTAATAAGAAGAAAAGAGAGATTAATGCTCTGAAAAGGAGAAATCAAAAAAGAGAAAAGCCCGAAAAAAAGGGCGAAGAGAAGGAAATAAAAGGAGGAGATCATGAATAGGATCATCTTTATTGAGCCCAAGCCTCCCAATTTTCATATTTTTACAAAATTCAAGTCGCCGCGTCTCGGTACATTCATATTGGGAAGCTTAATGAGACAGAGGGGTTGGGAGGTTGGGATTTATGTTGAAGACCTGGGAGAGATCGACTGGGATCGGGTCAGATCGGCAGACATCGTGGGCATATCCAGTATAACATCGACTGCACCCAGGGCCTACAAAATTGCCGATAAGGTCCGGGAGATTGGGATACCGGTCATTATGGGAGGGCCTCACCCGACATTTTTAACCGAAGAAGCTCTCAAACATGCCGATTTTGTTATCCGGGGGGAAGGGGAACACCCGTTGATGGCATTCGTCGATGCCTGGGAGAAAACCGGGGATTTTTCGTCGGTTCCGGCCCTGTCATATAAAAAAAATGGGACGGTGGTACATAACCCGGCATTGAATTACACGCCGGACCTGGATATTATTCCTTTCCCTGATTTTTCTTTGTTCAAAGGCAAAAAACAACTCCTGGCAGAAGGCAGCATCTTACCGATTCAAATCTCCAGGGGATGTCCTTTCAATTGTTCGTTTTGTTCGGTTACTCCTATGTTTGGTAGACGTTACCGGTTCCGCTCTATTGAAAATACCCTCAAGGAATTACGGCAATATAAGGGCAGGAATCAAACGGTCTTTTTTTATGATGATAATTTTGCCGCCAATCCCCAACATACCAAAGAGTTGCTAAATGCCATGATCAGGGAAAAACTTAATTTTAAATGGTCGGCCCAGGTGCGGGTGGATGTGGCAAAAGACATCGAGCTGGTTAAACTGATGAAGAAAGCCGGATGCAATACCGTATTTATCGGGTTTGAATCGGTTAATCCTGATAGTCTTGTTGAAATGAAGAAAAGCCAGAAGGTTGAAGATATTGTCAATGCAATAAAAATCCTTCGCAAACATCATATTCACATTCATGGGATGTTTATCCTGGGACTGGATCACGACAGCAGGAAAACCGTGAAAGAAACCGTGCGGTTTGCTATAAAATACATGCTAACCTCTGTTCAGTTTCTTTTGCTGACTCCCCTACCGGGCAGCGAGTTGTACGATTTATTAAAAAATAAAGGCCGTATCCTGTTTGGAGATTGGAGTCTGTATGATGCCCATCATGTTGTCTTTAAACCCGTTAATTTCACCCTGGTTGAGCTTCAGAAAGCCCAGATGTACTGCCACAAGAAATTTTATTCAATACTGGAAAGAATTAGAAAATTAATTGTTGGCGATTTGAGAGGATTCTTTATTAATTTTTATGCCCGGCATTTGAACCGCCTGTGGAAAAAGAAGAACAAAACCTTCCTGAAAGTATTGGCCCTGTTAAGACCCAATCGTATCGCAGAGATCAAAATTGATTACAAAGAAAAAGTCAACCTCTCGTAAACAAAAGCTTTTGCGGGGGTCCAGGGGGCACTTACAGTGCGGTATTAAATAATACCCATGGAGACGATCCGTCGTTTGAAGCGTCGTACGCCGTCTTTGCACTGCAAATGCTCCCCCACGCAGTGGGGTTCAAAAGAGCCCCTGGCCGCCGGAGGCATTTTTGCAAGAGCCTCAATTGTTAATGGTTAATGAAAATTCTTAAGAAGGAACATGGATGTCCAGGCTTTCCAACAACTGGGACTTTTTCCCCAGTGCAATGCGGCAAATCTTTATGAGTTCAGCTACCCATTTTTCCAGTTTCTTTAAGGCTGCATTTCGTTCTTTAGTGGCTTTTTGAGCAAGTCCTTTTTTTCTTTCCTGGTCCGCGGCTGCTTCTTCCAGCTCCTCCAAAAGCGTTCGGCCTTGTTCTATGTCCTCTCGCGAGACGTTGTACCTGGATAATGCATCGATAACCTTAGGCTCTGCCAGGGCATTGGTGTAAAACTGGCGGGTATCTTCCATCCAGCCCACAATGGTCCGCTTCCGCTGACCCTTTAAAACCAACATCTGTACAGCAGAGGGATCATGACCCAATGCCAGCCGCGCCAATGCCAGGTGCTCAGTGTATTGTTTTTGACAGGCTTTCAATTTCTTGTGAAACACTTCGGTAGCACGATATTGAGCCCCCAACGCAGATTGTCGCTGATGGTGAAGCTTATACGCCCCATTGTACATCTCCAAACCTTCATTGAGCCGGACTTCATCGTAGTTATAGCGAGCGATTGCTTCACTTATGACCTTGTGTCCTTTTGCATTGACAATGACCAGATGGGCATGCGCCAGTCGTGCCTCGATCGAATAATCGTTTTCTGTCATCATGTCTTCCTCCTGGCTTCAATCAACCACATTGTAACACCAATCAATTACATTGTAAGTCCAAGAAATCATATTGTAACATTAATCAATCGTTTTGTAAAGTAGATTAATTAAAATGTAAAGGAAATTAATCAAAATGTAATTCAAATCAATCATATTGTAAGTTCAATCAATTAGAATATAATATTAATCAATCGAATTATAATATTACATTTTGATTATTTACTATTACATTCTAATTGATAGAGATTACATTATGATTACCTTCTATTACATTTCAATTAATTAAGCTTACATTCTAATTGATTTGCTTTACATTCTAATTAATTAGATTTACATTTTAATTGCTTGATCTTACAATCTGATTGATAGGTGTTACAATGCGATTGATTGTATTTTTTTGCCTGGTCCAGAAACAAAAAATCGTGTAAAAAAAGAGGCCCACGAATTACACGAATTAACACGAATTATTTAAATTTTTTTCGTGTAATTACAGGCAAGGTTTTCGTAATTATTTTTATTCGATTTTGTTGAAAAGGTTGACCAGTTGTACCCTGTTTCTTACCCCTGTCTTTTTAAAAATACTGGAGACATGGTCTTTGACCGTTTGTAGAGAGATATAGAGGTCCCCTTCAATCTCTTTATTGGTTTTACCTGCACAGATCAAACGCACCACATCTTGCTCCCGTTTGGAGATATGGAATTTTTCAAAAAGAATTTCCATCCGTTGACCGTTTTGCAGCGGTGTATCCAAAGTCCCTTGATAGAGTTGGATGAACCTGTCGATATAAATCAGTATAACGGTACACATTACAACCGAGTAAGAGGACGAAAAAATCAGCATGATATCGCTGCTCATATTGAAAAACAGGTGAAACCCCGACAGGATCAACGATACTCCAAACCGTACAATATAGATCAGCGCAAAGATGCGTACTGCTTTTCGTTTGCCCTGGTCTTCCGTTTTCCCTGCGGAAAAGAAAAGGTATATTGCACTCCCCAGGATAATGAAAATGAAAAGAAGAGCAATGACAACATTGGTCCACAAAACCGGTATCACGGTTACTTTGACCATGCCGTAAACCATCACGGCCGCAATGCCTACAAAAATAACACCGGCAATGACCAGGTATATTGTCTTAATCAATGAAGAGGTTGTTTTTTGCAGCAGTTCACGGACTAACAATATAAACAACAATATCCAAAACAGTTTACAGCACATGGTCAATGCCCGGTAAATACTCTCGATATTCACAGCCGTTATCGATTTGTTACGGACATACATATTGGTGAATATATAATTATTGGCCAGTATTGGCAGGGTATCAAAGATGCCGATCAAGAAAATATAAGCATAGATTCTCAGATAACGATAGCCATATTTCCGGTAATATTGAAACAATTGAAAAATTACCATTACTTTAAATAGTGATGCCAAAACAATAAAAAAAATTGTCACATGTGCCATATAGGAACCTTACCATTTCAAAAGCCTTAAGTCAAGCACATGGCAGTAATTTCCTACTTAAGTAGGATACCCCCTACCATGGTAGGTTTTTCAAAAATCCTACTTTTGCGGGATTGTATTTTTTAAAAAATGCAATTATTATTACCGTGACCGATACTGCAGATGAAATTTCAAAGTTCGGTACCGGTCACAAAAAAATGAAAAGGAGGAAGTTAGAATGAAAAAATTAATCTTGCACATGGCCACAATCCTCACAATATTGTCAATGTCGGTTTTTGGATCAGGAAATAAACACCAAATAAAAGAGATGCCCGACCTGTTGAACCCCGAATATTTCGTATTAGACGATCAACAGATGTATATCGTGGAAGGGAGCACAGTTTCTATTTACAGTTTAAAGGACCTGACTTTAAAGAAAAAGTTCGGTCAAAAGGGTGAAGGTCCGTCCGAATTTATCCCTGATTCTCAAACCGATCGCCCAATGTTTATCGATGTACAGGGCAAGGAGATCATTGTTACCAGTTTAGGCAAAGTTTCCATCTTTAGCAAAACCGGCGACTTTATAAAGGAACTTAAAATGAGGACCACCCCCGGGAAAAGATTCCAACCCCTGGGCAGCGGTTATGCTGCCTATATCGTTCGAGCTGAGGGAAAGAAACTGATGCGTTCCATCATGCTTTATGACAGGGACTTGAATCCCATCAAACCCATTATCCAGTTGGAACACCTTTGGGAGGCGGGTAAAGGATTAAAGGTTTTCCGTGAACCCACGTCTTTCATAACCAGTAAAAACAAACTGTATGTCACCTGGCACGCCGATTTCAGGGTCTCTGTCTACGATGAAAATGGGGTTCTACTCTATCACTTGAAGCGGCCTTATGAACGGTTGAACGTTTCGAATAGCATCAAGGAAGCGGTAATCGATTACTTCAAAACCCACCCTAAAGCCAAACAGTTTTATGAGCTTGTAAAGCCCATCAAATTCCCCGCGAAATTCCCCGCTATCCGCCAAATGCGCATTGCTGACGATAAAATCTATCTTGTCACGTTTAAAGAAGAAAATCAGGGATTCGAATATTTTATCTACCAACAGGACGGGAAACCATTGGGTTCCAAAATAATCTACCTGGAAAAAATAAATCCCCTGCAGACCTACCCTTTCTACATCAAAAACAACCGCCTCTATCAACTGGTAGAAAAAGACGAAAGTTGGTTCCTTCGTATTTCACAACTTTAGCAAAAATTGAAGATATGATCCATCAAGGGAACTCTTAGTATCGTTTTCATCCAGACGAGAGCAGTTGCATGCTGCCTCCGGCGGCCAGGCCCTACTGCGTGGGGGAGCATTTGCAGTGCAAGGACGGCGTATTTAGTTTCGAACAATATATCGTCCCCGAAGATTTGAAGATTTGGGGACAGGCAAGGTTTTAGGCAAGGTTTTACAATTCTATTGTAGGGGCTTGATTTATCAAGCCCTTGTCAATGGACGTTTCATTCCAGGGTTTGAAAGATTTGGGGACAGGCAAGGTTTTACAATTCTATTGTAGCGACTGTCTTAAATGTCAAGAGTAAATGCTGATTTTTTTAAAAAAAAATTCATTT
>WVZO01000415.1:0-229 GCA_011772425.1 Candidatus Aminicenantota bacterium
AATATACGTTATTGGAATGCTTTGGCATCGGTTAAGGAGTCGTCTTCGATGCGAAAGGAGTTGGAAGCCATTTGTAATCCCGTTGAAAAAAAGGGAAAGCGGTTTTCTGGTTTTAATGCCATATCAGAGGAATGTTGCCGCATCTTCTTGTCTGTGCTGGATGGTGGAAATTTCATCAACGGATTTTCAAATAAGATATTGCGTGCCAAGCTATATCCTGAGGCTGAGT
>WVZO01000415.1:359-2685 GCA_011772425.1 Candidatus Aminicenantota bacterium
GTTCAAAAGAAAGGAGATTCCAAAATTGGCTACAGGATAATAGAAAACTTTGCTTTTTTTACAAGCTTTTACAGAATATTAGTAAAAAGCGCCCCTTGGCCGCCGGAGGCATTGGAGGCATTTATTATGAAATGAAAGGTAAGCTTCGTTATTTAACAATTTCTTTTATTCTTTTGCTGGTCTTGTATCCTTTTCTCGAGGGTGGCATCAGTGGGCTGATTATATTAATCACTCTCATATCGGCGATATGTTTTTTCGGGGTGTATGCGGTCAGTTATAACCGGAAAAATTTAATTATTGCATTGACATTCGGTCTTCCTTATGTCGTATTGAACTGGATAGGTTTGCTTAGATTAATCCCCTCAATTCCTGAGTTGATTTTAGTTTTCTTTATCAATATCTTTACCATGCTTTTCTATGCTTTTACAGCGATAGTCATACTCTCATTCGTGCTAAAAGCAGCAAAAGTGAATGAAGATGTCCTTTTCGGAGCCGTTTCTATCTATATGCTTATTGGAGGTGCATGGAGCGCGATTTATACAACCATAGAATTATTGAAGCCAGGTTCTTTTATTATTGATGCAGTGAATAATATAGACGGCATTTTAAATTGGTCTGATTTTATTTATTTCAGTTTTGAAACGCTTACTACACTGGGATACGGGGATATAATACCGGTAACCTCAGTGGCCAGGTCCTTTGCTGTAACCGAAGCGATTATCGGGGTCATGTACCTGGCTATTATCATCAGCCGGCTGGTAGGTATGTACATTTCACAGTCAAAGGAGCAGTAAGAGAGTAGAGGATGGGGTCAGGTATTTTATTTCCCGGTACTTTACTCGCTCCTGTTCAAGGTTAAATATAATTAAGGTGCCTCCGGCGGCCAGGGGGCCAATTTAGTTGAGTAAGGTGAGTGAGGTAAGTGAGGTAAGTAGGTTGATAAATAAAGTACCTGACCCCATAATATTATCAACCTGGAACTCTCTTCTTGTTACCACTTGTTTTGCTTTTATTAAGCCACGAAGACACCAAGACACAAAGGGGAAAATTTTTCATAATTTTTTTCGAATGTCCTCTTTCTCTTTCATTTCCCCAATTCCAACCACCTCTCGTCCTCACTGCAAGCAATCTCTTGCTCACGGCAATAATCTTCCGCCTCCGCTGTAAAACCGCTGCGGGAAAAAATAAATCCAACCACCCGTTCCAGGTTTTCACGCTTTTTGATTTCTGCGAATTTTAACTGGAATTCCTTTATTTCATCTTTAGAAAACTTTTTAATTTCACGGTTCTTCACTTCCCCGATAATAGAATAGTCTCCGGCATTTACCGAACGGGCAAAAATATCCACACTGAAAACCTTCGCATACTCCGGTGAACTATGGTACATCCACACCCGCGAATAATCGCAAAATTCGAAATCATCTGGCAAATAACGAGTGATGGACTTTAATAATTCATTGTTCTTGCCAGCGTGCAATCGTAATTGATCCTGGATCAAATATTGGGCAAAATAGCCCTTTTGATAATTGTACTTTCCTAACAAGCGATGGTACCGCTTCTTTTCCTTTTTCAATTCCTCGTTGTATTCTTTGCGGATCACTTTCGCATCGAATTGTTGAATCTCTTCCTCGTAAACGCCGCGAAACACCTTATCGAAAATATTATCATTTACCCCACGATAGCAATAGTATGACCTCCCCTGGTTGATAATATCCGTTTTGACAAGGGCTTTGAGCTTTAACTCCAGGTTCCCATCCGGCATTTCCAGGTTAAACTCCTCACGCAGCTCATCCCGGGTCCACTCCCGGTCCCTGTGTTTACTAAGGTGCAGCACGATATTTTTGGCATTTCGGTCGTTGATTTTCGGGAAAGCTCTGGCCATGTATTCCATCCAGCCAGTTTTAATGAGTCCCTGGTCATCCAGGGTCTCAAACTCCAGGGTTTCCGTCAAACCGTCAATCGAGGTGAGGTCTTTTCCCGGGTAGTCGGAGCGTATAACAGAACTGATATAAAAGGGATTCCCTTCGGTAATGCGAACAAGAGAAAAAGCGGTTTCCTCCCTCACCGGTACATCAAAGAACCGGGAGTATTTGAACAACACTTCCGACGCTTCATCTTCCGGCATATTTTTCAGGTATTTGTACCGGAAACGTGCAGGGAGCATGTTGTTCAATTCATCCATGAGCCAGCCCACCCAACTGCCCGAAACCAGCAGCGGGGCAATCTTGCTCTCGGCTGTGCTTAAATAACCACCAGCCAGGGTGTCGGCTAACTGGTTTTCACTTTTTGCTTTATCCCAATAGATCATGGCATTTAAAAACTGGAA
>WVZO01000544.1:0-1714 GCA_011772425.1 Candidatus Aminicenantota bacterium
AAGAATTACTTTTAGTGGTGCCTTTCATCACACTATGAATCGCGGTATCAAAGGCGAAGCTATATTTCCCGGGAATGACGATAAAATTCAATTCCTGGAATATTTGCTGGAAAATTCAAAAAAAATGAGAATCCATATATTCGCCTATTGTATCATGGATAATTGTTATCATCTTGTTATTGAAAACAGCAGCGGCAGAATGGCTGATTTTTTCAAACACGTCAACGGTAAGTATGGGATGTCTTACAGGAGAAAACATGGCGGCAAAGGTTATGTATTTCAAAACAGGTATAACTCCACCTTAATTCAAGATGAACAGTATCTTAAAATGGCAATCGGGTATGTATTATCGGAGCCGGTAAAAGCAGGTATCGTAAGTAACTTTGACGAATATGACTGGTCCAGTGCAAAAGAGTACTTTTCAAAGAACACCTCCGATCTTGTGGATAATGATTTTGTTAATGAATTATTCGGCAGCAAAAAAGAGCTGTTGAAGTTTGTTGAATCATTAGCCGATAAAGAGCTGCCAGTATGGAAAACGATATGGGGGAATATCTTAGGAGGGCAAGAATTTTTAGAGGAAGCAATCGAAAAATATAACCGCAGGGAGAAACCCGATAGTTCCCAGAGTATAGGGGTGAGGAGATCTGATGAAAGATATTTTGAGCCGGTTGAAAAGGTTTTCCAGGAGTTTGAGGATAAAATAGGTATGGAAACAGAAGAAATAGATATAACTACTCATAAAGGAAAAAGATTAAGAGGTGAGCTGCTGCTGCTTTTGAAAGACCTCGCTGGTTTGAAATATACTGAGATCGCTGAATTTCCAATTTTTGGTAATTTGAGAGTGGATTCCCTTCCTCAGTTATACAAGTATGCAAAGAAGAGAAAAGTGAAGGAAGAAATTACCACAAAAAAGTTATAATGTTAGGCACCGTCCCCCATGAGTGAGAAAGATGATTGAATTCAAGGAACATTTCTATGATGATGACCCGAAACAAGGTCACCCGGATGTACGTACACGACTGAAAGATGTTTCTTATTTTTTTATCGGGAACGGGTTGATTCAGACAGCGGTTCAGTGGGCACCTGCTGGAGAAGGCACACCCCTGGGACTGCTCATTATGAACCCGGAACACCTGAGACAGAAACGATGGGCATTAACCCTTGATCCCCATAACGGCCTTGAAAGTACAATGCTTCATATTATAAAAAAGAAAAACAATGGTAAAATTCATCCCCAAAACCTTAACGTGGGATGGTTCTATGAATTGGGTGTGCCTGCCGTTCGAGCACAATGGGAGAAAAAAGGGCTGCAAGTGACTGAACGTTTCTTCTGCCCGGGCCGTTCCCATCCCTACCTGGTACGCGAAATCCGGATCATAAACCTGGCAGCGGACTCGGTTGACCTGACGTTGAAAACCGGAGTTCTTAAAAAGACCGTTAAAAAAGAAATTCCCCTGAGACCTTTAGAAGATAAAACATTTTTCCTTAATTATACCTTAAATTCTGACGAAAATACGGTGGACCTCTCCTGGATTTCCGAAATCCGGATAGAGAAGGAGTTGATTGATTACTGGAGAAGGGTGGCAGCATTATCTTTTGGTTCTCCTATGCTGGATCACTATTTTAATGCGTCCCGGTTCCAACTACCGGCAGTGGTTTCGCGCACCGGGAAAGTAGACGCCAGTATCTGGCAGTACAACCGGGAATGGGT
>WVZO01000544.1:1733-4422 GCA_011772425.1 Candidatus Aminicenantota bacterium
CGGATGAAGTAGAACTGGACCAGAACGGCGAGCTGCTTTATGCGTTGAAACATTATGTTCTCTGGACCGGCGATTTTGAAATTGTTTCCAAAAACTGGAATAAAATTGTAGTGATTGCAGAGTTTCCTCTAAAAGAAATATTTCGACATAAACCTTCGGGAATGCTTTTTAACCGGCGGGAATACTGGGAACGCCATAAGGCATTCGGCATTGAAAAAGGCATGGAACTCATTTACCAGGTTTATGTGAGTATCGGTCTTTTTGCCGCTGCATCCCTTGCCTGGATGGTCTCAAAAAAAAAGGAAGCAGCCCGCTGGGAAAAAGAAGCAAAAAAAATAAAATATGCTGTACTGGAGCACCCGGATTTTGCTCTTCTGGATAATCGGGGGTTCATCAAACGCCGCGGTATCGACGGTAAGACCCAGGAAACCATTACACCGGGAAACGAAGCCCAATTACCGGAAGGGTCTCCGTTGACTTTGGCAGGAGATCATTTTCTTAACCCGGACACGTCTGCTGCCCTGCCTATTGGCCTGGGATTTGTCCCGCCGGATTCCCCGGTAGCTGCTGCCACCATGGACCACCTGGAACTCCTCTGGAACCAGCAGTGGACAGGTGGTGGATACGGGCGTTACCATGCCAGTTCCGAACCGGACTCAGCCGGTTCCTGGCCCTTTGCTTCACTTTTTATTGCCCGCGCTTCCATGGAAATCGGTGACTATGACAACGTATGGCGGATTTTAAAATGGTTGAATACCATTCCCGGTGCCGTCCTCTGGTTCCTGGTTTGAGTTCAATGGCCCCCGAATTGCTCCTCCTTTCCCCCAGGTGGGTATTACACCCTGGACCTGGGCAGAAATGATAATGCTCCTGGTTTACCATATCCTGGGTATCCGGCTTGAAGACAATCATATCCGGTTCAGACCAAAGCTGCTGCCAAGCCTGGAAAGAATCACCGGAAGCCTACCCATAAGAAACCACCGGTTGAACCTGGATTTAAGAAGAATCCCGGGTGAAACAATACCCTCTTTCAACACCAATGCAAATATTATTAAATCGTCGGAAAGAGAAATCCTGGTTTCTTATCCCCAAAATGATATTTCTATTAACGCGATAATGCCTTAAATAATTTTTAGCCACGAATGTACACGAAGGAACACAAAGGAAGGAAAATAAGATGACATCGAAAACACTTATTCTTGTTTGCAATGCACACCTTGACCCTGTCTGGTTGTGGGAATGGGAAGAGGGGCTGGCCGAAACCCTCTCTACTTTTCGTATCGCGGCCAGGTTCTGTGAGGAATTTGACGGGTTTGTGTTTAATCACAACGAATCGCTTCTGTACCAGTGGGTTGAAGAACATGAACCGGAACTTTTTGAGAAAATCCGGGAACTGGTGAAAAAAGGGAAATGGCATATTATGGGTGGGTGGTATTTGCAGCCCGATTGCAATTTGCCTTCCGGTGAATCCTTTGTCCGGCACATCCTGGTAGGGAAATGCTATTTTAAAGAGAAATTCGATGCTGAGCCGTCAACAGCGGTAAACCTGGACCCCTTCGGTCATACCCGCGGCCTGGTTCAGATTTTAAAAAAATCCGGGTATTCTTCTTACCTTTTCTGCCGGCCGGATGGAAAACACCTCCACCTGCCGGGAAATGGGGCTGATTTTGTCTGGGTAGGGTATGACGGTTCGGAAATCCTGGCCCATCGTGCCCCTGACCATTATAATTCCTTTATGGGCAAAGCCGGGGAAAAGGTAACGGAGTGGATTGAAGCGAATAAGGGAGGTCAAACGAATACCGGTTTGCTGCTCTGGGGCATCGGCAACCACGGCGGCGGACCATCAAAAAAAGACCTGGAACAAATCCAGCGGTTAATCACAGACGAGACCGGATGGCATATTCAACAGGGGAAACCGGAAGATTATTTTGGAAATCTGGAGAAGGAAAGGCAATCGCTTGAACGGCACCACGGGGATTTGAATCCCTGGGCAGTAGGATGCTATACCACCATGGCCCTGGTGAAACAGAAACACCGCCTTCTTGAGAATACATACTTCTTTACCGAAAAAATGCTGACCAATACAGCCCTGCAAGGATTAATGGATTATCCGCGTCAAGAACTCCGGGACGCACTGGAAGACCTTCTTTTTTGTGAATTTCACGACATCCTGCCGGGTTCTGCGGTATCGGAAGTGGAAACATACGCGCTTCAGCGAATGGACCACGGCCTTGAGATCCTGACCCGTTTAAAAAGCAAGGCCTTTTTTACTTTGCTTTCCGGGTACGAACCGGCGGGCGAAGGAGAATTCCCGATTTTTGTTTATAATCCCCATCCCTATGATGTGGAAGAAATCATGGTGTGTGAATTCCAACCGCAGGAACCCAATTTTAACCCGGATATTTTTTGGATGCCGGAAATCAAAGACCCGGATGGAAATATTATTCCTTTTCAACTGGAAAAGGAGAGCGGCAATATTTTAGTGGACCAACGGAAACGGGTGGTTTTTAGGGGAAAATTAAAAGCCGCTGCCATGAGCCGGTTTTCCTGCCATTTAAAAGAGGTTGAACCGCTGCCGGAGCCGGAAAGAAAGTCGAAAAAGATGAAACCGCTGCGTTTTGAATCCGATACTTGCGAGGTAGAGATCAACCCCCTGACCGGCCTGATAGATATCTACAAAGTGAACGGG
>WVZO01000544.1:4465-5629 GCA_011772425.1 Candidatus Aminicenantota bacterium
ATGGTCCCATCCGCACCACTGTAGAGGCACTGTTTAAATATAACCGTTCCTACCTCTGCCTGCGGTATAAGATTCCCAAAAAAGGAAGTGAAATCGAAATCGAGGTCCGCGTCTACTGGATGGAAAAGGACTGGATGTTAAAGCTTTCGGTTCCTACCTGTTTCCCGGATGGCCAATGCAGGGGGCAGGTGGCGTACGGCGTGGAGGTTTTTGAGCGCCCCGGCGAAGAACTGGTGGCCCAGAAGTGGATGGGAATGGCTTCATCCGATAATAAACATGCATTGACCATTATTAACAACTGTATTCATGGTTTTGATTTTAAAGACGGGAAAATACGGTTATCGCTGCTGCGTTCAGCGGCTTATGCCGGGCACCCGGTGGATGACGATATTACTATTGTGCGCCAGGACCGTTTCGAACCGCGCATCGACCAGGGAGAGCGATTTTTTAAATTTTGGATCAATGCAAGCAGCGCTGAAGAAAGATTCTCGAAAATCGACCGCGAAGCCCTGGTCAAAAACGAGCCACCTATGCCACTTTGCTGCTTCCCTCCAGGAACCGGTAAAAAACCTTATCCTGGTGTTAAATTGTCTGACCAGGTGGTTCAAATGACTGCCTTGAAAATGGCAGAAAACCATCGATGGCTCATTCTTCGACTGTTCGAACCTACAGGTAAAGAAAGACAAACCCGCGTTACCGTTCCTTGTTTAAACCTGGAGTTTGATGTGTTGCTGCAGCCTTTCGAGATAAAATCCTTTGCGGTTGACATTGAGTCAAGGAAAGTTTTTGCAGTGGATTTGATTGAGAGAGTTCTTAATTATTAATGATAACTAAATACTCAAAACCAGTTACTATTGTAATGGTCGGTATCGGAGGCTATGGATATTATTACCTGAAAACTTTGCTGGAAGAATTTTC
Organism: Candidatus Aminicenantota bacterium; assembly: GCA_011772425.1. GTDB lineage: Bacteria > Acidobacteriota > Aminicenantia > UBA2199 > UBA2199 > JAKAGC01. Next base: position 5,384 of record WVZO01000544.1, read on the forward strand.
ACCAGGCAGCATCGAACTGCGCGGCGTTGTTGACCCTTTTGCTGAACAATCTAACCATTACCATGAATTAAAGCGACAGAAAATACCGGTTTTTGAAACGCTGGAAGAATTTTATTCAGGTGGATATTCGGCAGACCTGGCAGTGATTGCATCTCCCCTTCATTTTCATGTGTCTCAAAGTTGTACGGCATTAAAAAACGGCAGCCATGTGTTGTGTGACAAACCCATTGGAGCCGCGGTGCAGGA
>WVZO01000441.1:0-10138 GCA_011772425.1 Candidatus Aminicenantota bacterium
TCGTTGGCCGGTCATACCCGGTTAATTAGCGATGAAATCATCATGCCCGCACTCAAGCAATCCAAAGACTACAAACCTATCATCGAATTTTTCCATTCGGTTAAAAAACATCTCATCCACAGCCCGGACGAGCCGGAACCAAAAGGACCTGGCTTGTCCGGGAAATTCCAAAGGGGGTGGCACCCCCGGCCGAATAAGAATTCCAAATTCCAATGTTCAAAATTCCAAACAAAAGCACGCGAGTTTCTTAGTAATTGTGATTTTTTGTTTTGGTCATTTGTATTTTGGTCATTTGAATTTGTTTCGAATTTCGATATTGGTCTCTGCGCGATTTCGGATTTACTTATCATTCGTGTTTCTTTGTGTACCTTCGTGGCTAAAAAAAATCCAAAAAAAGGAGAAAAAACATGACCAAAAAACAAAAAAATGAGCCCGAAATGATCAAGGACTCTTCGGTTACGCTGAAAGAATTAAAGCAAAAAGTTAAATTATTAGAGGAAACAGTAGCCGTATTAAAGGAAACTGTAGCCGAGCTTAAAGAAAGGATAAAGGCGTTGGAAGCGAAGCTGGCGTAACCTGTAAATCGTAAAGGGATGACCGGTGGATTCTCTCCGCCGGTCGTCCCGGTTTCCAGGAACATCATTTTTTTTATCAGAGATTTGATTAATGGGAATCTTCATGCTATATTATAACGGAATTCAAATGATAAGATTGACGTTGTAAGGAGTGTTTAAATGAAAGAAAAGAAGTATGCGAATTTGGGACAGAGAATAAAAGCCATTCGTGAACACCTTAAAATGACATTGGCTGATGTGAGTGAAGAAACCGGTATTTCCAGGAGTTATATTTCTGACTTTGAAAGAGGCTTCAAACTCCCCACCGCCAAATATTTAAAATATTTACATAATAATCATAATATTAATCTGAATTACATCTTTTGCAGTGATGAAGAGATGTACAGGAAAGAAAAAGAGGAAAAGTATGATTTCGGGAAATTCAATGAAGAGATAGAAGAATTGCTTTTTTATCTGTCAAAAATCCCTCCGGCTATATATGCGGTGTTAGGATTTTTTACTGAGTATAAATTAAAGAATAAGGAAATAATCGATTACTATATACCTGATATGAAGACGTTGAAGAAGAGAAGAGAGGAAATGAATGAAAATCCTCAAACTACTTGACAATTGGTTTGAAAGGGATTATATTATTGGTGTTAGTTGAGTGAGTTAAGTGGGTAAGTGATGAAAATTTAATAATATCCCTACTAACCATATTTGACCGACTCACCTTACTCACCTAAAAACTGAATCGGTAGAACCGGAGGTTCACCGGTGTTCTTTGACTTGGTAGTTGGCCCAGGTTTCAAGTGCAAGTGACATTTGACTGCCCGAAGGGCGCCTTATTGTTTGTAATTTGGGATTTGGGATTTGGAATTTCCCCCTTTGGGGGCTTGATCTCTCCTACCGCACGGGCACTCTAAAAAACTTATGCCCTCCGTGCGGATATACTATCCAGTATTTTTATCTTTAGGATGGGCAGAAAATCGAAAAAAAATTATATAGCCTTTAGACTGCCCATCCTGAACTCCTATAAAACTCTATTAGAACTATTATTTGCCTTCGGCGACCAGGGGGTTCTTTTGAAAAACCACCCCCTGGACCCCCGCAAAACTTTTCATACACAGTCAACCCGTGTTAAATGGCTTCTACCATTGTACCCCATTGGTGCCGCCTTACTTCCTACTTAGTACAATAGCCTTTTTCAACAACTTATAGTATAATTACTCCTTCGTTAAACCCGGAAGAAGCCTAACTATTACCGCGAAGGTGACTGAATGGAATTTAGCTCGTTGATTTTTTTATTTCTCTTTTTGCCTATCTTCTTGTTCCTTTTCTTTATCCTGAAAAAAGAAGCCCATAACTTCTTCCTGCTGATGGCCAGCCTGGTATTTTACCTCTGGGGGGAAGGAGAATTCGTCTTACTCCTGCTGGTGTCGGTTATCGGTAACTATCTCCTGGGACTGCTGGTGGATCGAATAGAAGGTATAGCCCTCAAAAAAACTGTTTTTATTGCAGCCGTTATCTTCAACGTGGGCCTGCTGGTTTATTTTAAATATACCCATTTTATTTTAGACAACCTGGATATGTCCGGTGCTGTCGATCCCATCCATTTACCCATTGGTATTTCTTTTTACACCTTCCAGGCCCTTTCCTTTCTTGTGGATATTTACCGCAAGACCGTATCCATGGACAAAAATCCCCTTAAATTTGGTCTTTATATGGCACTTTTCCCCAAATTGATTACCGGGCCAATTACGCCTTACCGCGATCTCAGGAAACAAATCGCAGCAGAACGGCAGATCACACTCGACGATTTCGCTTATGGTGTCAAACGTTTTACCCTGGGACTGGGAAAAAAGGTGCTGGTGGCAGACACCCTGGCAGCACCAGCCAATGCAATCTTTGCCATCCCGGCATCTGACCTGACCGCAGGGTTGGCCTGGCTGGGAATTATTTGCTATACCCTGCAAATTTATTTTGATTTTTCCGGTTATACAGACATGGCTATCGGCATCGGCCGCATGTGCGGTTTTAAGCTTTTAGAAAATTTCAATTATCCCTATATTGCCAAATCCATCAAAGAATTCTGGAGACGATGGCATATTTCTTTAGCCAAATGGCTCAGGGATTACCTGTTTCTTCCTATTGCTTATTCAGTGTCCCGGAAAATCAAAAGCCCGCGGTTATGGGGGGTAAAAGCCGAAAACTGGGCTTATTTTATCGGGGCATTTTTTACCTTTTTGCTCTGCGGTATATGGCACGGTGCCAACTGGACATTTTTCGTCTGGGGTGGGTACTACGGCCTGTTACTGGTGATCGAACATGCCGGCCTGGGCAAGTGGATGCGGCGCCGCTGGTGGAAACCGTTACAACTGGTCTACTGCCAGCTCCTGGTGATGATAGGCTGGGTTTTTTTCCGGTCCCACAGCCTGGGTTATGCTTTCTCCTATTTAAAAACCATGTTCGGCTTCGGGACCGGTGACGGCATCCGTTATTACCCTGCCCTTTACCTCAATGCCGAAGTCATTGTCTTTATGATCATCGGGATTATCGGAGCTCTTCCCCTTTTCCCCAAATTGAACCAGTGGTACCAAAACCAAAAAAACAAGTGGGAAAAACGGGAAACCAAAACTAGCTTGCATCTGTTAAATTCGGGATATATCCTTATTTATAACCTTTATCTCCTGGCAGTCCTCCTGGCCAGCACCATGACAATGGCCAGCGGTACCTATAATCCCTTTATCTATTTCAGGTTCTAACACGATAAACCAAATGATCTGCATCCACAGCTCAATGATTAAAAAATGATAAAAAAGATAGTAAAATTCAAACGATTATGGGTGGAACTCATCTTAACCCTGGTGTTTCTTGGAGGTGCGTTGTTTTATGTACAGAAAACGCCCCTGAGAGCCGGACTTCAACTGGTGCTCATGGTAAAATCGCCTCATCATGATACCTTTAAACTTATCATTGGAAATGAAAAAACCATAGAAGTAAACGTGGATGCCGCAAACCATTTCCAGGAAGTCTGTTTTCCATTACCGCAGAAAAAAATTGAGAAACTCAGATTAAAATTTGGTAACAATCCCGGGCTTACTGCGGTAAAATACCTGGAAATAACTGGCCCGCTTATTTTCAGTAAGCCTCGTTTAGAGGGGAAACGCCTCCAGAGAATGTTTCAGCAGAAATACGGAATATATAACCACTATGTTAAAGACCAGTGCTATTTTATCGAAACCGCGGGGCCCCATCATTGGTTGGAACCGGTAAAAGTTTTTTATAAATGGATCGATACCCTTCAAACCGGGAAAGCTTCTTATTACCTGCTGGCTGTTATTTTATCGGTGCTCTTTTTTAGTTTCCTTCATTTTGCAAATCTCGCGGTACTAAAAATGCATGTTTCTTCAAAAGTAATAGTGAATGGTGGTATGATTTTTTTAGTTTTTCTCTATATTCCCCTGGCAGACCAGGTATTTAACATATCCGGGGAATCGGAATTGGTGGAAAAACGGGAATTAAGCCGGAGACCAGAGTTCCGGTTTGACTCGCTGTTGGTCTATCCCAAACAGTACACCCGGTATTATAATGACTATTTTACCTTTCGATCCGGTTTGATTTACCTGAACAACCTGCTTAAAGTAAAAATCCTGGGGGTTTCCCCGGTCCCCAAAGTATTAATAGGCAAAGATGATTGGTTCTTTTTGGATAAGCTGGAGCTGCGACCGGGAACGGTTGAATGTTATCGGTCAATCACACTCTTTACTCCCCGTCAATTGGAGCAGTGGAAAAATGTCCTGGAGCAGCGACAGCAGTGGCTGGCAGCCAGGGGCATTCATTATCTTTTTCTTATCGTGCCCAATAAAAACACCATTTACCCGGAGTTTATGCCGGATCATATACGGCGGGTCCATGAGAAATCCCGTATGGACCAGTTACTGGAGTATCTTCACAGCCATTCCACTGTACCTGTTTTGGACCTCAGACCAGCCTTAAAGGCAGGCAAAACGCAATACCCGGTCTATTCCAGGACCGACACGCATTGGAATGATTATGGTGCATACATTGCCTTTCGGGAAATTATAACCCATATCTCACGATCTTTTCCTTCTTTTAGAGAAGCAGTACCACTTCCGCTTTCCCGGTTTAAGATTAAAATTGTAAATCGCAGCGGTGGGGACCTGGCCATTATGTTATCCCTGAACAAAGACGTATTCCGTGAGGACATGATATTCCTGGAAGCCCGTCTCCCGCTGAGAGCAACGGGTGACAAACTGGAAAATATTTCCCGGTTTGTCAAGCAGGGTTACAGCGAATGTCCGACAGCACCTCTTCCCAATATCCTGATGGTTCACGACTCCTTTTATAATAGACTGAAACCCTTTTTATCCGAACAATTTTCACGGGTGTTGTTCATCTGGGATTGGGATTTAAATTTTCATCCCCATGTTATTGAGAGGGAAAATCCCAAACTGGTGATCGATGAGATGGCTGAGCGGTTTTTAATGCAAAAAATCCCGGTCAATCCCGGGAGTTTGCAGGAGGTCAGGTAGGTAGTAGGTAGTAAAAAGTAAGAAGTAAATAGATGCAAATGTGGCGAGAGGTGGTGAAGTGGGGTACAATGGCTGACCGTGTATGAAAAGTTTTTGGGAGTCCAGAACCCTTTTTTCAAAAAGGGTTTTGGCCGCCGGAGGCATAGAAAAGTTCTTATAGAGTTCTCATAGGAATTCAGGATGGACAGGCTAAATGTTTTTTGAGTTCTTATGTATTTCTGTCCATCCTGTAGATAAAAAGTATGGGTCAGTAGATCCGCACGGAGGGCATCAGATGATTAAGAATGCCCGTGCGGTAGGAGAGATAAGGTGCCCTTCGGGCAAGTTTAAATCGCCTGCGGCGAAAGGTCAAAAATCCTGTGGGTCAGAGATTTTTTGTCTTTCATTTTTTTCTCTGACGTTTTGACGCACCGTCACCATTTTGTTTCAAGTCAAAGGAGATGTGGGTGTAGGCGACAAAAGGAAATAGGGTCAGATAGAAGACAACCGGTGATTATCCATTCAATTAATACCAATGATTCATGAACAGGAATCGAATTTCCAGGATTTAGATGACACTAGTTGGAAATAAACCAGCCTTTCCTACGGGTCAAGGACCATCTTCCTACGGCCTAGGTACCCCTTCCTACGGCCTAGGAAGTGTTTTCCTACGGTCTAGGCACCCCTTCCTACGGCCTAGGAAGTGTCTTCCCACGGTCTAGGTACCCCTTCCTACAGCCTAGGAACCACCTTCCCACAGCCCTGTAACCATCTTCCCATGCGGCTTTCCCCCTTTCATACCAAAGAGATCCTCTTCCTGAACAACAGTGGATTATTTACCTGGCACCTATTTCCCACAACCATACTACATACTATTAAGTGGGGTAGTAGTTTAATTCAACCAGGTCCTTGACATATGACTGTATTTTCTTTAAAATGTCAAAGCAATTAAAATTAATTATTTGCAAGTAGTATGACTCCTAAAAAGTAACGAAGGAGATAATTAATGATTGCGTCAGTAAGGACAAAGAGAAATTTAAGGCGATTAAATCATACTAAGAGTGGCGTTCGCGAGAAAGCCGCTAATGCATTGGAGAAAAATGGCATTCCTAAAGATCTGATTAATTACATAATGACCTTAAAGGATTATCAAAACAAAGTTATATTTGAGTTCATTATAAAGATACTCAACGAGATAATAGAGAGACTTGAAGTTAAACTAGATGAAATACCAAAAACCGTGGCAAGATTCGGTCCAACTACTTATACGGTAAATGAGCAGCTTCAATGGAATGTTTTTGTAGATGTAAAGTATAAGAGGGATGGATGGAAAGAAATTCCTAATCCTGAGGTTGAAAAGTTGAAAGAAAGAATCATGAAGACTCAAAAATTTATATCTGTTATAAAGTCAAAAAGGCAAAAAAATCTAAACGGTAAAGAAAAAGAATCGCTCGTAAAAATAATCGCTGATTGGAAAATTTGGCAGCTAATGGAAAAAATTAAGAGCTCAGATATTAAGGTCAGTAAGGCAGCGGTTGAAGAATTGCGTTCAATTGGTGGGGAGAAATATGAACTTATAAAAGACGTATTATTCATGTTACAAAACCGAATCCCAGATGGTAAAAATTATGATAAAGAAGAAAAAGTATATGAACTCTTACCCCAAGCATTAAACTTTCGGGAAGAGGGATATGATTTTTTGATTAAATACTACGAGGAAAAGTGGCATATTAAACATCATCCACAAAGAATGCGAGAAATCGAAATAAAAATCGTTACACGTAGTTATAATCAGACTTATTATTATTTTGAATATATGGATAGTAGAGGTAGGCTCCACAGAGGTTCTTATAAAATTGGGGATGTCATTAATGTGGAATGGGAAACTATACGCGCCTGGGATGAAAGGGTTACTGATTCACCAGAAAAAGTAGAGATAAGTTGTGGAAAAAGAATCAATTAATAATAAAGGAAATGGGATCAGGAATTTTATCGGCCCCCCAATCGTGGAGAAATAACCGGGCTTAGTACTTCACTGTTTAGCCTCTGTTGTAAAAATGAAAATGTGCAAAAATGTGCACGGTGCATGACAATATGACTTTATTGTGGCATCCTTATACGTAAGACAAGAAAAGTCAACCTTCGCCCGAAGAGCACCTTTCTAATTGTCAATAGTCAATTGTCAATTGTTAATTGTTAATTATTAATGGTATCTAACTGCCCGAAGGGCGCCTTATTGTTTGTAATTTGGGATTTTGTGCTTGGGATTTCCCCCGTAGGGGGTTGCCCCGCTGATAGGGGAAGGGAAAGAAAATCCGAAATACGAATGTCGAAATCCGAAACAAATCCAAATGACCAAAATTCAAATGACCAAAACAATGCACCTGTGCTATCGGTGGAATCGCCGCAGGCGTTTTAAAAATGTCCGAAGGACGCCCCTTTGTTTGTAATTTGGTATTTGGAATTTGGAATTTCCCCCTTTGGGGGCTTGATCTCTCCTACCGCACGGGCACTCTGTAAAACCTACTGCCCTCCGCGCGGATATACTGTCCAGTATTTTTATCTACAGGATGGACATAAAAACTAAAAAAGAAAAACTTAAAAAATTTAAGAATGTCCATCCTGAAACTCCTATAAAACTCTATTAGAACTATTATTTGCCTTCGGCGACCAGGGGGATTCTTTTCGAGAAAGCCACCCCCCTGGACCCCCCGCAAAAGCTTTTCATAAAAAAGTAAGCTGGAGGGTTCCTCAAACGTTTGAAACAATATCCCTTTTTTCGATTTATGTCAATTTCAAAATTTGTTTAATTTTTTCGTTTTAAGATGAGTGCAATGCACTCATGATTGACTGGCAGCGCTTTTGTGGTATCATATAGATTGAATATTTCAACACTAAATCCCCATGGAGAAGAAAATGAAACAAATGAAGCTAGCTCAATTAATCATCTTAATGTTTCTGCTTTTAACCACTGCCTGTACTCGCCAGGAACACTTTATCAAAGACCCCCTGTATCGGCAGAAAGTCGAAACCCAATTCAAAAAACAGGAAGAATTGGCAAAAAATAAGAAAGACGCTCTATTTAAAATACTTGACCAGGGTCTTTCACTGCGAGAGAAAGAGGCCATGAAATTCTTATTTGCCCATATGCCTCTCAATGACCTGGCTGATTATGACGGCGAATTTTTCCTGGAACATGTGCGCAAATCATTTGAAGCCAAGGAGACCTTTTCATGGGGGAAAAAAGTACCTGATAAACTATTCCGTCATTTTGTTCTGCCTTACCGGGTGAACAATGAAAACCTGGATAATTTCCGCAGCGTTTATTTCCAGGAATTAAAAGACAGGGTGATTCATTTATCCATGAAAGAAGCGGTATTGGAGGTGAACCACTGGTGCCATGAAAAGGTGACCTATAAACAGGCAGATATACGAACCTCTTCCCCTATGAGTACCATAAAAACCGCGTTCGGCAGGTGCGGGGAAGAATCCACGTTAACAGTGGCAGCACTGCGGACCGTTGGTATTCCTGCCCGGCAGTGTTACACTCCCCGCTGGGCTCACTGCGATGACAATCATGCCTGGGTAGAAGCCTGGGTAGATGGCAAATGGCATTACTTAGGCGCTTGCGAACCGGAGCCAGACCTGGATATGGCCTGGTTTACCGAACCGGCTCGCAGGGCGGTGCTGGTCCACACAAAAGTCTCCGGCCAATACGATGGCCCGGAAGAGATTATCACCAAATCCCCACGATTCACCGAGATCAATCTCACCGGCAACTATGCTAAAACCCAAACGTTAACGGTTAAAGTGGAGGATAAACATGGGAAAAGGGTTGAAGATGCTGATGTTCAGTTTCGTTTGTACAATTACGCGGAGTTTTATCCCATTGCCCGGAAGCGCACCGATTCAAATGGGACGTGTCGTTTGAACGTGGGCCTGGGGGACTTGTTGATATGGGTAACTAAAGGTGGGGCCTTTGGTTATAAAAAAATCTCCGCTGCCAGCACCGATCTCGTGGTGGTTGTCCTGGATAAAGACCCTGGGGTGGAATACACCGTGGATTATGATTTTGTTCCTCCCATTGAACCCAAGCCGTTCCCGGTTTCAAAGAAAGGTAAAGAAGAAAACGACCGCCGCTTGAAATACGAAGATCAATTGCGGGCGAATTATGAATCCACGTTTATCGATAAAAACGACGCAGTCACCCTGGCGTCAAAACTTGGCCTGGAACCGGATAAAGTTTGGGATTATTTACAAAAGAGCCGGGGCAACTGGCAGGAAATTTCTAATTTCCTTACCCAAAGTGCTCAAACCCCTGAATTATTTAAATGGGCGCTTCCGCTTCTCAGTACCGTATCAGAAAAAGACCTCAGGGATACACCCGCCGATATTCTTTTGGGACATCTGCGCCATTCTTTTATTCACAGCGGTAACTTGCCGAAAACCGACAGGGATTCGTTTGTTAAGTATGTCTTGAATCCCAGGATTAGAAATGAGATTATCATAGATTACAAGTCGTTTTTTCAGGGGGAGTTTGATGCGGATTTCATAAAAAAAGTCCGGCAAGATGTTTCTATTCTTATTCGCTGGATTCGCGACCACATCCAGGTCCATCCTGTTGCCAATTATTATAATGTACCTATTACACCTCGTGGGGTGTATCGGCTTCGAGTATCTGACAGTGCTTCTCGTGATATCTTTTTTGTGGGTCTTTGCCGGAGTTTTGGCATCCTGGCCCGCCTGGAACCCGCAGATAAGACACCGCAATATGTTTCCAATAACCGATGGATCGATGTTTATTTTAAAGATCAGCCCTCTGAACCTGTATCAAAGGGGTTCATTTGCCTGGAGCAAGTCGATAAAGGCAGCAAATTGATCCCCGAATATTATATCCATTTCACATTAGCCAGGTACGCCAATGGGGAGTATCACACCCTTGATTATGGTGAAAATACAAAATTAACCGAATTTCCGGAGAAATTGGAAGTGGAGACGGGTCATTATCTCCTGGTAACCGGGAACCGGTTAAAGGATGGAACGGTGTTA
>WVZO01000441.1:10227-14671 GCA_011772425.1 Candidatus Aminicenantota bacterium
GCGGGGGGTCCAGGGGGGCAGTTTTCTCGAAAAGAGCCCCCCTGGCCGTCGGAGACAAAAAAGTTCTGATAGAGTTCTATAGGAGTTCAGGATGGGCAGGCAGAAAGGTTTATAATTTTTTTCGATTTTCTGCCCATCCTGTAGATAAAAATAGGGAGTTAGTATATCCGCACGGAGGGCATCAGTTTTTTCAGATTGCCCGTGCGGTACGAGAGATTCGCTTTAGTAAGAAAGAAAAGATTTATAATTTGACCTTAAGTCAACAGCATTATCTTTTCACCCTCTTCGTTTCTCCGCTTCTTCCCTTCGCGTTCCTTCGCGTTCTTCGCGGCTCCCAAATATTATTCAACCAGCATAAATGGTGACGTGGGGGTTGTTTTTGATAATTTTTCCTCGATAATATTGTCGGGATAGCTCAGCAGTCGCATGAATTCTCTTGAAATCTCTTTGCTTGTTGTTTTATCATATTTTCCTGATTCTTTTAATTCTTTTTGTTTTTGTTTTAGTTCCAGGTATTTTTGTAGTACATCGTCTGTACGAAAATAAAGAATCGACCATTTTCCCCTGGTAAAATCTTCGGTTTGCAGATCGGTTACCATCAGTGATTTTTCTAAATAGGATTTGATATTGAAGTTGTTGACCAAATCGGTTGAGGCTTTTTCGATTTTTTGGTAGTCTTGGGGTAAAAGTGGTGGGCTTAGGGCCAGTTTTTTTACCCCGCATGCTACCATCTCGACGAAGCAGTTGATCATCCCCAGTTGAAACGAGAGGCGGTCGATTTTGAGTTCCTGCGTATTTTTTTCTGTCATCATAATTACTCCTTTTTTCAGCCACGAAGGCACTTACAGTACGGCTTAAGGCACGAAGTGACACAACGTACTTTCGGTGATTGTCCTAAGTCTGTCCTAAGTCCGTCCCAGGTATCCCAGGTGAAATTGCTGAGAGGATATTTGTGGTTATTTTTTATTGGCTTCTGATTCATCTTTATAAATTTTTATGACTAATTTTCCGTCATTGATTTTGTAAGCCCGGAACATGCCGCTGGTATTAAACGGCATTGCTATATTGCCGCTGCTATCGATAGCAATCACACCCCCGGTCGCTTTTAGATCTCCTACTTTTTTTATTGCCATGTGGGCAGCCTCTTTTACTGATAGTCCTTTGTACTCCATTAAAGCAGAAATATCATAAGCCACCACCGACCGGATAAAATATTCTCCCCATCCCGTAGCCGAGACCGCACAGGTTCGGTTATTGGCATAGGTACCGGCGCCGATGATAGGTGAATCGCCGATGCGGCCATATCTTTTGTAAGTCATCCCACCGGTAGAGGTTCCGCCGGCCAGGTTTCCTTGTTTATCCAGTGCCACTGCCCCTACAGTGCCGAATTTTTTGTTTTTCTCTTTTTGTTTTTTCTTTTTCATTTCTTTTTTTATTCTTTGAAGCCGTTCCCATCTGGATTTTGTAAAGAAATACTCTTTAGAAACCAGTGTCATGCCCATTTTCTTTGCAAATGTTTCAGCACCGTCTCCAGCCATCATCACATGAGGGGAGTGTTCCATTACCATCCGGGCCAATGAAATAGGATTTTTAACCCGTTTAACACCTGCTACTGCTCCAGCATTCAGAGTCTTTCCTTCCATTATGGAAGCATCCAGTTCATTGGTGCCTTCAGCAGTAAATACTGCTCCTTTGCCGGCATTGAATAACGGTGAATCTTCCATCATACGGATAACCGTTTCCACGGCATCCAGGCTGGTTCCACCATTTTTGAGAATGTTGTACCCGGTGGTAAGTATTTCTTTTAATTTTTCCTGGTAAGCTTTTTCTTTTTCCGGGGCCATTTCTCCTTTTTTCATGTTTCCGGCACCGCCATGAATAACGATTCCAAAGGGCTTTGCATCGGTTTCATCCTGAGGCGAAACACTGACATTCAACATCAACACAAAAACCATTAATAGGATTGAAATTCGTTTTAGTATTTTCATTGTTTACCTCTGCTTTTAAGTTAAATATTATGTCTTAAAACCAAAAAGAAATCAATCCCCTCGGCGAGGCGCATAGCGTCACGGGCTGCAGAAGGCCTTTTGGGCATATCTGTTAAAATTTTAGCCACGAAGTTACACAAAGGTACACAAAGACCCTTTAATAAAAAGCTTTTGCGGGGGGTCCAGGGGGGCGGTTTTCTCCGAAAAGACCCCCCCTGGTCGCCGAAGGCAAAGTTCAATCAGGTTCGTTACCGGGTTTCCATTTGACACAAGTAGTATTATAACAGATTTGCTTTACCCCATAACTTCTGCTAAAATAGATACGGAAAAGTAATGAATTAAGAAGGAGCCGAATATGAGACGATTTTCATCATATGGGCCAGTTAATACAAAATTGCATTACTACGCACCGAGAAAAGAGTTGATTGAGAGGGCATACACCCAATTGATAGGTGAGACGCCAGGGGAAGGCGGTCATTACATCACTGTCTGGGCGCCCCGGCAAACCGGCAAAACCTGGCTCATGCAGCAAATACTCTTTCGATTGCAAGAGGATGCCCGGTTCGATGTGCTGAAAATCAACCTGGAAATCCTGAAAGACGTTGAAGATGCGGCCATGGTCATGGATTCAATTGCCAAAGCAATCGGTGCCGGACTGGGAAAAAATTTCACCGCCATCGATACCAGGGAAAAGTTCCAGGGGGTATTTAAAAAAGAGGTATTGGCTAAACCTCTTATTCTTATTCTCGATGAGTTCGATGCACTGGAAGAGAATGTCATAAATACCGTAGTGAGTGCTTTTAGAAACATTTACATCAGCCGCATGGATGAAGTAGGCAAACCCACGGAGCAAAAAACCTATCTTCTTCATGCCGTGGCCTTAATAGGGGTTCGCAGTGTGCTGGGCATCGAAAACCCCAAAGGCTCTCCTTTTAACGTCCAACGCAGCGTTCATATCCCCAATCTTACCTTTGAAGAAGTTAGGGGCATATTCCAGTGGTATGAAAAAGAGGGCGGACAAAAGGTCCAATCCGCGGTTATTGAAAACGTGTACCGGGAAACCAATGGACAGCCTGGCTTGACCTGCTGGTTGGGGGAACTACTCACCGAAGGATTTGAAGGATATGCCAATGATAAATCTCAACCCATTACCCTGGACAACTTCGAGGAAGTGCTGGCGGCTGCCATTAACATTTTACCCAACAATAACATTTTAAATATTATCAGTAAAGCCAATGAACCGGAACATAAAATCGTGGTGCTGGACCTGTTCAAAACCGACCAAAAGGTTGAATTTACCTATGATGATAAATCGTTGAATTTTTTGTATATGAATGGTGTGATTGACCGGGAAAAAGAAACCCGCACCAGGTATTATGTAAAATTTGCCTCCCCGTTTGTTCAGAAACGGTTGTTTAACTATTTTTCCAGGGAGTTGTTTCGCTATATGGGAAAACTCTACGATTCCTTTGACGATCCGTATGATGATATTATCACCGAGACACACCTGGATATCCGAAATCTCCTCAGGAGGTATGAAACCTATTTAAAAAAGAACCGTGAGTGGTTGTTGAAGGATGCGCCGCACCGTGCTGATTTGAGGATTTTTGAAGCGGTTTATCATTTCAACTTGTTTTCTTATTTAAAACAGTTTTTAGGTGCTGAGGGCGGGAGTGTTAACCCTGAATTTCCAACTGGTAACGGTAAAGTCGATTTGATCATTACCTATGCCGGGCAGCAATATGGGATTGAAGTAAAATCCTTTACCACGCGGGGGAATTATCGTCATTCCCTGGAGCAAGCAGCTAAATACGGCAAACAATTGGGATTGGCAGAGATTTTCCTGGTGTTTTTTGTCGACGCCATCGATAAAGAGAACCGCGGCAAATATGAGAAGGATTACCTGGATGAGGCTGCCGGGATAACGGTGGTTCCCATTTTCGTGGAAACCGGTTAGAAGGTTGAGCAAAGGCTTCGCTTTATGGCTGCCCCCTTTTTACTAAAAATTGAAACGGTTAAAATCGCTGCAGGAATGATTTCAAGCGTTGTGTGGATCATTTCTATCACTGTGGGAATGATTTCCAGTGGTTAAGCTGAAAGCACTAGCTTCAAGCACCAGCAAATCAGCAAGCTGGAGTAAGTTAGTCGCGAAGGCATTTACAATGCGGTAATAAGCGCGAAGAGACGTGAAGAAGAAAAGAAAGATTTGCTGNNGGGTTAGCCGCGAAGGCATTTACAATGCGGTAAAAAGCGCGAAGGCACGCGAAGAGAGGAAGAGAAGAAACGATGAAGAGAAGAAGTTGAGAAGCGAGGAAGAAAAGAAAGATTTGCTGGCCGTTTTCTGAAATGCGCCCCTTTCCTACGGCTTCCTGACCCTTTTCCTACGGCCCGACCAGCATCTTCCTACGGGTCAACGACCCGTTCCTACGGCTTCCTCACCCCATTCCTACGGCTTG
>WVZO01000004.1:0-183 GCA_011772425.1 Candidatus Aminicenantota bacterium
CTTTTTATAAAAACCGCCCCTGGACCCCGCAAAAATTTTTTATACATGGTTAGTCATCATACCACGCTTCACCACATCGTGCCACATTCAGCCCAATAAATCCCCTCTTGAGAGGGGTGCTCCATAGGACCCACCGAAGGGGCGGGGTGTGTCATCTTCGCGTATCTTCGCGTTTTTTTACCG
>WVZO01000004.1:328-1426 GCA_011772425.1 Candidatus Aminicenantota bacterium
AGTGCTTCCGCTTATGAATGGATCGAACGACTGGGCAGCAAATTACCCTCCATCGGCTTGTGCAGTTTAGCAGCTTATACCCGAGAAAAAGGATTTGAAACTCAAATACTGGATGCTTACAACCGGGGCTTAACACCAGGAGAGACCATGGAACAGCTCTTAACATTTTCTCCCAGCCATGTGGGCATCACGGCGATGACTTCCAATATTGGTTTTGCGGCGGAGTTTGCAGAACGGGTAAAAAAAACAAACCCTGAGATTATTACGATTATCGGCGGTACGCATATCACGGCTTTGCCTGAAGAAACCATGGAGCGTTTTCCATGGTTTGATATCGGTGTGCTGGGAGAAGGCGAAGAGACCATTACGGAAATTTTAAATTTGCCGGTCAATACCACCCGGGAATCACTGGCAGAGGTGAAAGGCATTATATACAGGGATGGAAATGATAAATTAAAAAAAACCGCTCCCAGACCTTTTTTTAAAGACCTNNGACGTCTATGGTAGCTTCCCGGGGGTGTCCGTATCAATGCACTTTTTGTGATCGAAGCGTATTTGGGAATCGTTACCGGTTTTTTAGTGCCGACTATGTTATTGGGATGATTAATCAGCTCCAGGACAAATATGGTATCCGGGAATNNCGAAAACGTTTGACCGCGTTTTGTGAGTATCTGGTAAGAAACAAAAAAAAGTTAAGCTGGTCTTGCCTGGGTAGGGTGGATTTTGCCGATGAGGAACTTTTACGTTTGATGAAAAAAGCAGGCTGTTGGTTGATTTCTTATGGTATAGAAAGCGCTTCCCCGGAAATCCTGGCGTTATATCGTAAAAATACTACCATTGATCAAATTGTAACTGCTGTCAGGGCCACAAAAAAAACCGGGATTTTGGCACGGGGATTTTTTATTATCGGCGGTCCCCTTGAGACTGACGCCACCATTCAACAATTAAAAGACCTGTTGAAGCGGATACCGTTGGATGATATTCATCTTAGTTTTTATACACCGACTCCGGGTTCTGAGTTGTATGAAATTGCTCACCAGTATGGAACGTTTGACAATGATTGGAGTAAGACGCATGTGTATGATCTTAATTTTATTC
>WVZO01000643.1:0-6274 GCA_011772425.1 Candidatus Aminicenantota bacterium
AAGAAGAAAAGTGGTGCCAGGTAAAAAAGGATGAGGACCCAATGAGAAAGTATTTTGAACAGGGAGACCAGGTAAAAGAAAAAGGTGGTGAATATCAATCCCACGGCAACAGTTGAAGTGAAACCGGTAGGCTGGCCGGTTTCCAGGTCTTTGTTTTGCTTATGACCGAAAAAGTTCATAAAAATGGAACCGTAGATATACAAAACAAGAACCAGGTAGAGGGCTTTTGCCAGGGGGAGGATGATGTGAAGTATATAAGAAGACGTTACCAGGTTCAGGGTGAGGATGATAGCGATGGCGATGAGCAGTCGATTCAATGTTATCCACATAATAAAAAGTTTTGCGGGGGTCCAGGGGGCGGTTTTTCAAAAGAGCCCCCTGGCCGCCGGAGGCACCTTTACTACTTATTCGAGGGGAGTTCTAAGCCGTAGCCTTGTTGTTTATCGGATTTTTTCAGCATGAATGCCAGGAAGATGGAGATGACGCCTAAAACCACCAGCATTAATATGGGAATCATATAATTGTAAAATGGAATTTGTCCGGCTTCTTTCATTGCCTGTATTTTCAGGCTGATATCTCCTTCTGCTAATCCCTGTGCTTCCAGGGCGCTTCTTACTTCCTGTAATTTGGCTACTACTGTGGGATTTGCCAGATCCAGGACGCGGCCGATTCCCCAGAAGAAAGCCATCAGTCCCCAGTTTTGGATGGTAAACATGGTGGCATAAGCGGTGCCCAGTCGATTCTTGTGAACGATTTTAGCCACTGAGGGCCACATGGCTGCCGGCACCAATGAAAAAGCAATACCGAGGCACAGCAGACCAAGATAACCCAATGCCACACTCTGGAATACAGAGAGGGCAAGGTGGGCAAAAATCAACAGCAGTGAGCCCAGCATCATTAAAGAAGCGGCTTTTCCTTTTTTATCCACGATATTTCCAAAGATAGGGGTGAATAAAATCGTGCCCATGGGAAGTAAACTGGCAACTTTCGGACCGTTTTTAAGCCATACGGATAGGATATCTTTAAGTGCATAAACAAAACACACAAAGAGAATGAATGTGATCAGAATAGAAAGGAGCTTACCGGTTTTATTTTTTATATTTGTGGGTACTAGAGAGAATCCAATCCCGAATATAAACAACACCACATATATTATGGCATTGCCCAATGCCGCGCTTCCGAATAGAGTAACCTTAGCGGTTTCGGGAAGATTGTAAGTGAATGCGAATTTATTGACCAGCAGATCCGGGGCGTACTGCATAAAGGGGAACACGGCCGAATAGAACGCCACGCATAGAAAGGCGATAAAAAGAAAGGATTTGTCCGTAACCAATTTGAGTAAATCGGATAATTTGAATTTGTCCTCTTCGGCTTCTTCGGCTTTAGTTTTAAGTTGTTTGTCGATTTTTACATCGAAAATTATATATATAACAAACATAATTAGACCGATGCCGATAAGGGTGGCGGCAAAACTTACGGCAGTGGGGGCGTTGTTACCGGCGATATCCGGTGACAATGCCGTTCCCATGGTTGAACCCAGACGTCCGAATCCCATGTTGATGGCCATGGCCAGGGCCAATTCATATCCCTTAAACCACTTAACAAGCGTTCGCAGTACCACCACGCATGTAACCTCCAATCCGACACCGAATAGGATACGTCCGATGATCATGACTGTTAACCGGGTAGACGGATCGTCTGATAAGACACCATGAGCACCAAGCGCGCAGATCGTTGCCCCCAGTGTTGCCACTGCTCCGAATATGACCCCGGTTAACCGGATTCCCCATTTGTCCAGGATAATCCCGCCCAGGATGATCATACCAAAAACATTGGCAATTGTGGTTAAACTGATTAGCGTGCCAAAATCAGTGGAGCTGATGCCCATCTGGCTTTCCATCAGCGGCTTTAAACCTGAAAAGAAATCCTGGAACCAATAGGTGCCAAACATTAAACCACTGATCAAAATCATTACAAACCAGCGCATAGGTGCTGAATCTTTTAATGTCTGTTTGATTTTTTCGATTTGTTCTGTCATCTTAATACCTCATATAGGGATGGATTTTATTATTTTTGACTGAATATAAAGATCAGGTGAAAAGTAAGGAAAGCTTACCATCTGTAGATTATATATTAAAAATAATCGAATTGCAATACTATTTTTTTTATAGTTTTTGCCTTCGGCGACCAGGGGGACTCTTTTCGAGAAAACCGTCCCCCTGGACCCCCCGCAAAAGCTTTTGTTTAGGGTGAGTTATAATTTTTTGATTTTTAGTTTGTTTGGTGTCTTTCCATAAGTCAACAGTATTACCCCTGCCAGGGGAGTGAAAAAAGGTAAAAAAATTTTTTTCATTTTTTTAGTTGACAAATGAGACTTCTTAGGTTATATTATAGGGGTAAGTAAATATTTACTTACTTTAGGAGTTTAAGAATTAAAATGACCGAATGGACAAACAGACAAAAAGAAATTATCAATGCCGCCCTGGAAATTATCTCCACAATGGGCATTCAAAATTTAACCATTAAAACCCTGTCAAAATGGATAAATGTAACGGATGGGGCGATTTACCGGCATTTTAAAAGTAAAGAAGAAATTCTTACCTCTATTGCCGAGTTCTTTAAAGCCAGTTCAACCGAGCTTTTAAACCGGATTGTATCTTCCAGGGAACCTGGTATCAATAAGATCAAAGCCTTTTTCCTTGGGCGCTGCCGACAATTCTCCGAAAACCGGGGACTGGTACTGGTGATGTTTTCCGAGGATATATTCAAAGGGAATGAAGCGTATCAAAAAAAGATTTATGAAACCATTCATTCCCACAAGAAACTGTTGATAGAAGCCATTGTGCAAGGGCAGAAAGAGGGCATACTCGAGGAGATTGAACCTGAACATATGTTTATGGCTGTAATGGGAGCTCTCCGGCTTCTGGTTACCCGTTGGCGGGGAGCGGATTTTGGTTTTGATCTTCTTAAAGAAGGTGAAAAATTGTGGAAATCTTTAGAAAAACTGATCTCTATATAAAAAAGGAGGAAAATCGTGAAAAGACAAATCATTAGAATCGACGAAGATAAATGTAATGGATGTGGTCAGTGTATTCCGGGTTGTCCGGAAGGGGCACTGCAAATTATCGATGATAAAGCCAGGCTCATCAGTGATCTTTTTTGTGATGGTCTTGGGGCGTGTATTGGGACCTGTCCACAAGAGGCCATTTCTGTTGAAGAAAGGGAAGCTGAGCCGTACGATGAGCGCAAGGTGATGGAAAATATCGTAAAACAGGGTCCCAATACCGTTCGGGCTCATTTGCTTCATTTAAAAGAGCACAATGAGCTGGAACTGTTGAAAACAGCGGTTGCTGTTTTAAAAGAAAAGGGGATGGATATTCCTGATATGAACCCTTCTGCTCCTGCCTCTGGCGCCCCTGGTGTTTATGTAAATTCCGGGCATGGTCATGGGCATAGTCATGGTGGACCTGGCTCCGGGCCTGCGTTTGCCAAAGGTTGTCCCGGCGCAGCCATGATGGATTTGAGAAACAAACAGTCAAAGCCGGCACAGCAGACCGGGGTTGTAACGGCAGCGTCTCAGCTCCGGCAGTGGCCGGTGCAGCTTCAGCTCATTAACCCTCATGCTCCCTATTTACAGGGTGCTGATCTGTTGGTGTCGGCCGATTGTGTACCGTATGCCTATGCAAATTTTCATGACCGGTTTTTAAAGGATAAAATCATGATCACTTTCTGTCCCAAACTGGACCAAACCATTGACCAATACATTGAAAAATTAACCACTATTTTTCTTGACAACGACATCAAGTCGGTGTCTGTTGTGCATATGGAAGTGCCTTGCTGCTCCGGTACCACTCATATTGTGCAAAAGGCGTTGGCAGAGGCAAAGAAAATCATCCCCATCAAGGATTATACCATCTCCATATCCGGTGAGATTATTTGAACATGTTCTTCATAGGTGTTGATCTGGCGTGGTCGGAAAGAAACAGTACAGGTGTTGCTATTATTAAAAGTCAGAAAGGTTCGGCAGATTTTGTCTGCGGAACCAGTGATATTTACGAAAACAGTGCGATTGTAGACTATATTATGGCCCACACCCGGGGTGACCACGCCTTCATTGCCATTGATGCATCTTTAGTGGTAAAAAATAAAACCGGTGAGAGAGAGGCAGAAACACGACTAAAAAAGATGTTTGCGAAATATCATGCTGTTCCTTATCCGTCGAACCGGGATTTATTTTACCGTCTATATGGTGGTGTGCGGGGTGAGCAGATAACTGAGATGCTGGAACAAAAGGGGTTTCAACATTCTCCTTACATAAAGAAATTTGAAAAGAGTCATAAATTTTTTGAGGTATTTCCTCATTCGGCCATGGTGGTTATTTTCCAATTGGAACAGGTCTTGAAATACAAGGCCAGGAAAAAACGTTCCTATACCATGCGTTGGCAGGAATTTGAAAGATATCAGGGGTATTTAAGCAGCCTTCAACACCGAAAGCCGTCCCTGAATTTGCCTTATGATATACTTAAAACCGATGTCAGGGCTTTAAGGGGAAAAGCATTGAAGCGGTATGAAGATTTATTGGATGCGGTTTTTTGTGCATATATTGCTTTTTATTACTGGTATGAACCTGAAAAGTGTTTAGTTATCGGAGATTTAAATGATGGTTACATTGTAACACCTGTTTTTGCTTGACAAAAACAGGATATCCGTTTATTATTACTTTAGCCTGCGGTTTTGGTTCCCCAGGGATATTTGCAAGATGCCAGAGATAAGCACAAAAAAAGGTAAAATGTAAAAATAAAAAGAAGAAGGATTTAATTACATGAAAGTCATCTTTTTACTGGTCCTGGCGTTGGTACCGGGGATTGTGTTACTTTATTTTATCCTTTCTATGGACCGTAACGAGAGAGAACCCCTGGGACTGGTGCTTAAAATCATGCTGTTGGGAGCGTTAAGCGTTGTGGTCGCGGCAATCCTGGAGATCAGCATTGGATACCTGCCAATCTATGATAACAGCATACTGGTCAATGCGGTAGTCATCGCCTTTGTCCGGGTAGCATGGGTGGAAGAGCTTTGTAAATTGGGGGTTGTTCTACTCTTTGCCTGGAAGCACAAAGAATTCACCGAAGAGAATGACGGCATTGTGTACGTGGGTGCCAGTGCCCTGGGATTTGCCATGCTGGAAAACATTTTTTACGTTTTGGGTTACGGCATTGGTACCGGGATTTTAAGGGCTCTCACCGCCATGCCGCTGCACTGCTTTACCGGTGTATTAATGGGATACTACGTGGGGCTGGCAAAAGTATCCCCGGATAAGAACACCAGGCGTTCGAATATATTCAAAGGGTTCTTCCTGGCTTATATTCTGCACGGTGTTTATGATGCCTTATTGTTAACCCGAACACCGGCGGCGATTCTTGTCTTTCCCCTGGTGGTGTGGTTGATTATTTTTGGGATCAAGTTTCTTAGAAAGGGCCAGGCACTGTCGTTGGCCCGGGCGGCTGCAGCCCGGGAAGTTGCACCTGAGGCTGCTGCAATCCAAACCCAGGAAATACTGGCCTCTGCA
Organism: Candidatus Aminicenantota bacterium; assembly: GCA_011772425.1. Classification (GTDB taxonomy): domain Bacteria; phylum Acidobacteriota; class Aminicenantia; order UBA2199; family UBA2199; genus JAKAGC01. The sequence goes on from WVZO01000643.1 coordinate 5,567, forward strand.
AGTCCCAAAAACCAATTATGGAAAATTATCATATCGCGTACCCTGTTAACCCTCAGCGCCTTATTTTGGGGACTTGTTTTGGTGGGGCTTTTGATAAAACTGGAACAATTCAAATCCCAGATAGCGGATGTCTTTCTTGGAGCTGTTATCCTGAGTTTTCTGCCTATTCTTATCGGCGTTATATTGGAAACCTCTTATCGACGAAAGAAGAAATTATACGAGGAACTCCAGGAGACAACAGCCGCGCCGCAATTTAAGATGCCGCCGGCTCCTGTACCTGCACCTGCATCTACTCCTACATATACATATAAATATCCATATGCATATGAGACCGCATCGTCCTTTGAGGCTGTTTCCTTTGCACTTGAGGCATCTCCACCGGGTCAAATGTGGCGAATTGTTGTATCGCGCACCCTTTTAACAATTAGCGCCCTGTTCTGGGCCTTGTTGATATTGGCATTTCTGTCTAAAATCGAAGAGTACGGAACCCAATGGTTTAATATGATTATCGGTGGAATGGTTTTTAGCTTTTTTCCTATCTACATCGGGGTTTTGCTGGAAGATTCGTATCGGAAACGAAAAAAACTGTTTAATAAAATTAAAGAGCCCCTGATGAAACTACAGGCGGCATCAATACAAACGGGAAAAGAAATCCCAGCGAAAGTCCTGACCCTGTCACCACCCGGTCAATTATGGAAAATTATTATT
>WVZO01000643.1:6323-8606 GCA_011772425.1 Candidatus Aminicenantota bacterium
TGTACTGTTGGAGGGGTCTTTTCAGAAAAAAAGGAAAGAATTCAAGCTTACTCGACAGAATATGATTTCAACTTCTATGCAATCGCTTGCCCGCGATCCCAGGATCCCTACAAATTCGGATGAAGACCTGTTCACATATTACCGCAACCTGAAAGAGAAACGATCCAGGAGTTTATAATAACACTTCGTGCTTTTTACCGCATTGTAAATGCCTTCGTGCCTTCGTGGTGAAAAACAGCTTAACTGTTCCTTCTTTCATTCGTGGCTATCGTTACAACTGCGCGATACGCTCCTTAAAAAGCTTGTAATCCGGGAACTGGAAGATCCAGGTTCGTTCATCATCCAGGGTTTCCAGGTTAAAGACCCCGGGGACGTTTTTTTCCTGCTTCTTCAATTTTGATAATAAGGGAAATGGTGATTCGGCATCTTCCTGGAATTTCATTACCACCTTATCCAGGTAAACGTCGACTTCTTCCAATGACCACGTCTTCACCAGCAGCCGTATCATCCCGGCAAAGAAAATCTTCTCAATGCTGTCGGGCATGCGGCCGTACCGGTCCTCCAATTCCAACCTCAATTCTTGCAGCGCCTCAAATCCTTCTGCCTCAAGAATCTGCCGGTAGAGGGTGATTCGTTCGCTGCTGTTTTTGATATATCCTGGATCGATGGAATAAGAAAAATGAATGTTGATTTTACCTTCTTTCCGGGTTTCCAGTTCCCCTTTTAACTCTTTGATGGTTTTTACCAGCATCTGGTGGTAATAATCGAAGCCAAGGGCTTCAATGTGACCGTGCTGCCTGTTGCCCAGCAAAGAGCCGGCACCTCTTAATTTGAGGTCGAATTCTGCCAACCTGTACCCGGAACCCAGGTCGGCAAACTCGCGGATCGCATCCAGCCGGGACCTGGCTTTGTCCGAGATAGTCATTTTTCGAACCAAAAAATAAGCATAGGCCTGGCGGTTTCCCCGGCCAATCCTGCCGCGGAGCTGGTAAAGCTGGGTCAAGCCAAACCGGTCGGCATCCAACACAACTAACGTATTAACATCCGGGATATCGATGCCGTTCTCAATAATGGTGGTAGAAACCAGGACGCGGTATTTCTTACTGATAAAGTCCATCAGGTTGGTTTCAATTTCCTGGGTTTTCATCTTGGCATGAATCACTACCGTCGGTACCCGGGGCAGCCACTGCTGGAATTCTTCTTTAAACGTATATATCCGCTCAATGTCATTGTAAACGATAAATACGGTTCCATTCCTCTCTACCTCATTCAATACGGCAGAGATGATGATTTCTTTAGAAAAATAGCCGACAAAATTTTTAATTGCCAACCGGCCGATGGGAGGCGTGCGGATGGTGGATATATCTTGAAGCCCGGAAAGTGAAAGGGATAAGGTCCTGGGTATGGGAGTGGCCGACATGCTGAGCACATCGATGTCTTCCCTGCCGGCCTTGAGTTTTTCTTTTTGAAATACACCGAATCGCTGCTCTTCATCGATAATATAAAGTCCCAACCGTTTGAAGGCAATGTCTTTGGATATTAACGCATGGGTGCCGATAATGATATCCAGCCTGCCCTCTGCCAAATCTTTAAGAATAGTTTTCCTTTTTTTGGGGGAGACCATCCGTGACAGCATGGCAATGGTAACGGGAAAATCCTGGAACCGGTTTTTGAAGGTAGAGTAATGTTGATAGGCCAGGATGGTGGTGGGGCAAAGGATTGCTGCTTGTTTGCCGTTGGCCACTACCCGCAGGGCGGCCCGGATGGCTACTTCGGTTTTGCCGAAACTGACATCTCCGCATATGAGCCGGTCCATGGGAAATTCCGCTTCCAGGTCGGCAAGGACATCTTTAATGGCCCTTTTTTGGTCTTCGGTTTCTACGTATTGAAATTCTTCTCCCAGTTTCTCCTCCAGTTCATATTCTTTGGCATAGGAATTGCCTTTGATGGCTTTTCGCATGGCATAAAGTTCCAGCAGCTCCCGGGCAAAGGTGATAATGCTCTTTTGGGCTTTCTTTTTCTTTAACGACCATGTGTTTCCCCCCAGTTTGTCCATCCCGGGGGCGTAACCTTCAAAAGCAATATATTTGCTTAAAACGTCCAGTTCATACACCGGGACATAGAGGTACTCCCGGTTCAGGTATTCGATTTTTAAAAACTCAGTCACATGCCCTTCAAACGTGAGTTTTTTAAAGCCCACAAATTTGCCGATGCCGTGCAGATTGTGCACCACCATGTCGTTGAGTTGAATCTCATTGAGTAAACGCTGCTCGGATTTCAAAC
>WVZO01000020.1 GCA_011772425.1 Candidatus Aminicenantota bacterium
AAAGGCATCGCTTCCACCCCTTCAACAGAAACAGAAAAGACCCAAATTAAGCAGCAAATATGTTCCCCCCCGCCATGAATTGGAAAAAAAACTCGTAGAAATATTTCAATCGTTCTTTGGAATTGAACCGGTAGGAATTCACGATGATTTTTACGAATTGGGGGGTGATTCCCTTCGGGCCGTTCAATTGTCAAGCCTGATAAACAAATCAAACTGCGGCATCACTCTGTCTATCAAGCAGCTCCTGTTTTATCAGAATATCCATGATATCTGCCAGGGGATGAGAAATGTCGCCCTTGCCAAACCCGGGGGTCAGGCACCCCCAAAAAGCGGTGAAATCGATGATAAACTATCGGCAAAGGACCTGGGACTAAAGGATCAGATCAACGAAAAAGACCAGCGCCTGATGGAGAAAAAGTTAAGCCGGAATAACCGGTTATCCGATTTATTGAAACAAAACACCATCACCCATGAGTATGAGGTGTCCCCAATTCAAACGAGCTTTCTGGTACCTCCCTACGAGATCATTAAAAGGAATTTTGCCTATTACAAAATTGATTTTTTTCATCCCGCAAGCATGGCTGAAATTCGAGACCTTACCGCAGCAGTGATTCAACGGCATTCCCTGTTTCGGTCCGTTATTATCGAGCGAAAAGGAAATTATTTTATCCNNAATATCCGCATACCTTTCCTGGACATCTCCTCTTATTCCGCTGCCTGCAAGGAAAAAATCATCGATCGAATGTTCTCCTATTTAAATGAACCCATGGAAGTACTGGATCGCCCATTGTACCGTACAGTAATCCTGAAACTGGAGCACACGCACTGGAGGCTCATATGGCAAATAAATCATCTTATTGGCGACGGCACCTGTGTCGGCATACTGGATGAGCAATTCCACGCCCTCAGGCAGGGTAGGGAAAACCCGCAAAAGAAAGGTAATCCCATCATCGATTATCGTGATTATGTTCATTTTATGAAGAGCCGGAATTATGACCATATCGGTCTGGACAAATATTTGAACTTCAGCGATTACGTCCGTTCCAATGAAGCAATTTTAAAAAATTATACACTTGCAGACAGCAAATATGAATCGTTTGAAGTTGATATTTCTATAATCGATGATAAATTTAAAGATTATTATAATGAAATTGCTTTTTTGACCCTGGCAAAATTAATCGGCAGTATATTCGGAGTGGACAGCGTCCCCATTGAATATGTAAGCAGTGGAAGAATTTATAAAGATGGTAATTTTAATCATATTATCGGTGACTTCCACGACAATATCCCTGTACTCTTTTCACTGCATGAGGAACCCCAATCGGCCATGGAACGTTTCCTTGAATACAAACGCTTTGTCAAAGAGAATAACCTCAATTTCATGAACTACGCGGTCAAAGGGTATGTCGGAGGTTGGAGTGTCCAACAACTGCAGTCTCCTTTTTCCTTTAATTCGTTAATTGGGGCATATGATTTTTTTAAAGAAGCAGACAGGTCATCGCCGGCAGGAAGAATGGAGAAAATAAAATTCTCTACACCCTATTTTGTCATGATGCTGCTGGAAGACTTCTCTGCCGGTAAATTGTGGATATCATTTTTGCATAATTCAGGTATTACTGTCAAAGAAGAGTTTATGAACAATTATTTTCACCTGGTTGATTACCTGGGCAAAAAAAATAAAAAATAGCCGTTTCCTTCGAAATTGCAGCTAAGGAGAAATTGAAATGGGTAAAATTAAAACACTTGCGTGGGTTCTTTATGAGGGAGAAAAAAATAACCATGAAGAATCTCCAGTAAAGAAAGAAGTTATTTCTTTTGAGGTTGTAACCGGGAAGGAGGTTTTAGCCGAGCCCATCTACGGCGGTTGGGAAGCCAATATGACCCACGCATTACAAAGAAAGCCCCTTGATGTATGCCGCAAGAGAGGAGAATCAAAAGTAGTATTAGGCAATTCCGGGGTGGTTAGAGTAATAAAGACCGGTCCCGGGGTAACCCGTGTAAAAGAGGGTGACCTGTGTGTTTTTTTTGGATTCAGCCCCACTAATCGCGTCAATTGTTTAGGTTACGTGGACACTTTTTTCGCCTTTGGATATGATGAACCCGGGACCATCGGGATGCTGGCAAAACAGACAAAGTTAGTTGAGCACCAGTTATTTCCGATTCCCCGGGACTCAAAAATTCCCTTGCATCAGTGGCCGATACTCTCGGTTCGCTTTGCCACTGCCTGGTCCAATTGGAAGGTGGCATCAGGATGTTTTAGAGTCCAGGTATCCATGGAAGAATACCCGTCGCCGTATGTAGTCGGGTGGGGTGGAGGCGCAGCCCTGGGTGAACTTTTACTGGCAAAAGAACAGAGTTATAAGGTGGCGATGACAGCTTCCACAGATAAACGGCTTGAATACCTCAAGAACCTGGGAATCACACCTGTTGACCGCCGTGCCTTTCCCGGTCTAAACTATGACCCGGTGAAATATGAATCAGATCGGGAATATAGAAAAAAATATCTTGCTTCTTTAAGAATTTTTCGTAATGTCATCGATGAGATAACGCAGGGTGAGGACGTTTCCATATTTATCGAAAATATTGGTCTGGTGGTATACCCTGCCACACTCCGGGTGCTTGGCCGTCCCGGAGTTATTGCCACTTCAGGATGGAAAGAGGGAATGAATTTACATATTAACCGGGCATTAGAATGTCACTGTCGTCATATTCATGTTTTTACTCATGGATTTGGATTAGCGGAAGCCCGGGAATGTTTCGATTATACAAACCAAAACAACTGGATACCCGGGGATAACACCCCTATTTATGATTGGGAAGATATTCCTCAATTGGCACACGATTTTGCCAATGGGAAAATAGATTCATATTTCCCCACCTTCCAGGTAAATCCAATATAGATTTTTTTTGAAAATGAAACGGGTATGCCCATGCGGTAGGAGAGATAAGGTGCCCTTCGGGCAAGTTTAAAGGAAATTCCAATAATTTTTCACTGTTTTTTGTGTCAGACAGGAAATGTTTCTTGCCCGGTACCTTTTCTCCCTCTTTTCTTATAGAAAAAAAGTGCATGAAAGTGGCAACATGTCCTTTTTATTTCTCAAAGTGTCACCAGGAACTACATCCTGTCCTTTTTGATTTTCAGATTGTCATCGGGAACTACATTTAGTCCTTTTTGGTTTCCGAATCGCCACCTACAACCACATTATGTCCTTTTTGATTTTTTAATTGTCACCGGGAACTAAATTTAGTCCTTTTTGGCCACCAGGCCGCCACACATACGGACATTTTGTGAATTTTTTTACCGGGATGAAGAAAGGGGACAAAGAAAGGGGACAAGCGAGAAAGCATTGTAAATACCTTCGTGTACCTTCGCGGCTAAAAAATCTTCTTGACTTCTCTTCCCTACTATGGTACAAAAGAATATTNNCGCCACACATACGGACATTTTGTGAATTTTTTTATCGGGATGAAGAAAGGGGGCAAGTGAGAAAGCATTGTAAATGTCTTCGTGGCTAAAAATAAAAAGCCTTCGCGTATCTTCGCGTGTCTTCGCGGTTAAAAAAGACAGGCATTGAATTTGGCGGGCTTGACTTTTTGTATCGATTGTAGTACAAAAGAATATTCAACAGGCAGNNCTTCCCTACTATGGTACAAAAGAATATTCAACAGGCAGAGGGATGAGCTTGAGAATCTAATGATGAGTGATGAAAAGTAACCTCAGTGGCAGGGTAACTATGTTCATGAACGTATAATTCATCATTCAGCATTCATCATTCATAATTTAGATGTTTAACCTGTTGTCTGATGATGGAGAACCGATGAAGAAAGAACATATCTTTATCTCTCACAGCAGCAAGGATGATGAGTTTGTGGAGGCACTTGGCAAAAGCCTGGAAATCCAAAAATTTGAAACCTGGGTGGATTTGCGCCAGTTGGCTCCCGGTGATGAATTGGAAACTGAAATAAAGCAGGCTATTGAACAGTCCCGTGCATTTATCCTGGTACTCAGCACCAATGCCTTTAATTCACCATGGATTCAGAAGGAAGTAAAATATGCACTGGAAGTTAAGAAAAGGAAGAAACAGCCGAGGGACTACCCGGTGATACCTCTTTTGCTGGAAGGAGTCGAGCCTGCCGCATTAAACCTGTATTTTGAAAGAGAGCCTGTTGGGGTAAAGGTTAAAACCGGTCCTGGCGGTATTGATGAAGCTATGTCGAAAATACTTGAGGCATTGGGGGTCAAGCTCAGACCGCAAGCAAAACCGCTGGGAGAGCTTCTATTAGAATTGACCGATCCATGGATCGTGGAAAAAGAAGGTACACACCGTGTACAGGCCACGGCCCGGTTAATCTATTTCCCCGTTGAAAAGGGAAAACGCGAGGTAGAAAGCAAAGGACGTTTCCGGTTCACTACGCCTCTGGGACCCATCGAAAGGGAGGAATTAAGCTGGTACCTGGAACGATATTATACGTACCCCACTGGTGTTTTTAAGCAGCGGGCGCAGAAGGTGGAAATGCTACTCCCGCAATGGGGAAAAGCGCTTTATGATGCTGTATTAAATGACGATTCCGTTCGCAATGTACTCACTGCCTGGGAAGGTGCAAAGGCCAAAACCGGCCAGCGGTTTACGGTTTTTGTGGATTCGCAATTGGTAAAGGGAGCGGAAGAGAAGAAACAGGCCGAAGCCAACGAAGCAGCCACGCTGCTGCTCAGCCTGCCCTGGGAATTGTTGCATGATAGAAAAGGGTATCTATTCATGGGTGCCAAACCGGTCCAGGTACGGCGGCGCCTGCCCAATCGACGCTCCCTTGAAGGTACGGTATCCGAACCGCCTATCCGCATCCTATTGGTCAGTCCCCGGCCTGAAGATGACATAGCAGGTTATATTGATCACCGGGTCAGTGCGCTGCCCCTGGTGACCGCGCTGGAAAGCCTGGGTGACATGGCAGAGCTGACCGTGCTCTCCCCGCCCACGCTTGAAGCCTTTGAAAAGGAATTAAACCATGCGCATGAGGCGGGAACTCCTTTTCACGTGGTCCATTTTAACGGCCACGGTGTGTTTCGCAAGGATCTGGGATTGGGGGGCCTGTGTTTTGAAGAACAGCAGGACCATGAGAAACTGGAAAAACGGCGTTCCCATATAGTAGATGCTAAAGAATTAGCTGAAAAAATTCGCGATCGTCGTATTCCCCTGTTTTTTCTAGACACTTGTGCCTCCGCAGAGGTGAAAGAAGATCCTACCGCTTCGGTGGCAGGGGCCTTATTGGATGAAGGTGTGGCCTCGGTGGTATATATGAGTTATTCGGTGCTGGTGGAAACCGCGTGGCGGTTTGTACAGAATTTTTACCGGGTACTAGTCACGGGCTCCCGTGTGGGGGAAGCAGTGTTAGCCGGGCAACGGGCTTTAAAATCAGACAGTTTTCGTTTGAAGATATTCGGTGCCGGGCGGTTGGATTTGCAGGATTGGTTTGTGCCTGTGCTTTACCAGGAAAAAGAGGATTTACAACTCCTTACTCATGCGCCCTCCAGGAAAATCAAGGCTATCGACAGACAGGCACGGGAAAACCGTTATGGTGCATTGCCATCTACGCCGGCACAAATTTTTATCGGCCGCAGTAGGGAGTTGTTGAAATTGGAGCGTTTATTAGCGCAGAAGTCTTACGCGGTGTTGTGCGGTCAGGGTGGAGAAGGCAAAACCACACTGGCCGCAGAGCTGGCCCGCTGGCTTATCCGCACCGGGCGCATCTATCGAGCGGTTTTTGTAAGTGTTGAAAATGTTTTTGATGTGGGGACCGTGGTGGATCAAATCGGTCAGCAGCTTGTTCCCAATTACTCCGTGGCACAATATTCTGCCGACGAGTTGTTAACCAAAGCCTTGCAGCCCATTGAGCGCCAGTTAAGGAGCG
>WVZO01000409.1 GCA_011772425.1 Candidatus Aminicenantota bacterium
GCCCGGTGCTCAATCATGACTCCTTTGGGTTTGCCCGTGGAACCGGAGGTGTAAATAATGTAAGATAAATTGGCCTCCTTCGAAGGAATATTAAGCCTCCGGCGGCCCGCTTTTTTGAAAAAAAGCGGGGCAAAAAACGTTTCATCAATAATTAGCCTGGCATTACTGTCAATTAACATGTATTTTTTCCGCTCTTCGGGGTGTTCCGGATCAATAGATAGGTAAATAAGCACCGCCAGCTTTCAATATGCCCAGGATTCCTATAATCATTTCCAGGGAACGCTCCATCATAATACCAATAATACTGTCCGCCAGGACACCTTTTTCCATCAATGAATGGGCCAGTCGATTGGCCTTTTCATTTAATACACCGTAAGTGATGTACATCTTCTCCTTATTGACAACTGCGAACTGCCTATTGCCAACTACAGCGACCCCGTCAGGTGTCCTTTCTGCCTGTTCTTCAAACAATTCATGAATGGTTTTATCCCCGGGATACCCGGCGGCTGTATCATTAAACTCCTCCAACAGTAATCGCTTTTCCGATTCCGGGATTATCTCGATTTCCCCTATTTTCTGCTCGATGTTCTCTAAGACTGAGGCGACTATTTTCCTGAAATAACCGGTGAATCGTTCAATGGTTTCTGATTTGAAGAGCCCGGGACAGTATTCGAAAGTAAACCGGAGCCCACCGCCTGTTTCCATTGCATATAAGGTTAGATCAAACTTCGATATCCCACTTTCATAATCATAGGGCATTAGTTTTAAACCGGGGATTTTTATCTCACTTCTAGCCACATTCTGTAACACAAACATGGTGTCAAACAGGGGGTTACGTTCGGCATCCCTGGATACCGCCACTTTCTCCACCAGTTCCTCGAAAGGATAGACCTGGTTCTCAAAGGCTTCCAGGGTTCTTTCCTTGATCTCCTGCAAAAATTCGCCGGATGTTTTATCTCCTTCAGGATAATTTCTTATCCCAAGAGTATTGACAAACATCCCCATGATTCCCTGCACATCCGCATGGTTCCGGCCAGCCACCGGCGTCCCCACGATAATGTCTTCTTGACCGGTTATCTTTGATAAGAAAATAGTGTAGAGGCTCAACAGGACCATATACAATGATGCACCTTGTGTCAGTGCCAGTTGACTCAGTGCAGTGGTTTCTTCTTCACCTATTTCTAATGAGAGGGTTCGACCTTCGAAACGTTGAACCGCAGGTCTGAGATAGTCTGTGGGAAGATGCAAAACCGGGATTTCTCCCTCAAATTGCTGCTGCCAATATTCTCCCTGCTTTGTTATCGCTTCTCGTTGGATTTCGTTATTTTGCCATCCTGAAAAATCTTTGTACTGCAACCGCAGTGGCGGTAATTTCTTTCCTGCATACAGGGCCATAAATTCCCGGTTGAATATCTCCTGGGAGGTTCCATCCGTAATAATATGATGCATGTCTACCATTAACAGATGTTTTGCTTCTTCTATCTTTATTAATCCTACCCGCACTAAAGGCGCTTTTGATAAATCAAAGGGACGGAGGAAATCAGGAGGCAGTAGGCGTTGTACGTTGGCAGTTGGCAATTTTTTATCCTGTAAAATCTCCTTTGACTTCTGTTTTCTTTCCTCTGTGTTCTCTGTGTCATCTGTGGCTAAACTGTAATAGTCGACCTCAAATTTCACCTCATCGTGGAGCACCTGGACCGGCTCCCCGTCCATCATGGCAAAGGAGGTACGCAAACTTTCATGCCTGGATATCAACTGCCTAAAGACGTTTTCAAACTTTTCCCCGTTTAATTCCCCCTCCAATACCACCGCGACCGGTACGTTGTAACCGATGTTATCCTCCTCCATTTGCTGTAAGATGTATAACCTCTTCTGCGTCGATGATTGAGGATAATATTCCTTCTTTTCCACGGGCTCTATGGAGAGATGCCTATATGTTTCACTACGCCTGATGCATTCTGACAACCCCCTGATGGTGGGTGTTTTAAATGCCTCTCTCAGGGACAATTTCACATTAAATTCGTTATGGATCCTGGAAATCAGCAGGGTGGCTCTTAATGAATGCCCCCCCAATTGAAAGAAATTGGCATCGATGCTGATTTTTTCTTTTCCGATCCCCAATACTTCCGACCATATTTCTACTAATTTCTCTTCCACCTGGTTACGTGGGGCGCTGTAAACCTCTAATCCTACCGGTACGTCAGACTCTGGCAGCGCCCGCCTGGCTATTTTCCCACTGGAAGTCAGCGGGATTTTAGCCAGCTTTACAAAATAGGAGGGGATCATATAAGCGGGTAATTGCTGCGACAGGGTTTGCCTCAATTCAGGTACTGATAAAGAACAGTCATCGACCGACACAATATAAGCACATAAATACTTCTCACCCTTTTGGTCTTCTTTTGCCAATACCACCGCCTCTCGTATTCCATTATACTTTTCCAATTGACTTTCGATCTCTCCCAATTCAATACGAAAGCCCCTGATTTTTACCTGGAAATCCATTCGTCCTAAAAATTCGATATTTCCATCCGGCAGCCACCGCGCCAGGTCCCCGGTTTTGTAAAGCCTTCGGCGACCATGGGGCTCTTTTTGAAAAAACCCCACTGCGTGGGGGGTCATTTGCAGTGCAAGGACGGCGTACGACGCTTCAAACGACGAATCGTCTCCATGGGTATTCCTTAATACCGCACTGTAAGTGCCCCTGGACCCCCGCAAAAACTTTTCATTAAAGGCATTTCGGAGTATACTTTCGTTCGTTTCGAGCTTGTTTGTAATTTGTAATTTGTAATTTGGAATTTGTTTGTAATTTGTGATTTGTAATTTGGAATTTATAAACCTTTCTTCTGTTAACTCCGGGTTATTTAGATACCCGCGGGCGACACCGTCACCTCCGACATAAAGCCCGCCAGGCACCCCAATGGGCTGCAATTGCCCGTTTTTATCCACAATGTAAGCGATAGAATTTGCAATAGGTTTTCCAATGGGTATATTTTCTCGATACTCCTCCTCTATAGAAAACGTGGTGGAAAACGTGGTGTTCTCCGTGGGGCCGTATCCGTTGATTATTTCCAGGTGAGGAAATCGCTTCTTTACTCGATGGATGTGGGACGGAGAGAGCACATCACCACCCACCAGCAGCGTGCCTAACCCGGCAAAAACGTCCACATCGCTCTGCACCATCTGGTTGAAAAGTGGAGATGTCATCCATATGGTAGTGATATCATATTTATAAATCAACTCCTTCAACGTCCCGGGCACTAATATTTCTCCCTTAGATGTAAGAAAAAAAGTCAGTCCGTTAAGTAAAGCACCCCATATTTCAAAGGTGGAGGCATCAAATGCCAACGGCGCTGTTTGCAAAATCCGGTCACCTTCCCTGAATTGAACATAATTTGTATTTTTGACCAACCGAACCACACTGCAATGTTCCACCATCACCCCTTTGGAACTGCCGGTAGAACCGGAGGTGTAGATGATATAGGCAAGATTTGCAGGGCTTAAATTCGAAGCACGAAATTCGAAATCCGAAACAAATTCAAAATTCAAATGTTCAAAATCCAAAACAATAAGATTGTTTGCATCATTTCGGTCATTTGAATTTTGGTCATTTGGATTTGTTTCGTATTTCGATATTCGAATTTCGGATTTTTTCAACAAAACCTTTGCACCGCTGTCTGATAACATGTAACTGACCCTCTCCCGGGGATAATCCGGGTCGATTGGTAAATACCCTGCCCCTGCTTTCAAGATGCCCAGAATACCGGCAATCATCTCAATGGACGGGTTCACCATGATACCGACAATGCTGTCAGGCCCAACACCTTTGGATTGCAATAGATGTGCCAGTTGATCGGATTTTCTATTTAATTCCTTGTAGGTGACATTAGCGGTTACCGATTTGCTTTCCTTCTTGCCGACTGCCCCCTTATGGGTTGGGGGTGCCGCTCCCTGCCGACTGCCAACTACGGCAACGCCATCAGGCGTTCGTTGCACCTGTTCTTCAAATAACCGGTGCAGTGTTTTATCTCCGGGAAAATCCACTTCTGTATTGTTAAACTCCACCAATATCCGGCGCTTCTCCTCCTCTGCCAGTAAGGTTATATCTTTTATACAAACATCCTCGCCAACTGTTACCCGGTCGATAACCAATTGGATGTGCGCGGCAATCCGCTCGATAAAATCCCTGTCATACGCATTGGCATTATAATTTAAAACCAGTTGCACCCGGCTGCCGGGAAGGATACCCAGGCAAAAATCATAATTGGTCTGTTCGAAAAATTCCACATCGGTTATTTCCAGTTCCAGGGCACTACTGCTTTGATCCTCCTCCATCTTTGCATCCAGTTGTCGGGCAATGGGGTAATTCTCAAATATCATAATATGATCCAGTAAATCCTGTTTCAACGCACTGCCAGCCTGTATCTCCGCCAGGGGGAGATAATGATGGGGGTCGGAGTTTATTGCTTCTTTCTGGACACTGGAAAGGAGTTGATAAAAAGATGTTTTTCCCTCACACCTTATACGCACAGGGACGGTATTAATGAATAAGCCCACCATGGTTTCAATCCCGTCGATCCCGGGAGGCCGGCCGGATACTACCGAACCGAATACCACGTCCGGTTTGCCATTGTACTTACTCAATACGATTCCCCAAATCACCTGCATGACGGTATTCAACGTTACCTGCCTTTTTACCGACAGGTTCTCTAAAGCGGCTGTCCTTTGTTTTTCAATATCAATAACCATATGTTCAGCTTTGTACTCCCGGTTTGTGCAGTCAAATTTCGCCCCTGGAATCACCGCGGTTTCCTCGTAACCCTCCAGGTAATTCAACCAATAACTCCGCGACTCTTCCTTATCCCGGTTTTCCAACCATTCTATATAATTCTTATACGGTTTGACCTCCGGTAAATGAACAGGTTTATTCTCAAGATAACGTCTATAAATTTTTTTAAATTCAGCGATAACAATGCCCAGGCACCATCCATCCATCAATATATGATGATAACTCCAGGTGAACCGATATTCGTTTTCAGCCACCCGGATAATCGTTATGCGCAGCGGTATACCACTGCTCAAATCAAATAAACGCTGCTTGTCTTTCTTCTTGTACTCGTTGACAAAGTTCTCTTTTTCGCTCTGGTTATCGATTTCTCGAATATCTTTGTAAATAAAATCGACATCCCCTTCCTTTAACACCACCTGGACCGGCTGATCCAGTCCCTCATGAACAAATACGGTGCGCAATATATCATGACGCTTACACAGTTCCTCTAAGCTCCTTTTAACCATATCTATATCCAGTTTGCCAGGGAGCCGGAAAGACATCTGTTCAAAATAGGCACTGGATTCTCTATCGTATAGCGAATGAAACAACATGCCTTCTTGCATCGGGGATAAGGTATAAATATCCTCCACCGGGTACCGGCGGCATAAACCATCCACCTGCTCAATGGATAAACCCTTATACGTAAAATCCGAAGGGGTCAATTCCCTCTCTTTCCGCGTTACGCAGCAGGAAATCAGCCGCAGGAGTTCGTCCTTATAATTATTTAATATCTTATTTATGGTTTCCGGTTTATAATGCCCGGTACAGTATTTGACAAACAGAACCAATTGCATGTTGGAAACCATACCGGATATATCCAGTTCGTAATCCCGTACTCTTTCGGGGTCTGAAGTATTGCCGGGCGATTCTTTAGCTATGCGGAACGACATCCGACCCACATCCGTATCAAATTGCCCGGCATAGTTAAAACATATCTGAGGTTTCAATTTAAAATCCATGCCCTCCCTATATTCATGTCCTGCCAGGTATTTTAATATGCCGTATCCAATGCCGTTATTGGGTATCCGGCGCAGCGTTTCCTTTACCTCTTTCACCTGCCGTGCCGGGTCATTCTCATTAGAAATATCCAATACCACAGGATAAATACTGGTAAACCAACCGATTGTTCTGCCCGGGTCGAATCCTTGTATAATCTCCTCACGCCCGTGCCCCTCAAGCGCGATTAATAATTTATCATGCCCAAAGATCTTCTTTATTCCCAACCCCAGGGCGGTCAACAGTATATCGTTTATCTCGGTGTTAAAGGCTTGATTGGTGCGGGTTAAAAGCTGTTCCGTCTCTTCTTCGCTTAACCGGATCGACAACGCATCCGAATTTTTTGCCCGGTTCTCCGCGACATCAAAATCTTTGTTTATCTTCGACACCCTTGATGCTTCCAATTCCTGCCAGTATTTTCTCTCCTTTAAAAACAATTCCCCATTGGCATATTTACATAGTTCTTCCGCCCATCGCTTGAAGGAACCTGTTTTGGGCGGCAGTGCCAGCAGCTGACCATTTTTATACTGCCGGTATAAGGTCTCGATGTCTTCAAACAAAATCCGCCACGAAACACCATCCACTACCAGGTGATGAATCACAATAAGTAACCGGTCACCATCATCCAGGTGAAACAATCCCAATTTCATCAACGGGCCGGTTTCCAGGTCAATGCCAGCCTGGATTTTACCGGCTCTCTTTTCCAGCTCGTCCACCGCTTTCTCAAGGTTCCGCAAATCATATACCTCTAATGAAAGCGGATGATCCAGGCCGTTATTTTCCTGGATAATCTTACCATCCCTTTCCACAAAAGTCATTCGCAGCGCATCATGATGCGACTGGATCCTGGTAAATATTTCTTTAACCGCTTTTTCCTCCAGGAATTCTTCCGAATAAAACATTACGGCGTGGTTGTAGTGATGACGGCCTGCCAATGATCCCCGGAAAAAGAAATGCTGAATCGGCGTTAACGGCACATCCCCGGTGATTACCGATTGATCCGCGGTATATCTCGATTCCTTTACCAACGGTGCCAGGTCGGCTATCCGGGGATTCTTGAAAATTTCTCCCACCCCGATCTTATAACCCGCCATATTCATCCGCGACGAAACCTGGATGATCTTAATGGAATCCCCACCGAATGCAAAAAAATTGTCATATATCCCGATACGGTCTCTACCCAGTATTTCGCACCAG
Organism: Candidatus Aminicenantota bacterium; assembly: GCA_011772425.1. Classification (GTDB taxonomy): domain Bacteria; phylum Acidobacteriota; class Aminicenantia; order UBA2199; family UBA2199; genus JAKAGC01. The sequence continues at coordinate 7,022 of WVZO01000409.1, forward strand.
ACATCAACCAGCTTCTTTTCAACGGCATCCCGGGGTGCGGCATATCCTGCTTCCGCTTTCAAACCGGTTTCTTCCGGGGCGGGCAATGCTTTGCGGTTCACTTTACCATTCGGGGTTAATGGTAATTCCTCCAGGACGACAAAATAAGACGGTACCATGTAATAAGGCAGGCGCCTGGATAAATAATCCTTCAATTGACTGGACTCCAGGGAACCAGGAGAGACACACACCACATAGGCACATAGATATTTATTACCCCGGTCATCTATCCTGGACGTCACCACTACTTCCTTGATGGCTTCGTGATCTGATAATTGAGCTTCGATTTCTCCCAGCTCAATCCGGAACCCGCGTATCTTGACCTGGTGGTCAATGCGGCCCAGGAATTCAATATTGCCATCCAACAGCCACCGCGCCAGGTCACCGGTTTTGTAAAGCCTTCGGCGACCAGGGGGCTCTTTTGGTAAAAACCGCCCCCTGGACCCCCGCAAAAATTTTTCATTAAAGGTGTTTTGTGTCTTATTTTTTTCCGTTTCGGATTTGTTTGTAATTTGTAATTTGTAATTTATAAATTTTTCTTCTGTTAACTCCGGGCGGTTCAAATATCCCTTTGCCAACCCGACCCCGGCAATGCACAACTCACCCACAACGCCCAACGGCTGCAAGTCACCATTCCTGTCCAATACATATAACCGGATGTTATCGATGGGCTTGCCGATAGGGATATTATCCGGGTATTCCTTTTGATCGCAATTATAATAAGATACATCCACCGCGGCTTCGGTAGGACCGTAAAGGTTAACCAGCCGGATCCCGTGAGTCTCGCCGATTAACCGGTAAAAACGCCGGACCTGGTGCGTCATCAATGCCTCCCCACTGCAAAATACCTGCCGCAAAGAAGCCAACCTGTCTGCCGTACCCCTCGCTCTGCTCTCCACTTCAATGTATTCCAGGAAGGCATTCAACATGGAAGGCACAAAATGAAGGGTGGTGACATTGTGCCAGGCAATGGAATCCACAATGGCCTCCGGGTTCTTCTCTTCACCCCGTCCCAACAAACAAAGGGAAGCCCCCACAAATGACCACCAGAACAACTCCCATACCGATACATCAAATACATATGTGGTCTTCTGGAGGATCACGTCTGCCGCTCCAAGGGGATACGCCCGCTGCATCCAGTTTATCCGGTTCACCACCGATCTGTGCCGGAGCATCACACCCTTGGGTTTGCCGGTAGAACCGGAAGTGTAGATGACATAGCATAGTTGAGTAGGGTGAGTAGGGTGAGTAAGGTGAGTGGGTTCTGCATCTTCGGTTTCTACAATTAATGAAGGTAAATCGATCACTTCAATTCCCCCACTTACCTCACATATCTCACTTACCTCACCCAACAAAACCTTTGCTTTGCTGTCTTTCAACATGTAATCAATGCGTTCTTGCGGGTATCCGGTATCGATAGGCAGGTAGGCACCCCCTGCCTTTAATATGCCGAATATGCCGATAATCATTTCTACCGAACGCTCAACCATAATTCCGACAATACTGTCCGCCAGGACACCTTTTTCCTTTAAAAAATAGGCTAATCTATCGGCCTTTTCATTTAATACACCGTAAGTGATGTGGATTTTTCCCTTCTTGCCTACTAAAGCTGTCACCTCCGGGGACCGTTCTACCTGTTCTTCAAACAATTCATGAAGAGTTTTTTCTTTTGGGTATTGGGTATCGGTCCGATTCCACCCATAAAGCAGTTGGGTTATTTCGGTTTCGTCCATCATGGGTAGTGCTGAAATTTCTTTACCAGGGTGGTTTATTATTTCTTCAAGCAGCCGTATATAATGGGTTAACATGCGGTCCATAGTGGAATCGTCGAAGATATCGGTATTGTATTCCCATTCTACCAGGGTTTCACCGGCATCGGCCACCCCCTCTTCTCTTCCCTGACCCGGGGGCAGTGGCGGCACCACTACGATGTTGAGGTCAAACTTGGATGAGCGATTGTGGCTGGGTTCCAGGTGTAATTCCAGGCCCGGAAGCCGCAAATCCGCGGTGGGGGTATCCATAAAGCTGAACATCACCTGGAAAATCGGGTTATAACTTAAACTCCTCTCCGGCTCCATTACCTTCACGATCCTTTCGAAAGGCGTGTCCTGATGCTGGTAAGCCTCCAGACACGTTTCCTTCACATGATGTAAAAACGTCACAAAGGGAATACTCCCCGGTGCCTGCGTTCGCAGCGGCAGCGTATTAATCACCATTCCCAACAAACCCTCAATCTCTTTGTAACTTCGGTTGGCAATACCGGTGCCCACACACAAATCTCCTGTACCGGTATACCGGTACACCAGTACTTTGAACACGGCTAACATGGTCATAAACAACGTAACCCCATGCTTACGGCTGAAATCCTTCAATTGCTGCGTGAGGGCGGCGGATAAATGAATATCTTTCAGCGCGCCGCGCCCGCTCATCACCGGCGGCCGGGCACGGTCACCGGGCAGCTCTAAAACCTGCACCACTCCTTCTAATTTCTGCTTCCAGTAATTCAAATGATTCTCCAGTACCTCACCCTGTAAATAATTTCTCTGCCAATAAGCAAAATCCGCATATTGAATGGGCAGCTCCGGCAAACCATGTCCAGTGCCCTCCAGGTAGGAACTAAAAATAGTAATAAACTCTTTTAATAATACCCCCTGGGTCCAGCCGTCATGGACTAAATGATGCTCGGTTAATACCAGCAGGTGTTCATGTTCTTTTAATTTCAATAGGGTAACTCGCAATAGCGGCCCTTTTTCAAAATCAAAGGGGCGCTGGCCCTCCTCTTTTACCCACTGGCTGACCTTCTGAGATTGCTGCGGCTCCTCCTCCCTGCTCCAATCAATAACCGGGATTTTAAACCGGTATGGTGATTGAATGCGCTGCACCGGCTTACCATCTACTGCCACAAATACGGTGCGCAGTATCTCATGACGACGGATAATCTCGGTAAAAGTTCGCTCCAGTAATTCCACGTCCAGTTGACCTGTGATCCGGAACACTCGCGGCACAAAGTAAGCTTTATTCTCCGGGTCCAGGTTCTGCAAAAACCACAAACGCTCCTGGGGAAACGAGAGAGGAATATCAACACCTTCCGGGGCTTTTCCAATGGATATAGATGCGGATGCGGATGCCGATACGGACCCAGCCCCTTGATCTTGCTTGTTTATTTCTATTTCTTCAGCCAGGGCCTTTATCGTGGGGCGTTCAAAAAATTGCCGCAGGGGGATTTCCACATTTAACTCTTCCCGGAGGGCAGCAATGCACCGGTTCGCCAGGATGGAATCACCACCCAGGTCGAAAAAATCATCCGCTGTTCCTATCCGCTCCAGGCCCAGTAATTCCTGCCAGAGTTCCACTAATTGACTCTCCGGTTCACTGGCCGGCGGTACATACTCGATCCCGGTATCCAGGCCATACCCGGCAGGCGCTGGCAGTGCCCGGGTGTTAATTTTACCGCCGGGCCCCAGGGGGAGTTCCTCTAACTGGATAAGATAGGCGGGAATCATATAACCGGGCAGCTTTTGAGAAAGGAAATCCCTCATTTCTTTCACGGTTTTTTGAGTCCGGGCAATGAAATAAACACAAAGGGCGTTTTTCCCCATGGTAACGGCTGCGGCTTCGTTTATATCTTCATGGGCCAGTAATTGAGTCTCAATTTCACCCAGCTCGATTCGAAATCCCCGGATTTTTACCTGGGAGTCCTTCCTGCCTATAAATTCAATACTGCCGTCAGGCACCCACTTCCCCAGGTCACCGGTTTTGTAAAGGCAGCTCATAGCTGATAGCTCATAGCTCATAGGGAGCTCTCCAGGACTGCTTGCTTTCTTCTCCCTCCTATCAGCTA
>WVZO01000249.1 GCA_011772425.1 Candidatus Aminicenantota bacterium
TAAATTTAGTCTGCGACCTAAAGCCCAAGCTGCATCATCAAATGGTAGAATATCATTACCCACATAAGTAATTCGCCAGATAGGTTTAATCTGAATCGGGTCACGAAATTTTATATCCACCGGCAACCAATCTTGTCCAGTGATTCGCTTCAGTCGTTGCAAAATTTTATCAGCCTCTCTTTTCTGAGTTGCTTTATCCTCTGATATGACAAGTGCTTGTTTATGAATAGATGTTTGAAGCCCAAATTGATTTCCCAAATCTTCTAAATTTGCTGCTCCACATTTATCAGAACCGAGCATTGCATACAAAACATCGGTAGTTGTGCTTTTCCCCGATCCTGGCACACCAAAGAAAAACATAAATTGTTCAAGATGGTTGCTGGCAAGAAGATTATATCCGAACCATTCTTGGAGCAAATCAATACATTCCTGATTGCCATTGAAAATATCATTAACAAACCAAAGCCATAAACTGCATTTGGCATTTGGATTGTAATCATAAGGCAAAGTTGATGTAATAAATATATCGGGACTGTGTGGCTCAAATCTGTTGTCATTGACGTAATAAATACCGTTCTTGAAAACAATTGCCTGTTTAGTATCAAACACTTTGTGCTCCTTAATATGAAACGGTTGATAAATATTTCCCGGTGCTTCAATAAAACATTGCCGACTGGTGATGTGCCGGATGTTTCGGACAAAATACTCGTTTACGTTTAACGGTCTGATTTCTCGCAACTCACCGACTTTTGAAACAATGGCCTCTCGCCCACCAAAGAATTTATAAAATTCACGTTCTAAAATCTCAACTGCTAATTTCTCATAACACAATCCTGAATACCGATACCAATCACCGTTGAAATATCGCAGCCAAAGTTTTCCGTTTTTCTTTTGTGTTTCCAGCCATTCTAAAGCTAACGGATAATGCTGCGTGGTTTCAAAAATCCCATCGGCGGTTTTTGTTATTTTGTTTTGTTTAACCCACGATTCAAATTCTTCAGCAGTTGGATGCCACTCTCGTAAATCGTCAAATTCATCAGGCGGCAGAATTTTCACTACCGATTTACATTTTGATTTTAAAATTTGGTAAGTGGTTTCCATCCCACGCAAACCAGCTTCATTATTTTCTCCGACTACAATTACGTTTTTACTTTTAAGAAGTTTCGCAAGTAAATCATTATTGCCGCCAGCCGATGACTTACCAACTGCAACATAACCCATATCCATCGCTGCCAGCGTATCAGTCGAACCCTCCACAATAAGTATCGGTTTAGTCGAATCCGGCAGTATTGAGTATCCACTTTGCTTAATGGTGGGCGTTGAACGATGGTGTAAATATCCTGCTGCTCCAAGGCTTTTTGTAGCTCCTTCAGGTGTTCTAACACAGATAACCGCTGAGGGGTTTTTAGGGTCATCATCAGATACCAAGCACCCATCGGCGGCCCTATCACAAACCGGACAGTAGACATCTGCATCTGCAACTCGGATGAATTTGGTTCGTCTGATGATTTTATTTTCAATTTTCGTGCCAAGAGCTTCATAACTTAATCCTCGATTAGAACCCTCAATCATAAACTTCTTATCATCCCTGTATCGCCGCTGCAACCCAATGATGTTTCCTTTTTCATCCCGCTCGGCAAAAACCCAGGCTTGCTCACCTGGAAAAAAACCTACTCCCAACTTCTTAATTGATTCAACTGTAACTCCTAAATCCTCGGCGAGACATTTTAGCATTGCTGGATAGACATTGCTTTGGAATGTTATCCATAAATCGTTGAAGTCTTTCATTTTTCTCCATCCTGGTCCCCCTGAAATGTTACTGCTGCAATTCGCTTTTTTGCAATTTCACAATATTCTTTATTTCGTGGCGGTGGTGGTAAAGGAATCCTCCCCATTT
>WVZO01000566.1 GCA_011772425.1 Candidatus Aminicenantota bacterium
TCTTCCTGAAAAGAAGTGGCTGCCGATTGTTAGCCAGACCGCCCCGGGTATGGTCGGCAGTGTTGCGGCCATGAACAGCGAAGGTGTGGCCATTGGCGTGGATATGTCCCCCTCCAAGCTGTGCAACCCCGCACGTCCAGGCCTGAATTCGCTGGCCCTTAACCGCGATTGTATGATCCACTGCGATACTGTAGAGAAAGTGGTCTCCCACGTGGAAGCACTACCGCGGGGAGTTTCGTGGTTGTACCCGGTCTCCGACGGCAAAAGCGATAAGGCTTGCATCATTGAAGCCGGTGCCAATATTGGCGACGCACCCTTCCCTTATTTCGATCTCCTCTCAGACCACTACAAAGAAAACTTGAAGGAGTTGAATGAAGACTATATCAACCGGATGAGAGAGAAATACGGAACCCCTGCCCCGCAAGCAGGCATGATGGTGCGCTGGTCGGATTATAAGTACCCCAAAGACTATATCACGGATTTTAACAAGAAAATGTGGAAACTGTATAATGATGACTTTCGCAAACGCCTGAAAAAATTTGGTGCGGATATCATTACTGGATTGATAAGCAGCATCTTAAATCCCCTTAATCCCATCAAGGCTTTGGAAGGGGTGGAAAAGGCAATTGCTGATTTATTCACAAAGATTAAGTATAATCCTGATGTATTTGGAGAAAAGGAATATATTAACAAAACCTGGAAGGACCATAATTGCCCGGGACCTTTTTATTTTGTTCCCCAGCGTGAGGACCATGAAAATGTCGCCCTGGTATCCAATCACTGCACCACACCGGAAATGCGTTTAACCGCAATGAACGAATGGGTAGCGTTTGTAGCTGCCACCAGTATCAATGATATTCAATGGCGGTATGACGAATTGAACTGCGAAATCCTGGATGCCATTGGGTTTGCCAAAGAAAGCAAGCGGCCCATCAATAAAGATAGAGCCTGGAGAATCATCAATTTCCTGTCACCGCAGCCGACGTACAAATTTCCCGAATATCGCAATCCCAATGATGAGAAAGAGTGGCAGACCATACCCGTACACGGCAGTATCTCGCTTTTCGAGTTAAAAGCCAAAACAATTAGAAGTCTTTTCGGGTATTATGGCGACGAAACAATCACCATTACACTTCCCAACTACATAGAAAAGTAAGAAAAAAGGTGACTGCAACAGCCAAAAAAAACGTTTCCACCATGGCAAAAAATCCAAACTTCAACGTTCCGTCCCTATTCTTATTCTCATTTGCCGCATTCCACGTGGGTCAAGTCCCACAAACGGATGGTTTTATCCCATGACCCGGAGGCCAGGGTCTTACCGTCGGGACTGAAAACAACACCGGTAACAACACGTAAATGCCCGGTTAATTTTCCTATCTCTTTGCCAGAAGCAACCTCCCACACACGGATGGTGGTATCCCATGACCCGGAGGCCAGGGTTTTGCTGTCGGGACTGAAAGCAACGCTGTAGACTGTTGCTGAATGCCCGCTTAATGTTCGTATCTCTTTGCCGGAGGCCACGTGGGCCAGGTCCCACAAACGGATGGTTTTATCCCGTGACCCGGAGGCCAGGGTCTTGCCGTCAGGACTGAAAACAACACTGGTAACAACACGTGAATGCCCGGTTAATATTTGTATCTCTTTGCCGGATTCCACATTCCACAGCCGGATAGTGCTGTCATAAGAACCTGATGCCAGGGTCTTGCCGTCAGGACTGAAAGCAACACTATTAACCCCCTCAGAATGCCCGGTTAATGTTCGTATCTCTTTGGCGGAGGCCACCTCCCACACACGGACGGTTTTATCAGAAGACCCGGATGCCAGGATCCTGCCGCCAGGACTAAACGCAACACTGAATACTATTTTTGTATGCCCGGTTAATTTTCCTATCTCTATGCCGGAGTCCACCTCCCACACACGGATGGTGGTATCAGAAGAACCGGATGCCAGGACCTTTCCGTCAGGACTGAACACAACACTGGTAACAAAAGATGAATGCCCGGAAAATTTTCGTATCTCTTTGCCGGAGGCCATATCCCACAAACGGATGGTGCTGTCATCAGACCCGGATGCCAGGGTCTTTCCGTCAGGACTGAACGCAACACTCAGGACCCGTACGGCATGAAAATCTGCTGAAGACGAGAACCGTTTTTCACAAAAAACCGCTTTTATAATTCCTGGAGTTAATAGGAATATAGAAATAACGATTGTAAATATAAGTGTTTGGTATAGAAATTTTTGACTCAGCACTTTTTCTGTCCCGTCAGAAAGTTTCACTTTGAGAAAAACAAAGAAAATACTTGCAAATTTTTTTTGGTTGTGTTATTCTATTGAGGTGATGACTGAAAGGCGTGTTATGTTTAATTTTGTTAGTACAACAAAAAAATTAAAAATAAAGGAACAGGAGGAATATCATGAAAACTAAAAAATTCGAGAAAAAGCTCGAGTTAAACAAGAAAACCATTGCAAATCTGAGCAATGGCCAATTGGGTTTGGTTAAGGGAGGTGATAAAAACGTTCCAGTTGAATCCGAGAGCGAGTGCTGTGGAACCAACACCTGCGGGTCCTGTGATACCTGCCTTACCTGTGAGGCTACTTGTAATACCGCTGGCTGTGGCTGCACCGATCAAACCTGCCATCCCCCATGTGTTACCTCTTGATAGTTAGGTAAGTAAATGCTAACCGCACTGTAATCGCCTTCACGGCTCCTTATTTTTATTCGGTAATTTTCCCAGGCACTCATCCGCATATTGGCACCATTCCGCACACCCCGGGTCTATTTTCGGGTTTCGGACCGGTTTTTTACATTCCGGGCAGGTACGCACTGGCTCGTCCTTCCAGAATTCGATTTCTGTTTCGCAGTGGGGACAAATGACATCGAAAATATCCTCAAATTTCCAATATCGCTGATCTTGACCAGGACAAC
>WVZO01000440.1 GCA_011772425.1 Candidatus Aminicenantota bacterium
CATTTTTATTTAAAATCCATATCCGGTTATTGCTGATAGGCTTACCAAGGGGAATGTTTTCATAATTCCGACCAACTGCAAAACTGGTGGTGACCACTGTGTTTTCCGTGGGTCCATAATTGTTATACAACCGGCAGCATGTCTCAATGAAACGGTTCAGTTTGTCTCCTCCGGTAAGTATGGCACGAAGCGAGCGTATTTCTTTTAATTCCTCTAAAAATTGCTCACAAAACCGGGTAGGTAAAAAACCAATGGTGATACAGTGTTTCTCAAAAAAATTCCTTAATTGGAGAATATCAAGTTTTACACCATCATCGATGATATGCAGTGATGCACCTTTGATTAAATAAGGAAAAAGCTCCCACACCGCTGCATCAAAACTAATACTTGCATACTGGGTGGCTTTATCCCTTCCGGTGACTTCATAATATCTATTGTGCCAATAACAGAGATTGACCAGGGCCCGGTGCTCAATCATGACTCCTTTGGGTTTGCCCGTGGAACCGGAGGTGTAAATAATGTAGCATAGGTGAGTAGGGTGAGTAAGGTGAGTAAGGTGAGTAAGGTGAGTAGGGAATTCTTCACTCAACTCGCTCAGACTAACTATCTCAGTACCCTCACTTACCTTACTCACCTTACTCACCTCGCTCACCAAAATCCTGGCATTACTGTCAATTAACATGTATTTTTTCCGCTCTTCGGGGTGTTCCGGATCAATAGGTAAATAAGCACCGCCAGCTTTCAATATGCCCAGGATTCCTATAATCATTTCCAGGGACCGTTCCACCATAATTCCTACAATACTGTCCGCCAGGACACCTTTTTCCCTTAATGAATGAGCCAAGCGATTGGCCTTTTCATTTAATACACCGTAAGTGATGTGGATCTTTTCTTTCTTGCCGACTGCCAACCTATCCAACGTATCATGCCTATTGCCAACGACAGCGACATTGTCAGGTAACTTCTCCACCTGTTCTTCAAATAATCCATAGATGGTTTTATTTCCCGGATAATCCATTTTCGTATCATTGAAGTCGTATAATATCCGTTCTTTCTCTTCTTTTGAAATGATCTCTATTTGCCCCAGTTTCTTCGAAATACCTGGATCCCCTGAAATCAATGAAATAATATTTCCAAAATACCCGAAAAACCGTTCAATGGTTTCTTTTTTAAAGAGCCTGGTGCTGTACTCAATCCAGAAAATTATTTTTTTCCTTGCCTCCACGGCAATAAGAGACATATCGAATCTTGACGTCTTCCATATATTTTCCCCCGGTAAGGATGGTTTTCTCTGTATTTCACCACCACTTTGCTTCTCAAGGTTCTGCAAGACAAACAAGGCATCAAAGATGGGATTCCTGCTGATATCACGGTTTACCGGTACTTTTTCCACCAGTTCTTCAAAGGGGTACTCCTGGTTCTCAAAAGCTTCCAATGTTCGCTTTTTGACCTCTCCCAGGAATTCCCCAAAGGTCTTCTCCCCTGACGGATAATTCCGTAATGCCAGCGTATTGACAAACATACCGACGATCTGCTTTAAATCCTCATGCCTCCGGCCTGCCACTACTGTCCCAATGACTATATCTTCCTGGCTGCTGAGTTTGGCTAACAAGATATTGTAAGCGGCAACTAATACCATGTACAGGGTGACATTTTGCTCCAATGCCAGGGTTTTCAATTTATCCGAATCCTTATCCGATATAGAAAAACTGATGACGTCACCCTCAAAACTCTGGACTGCCGGCCTGGGATAATCGGTGGGCAAGTTCAATACGGGTAACTCGTCTTCATATTCTTTTAGCCAGTAACCTTCATGCTGCTTCAGCTTCTCTTTTTCCTTTTCGCTGTTCTGCCATTGGCAAAAATCTTTATATTGAAGGCGCAGATCCGGTAATTCCTCTCCCCGGTAAAGGCTCGCAAAATCCCTGGCCAGTATTTCAAGAGAAATTCCATCCGAAATGATGTGATGCATATCCATCAACAGGATGTATCGATTTCCAGAATTCCCCTCTTGAGAGTTATAGGTGCCCCGCCGGGGATGGCTGTAGGCCGGGGGGTGTATCAGGCATACCCGCAGCAGCGGTGCTTGAGATAAATCAAAAGCACGGAGGAAATCAGTAGGCAGTAGGCAGTAGGCAGTAGGCAATTTCTGATTTTGTAAGATGTCCTTTGTTTTCTGTTTTCTTTCCTCTTTGTTCTCTGTGGTTTCTGTGGCTAAATGATATTTAATTTTAAATTCCACTTCATTATGAATTTGCTGCACCGGTTCATTTCCCATCATGTGGAAGGAGGTTCTTAAGCTTTCGTGCCGTTTTATTAATTTGACGAAGATCTCTTCTATTTTGGGGATATCCGCTTCTTCCTCTCCTGGAAGAGGGATAACTCCAGGCATGTTGTAAACGGTCATGGCGGGTTCCATCTGCTGTAAAATATACAACCGTTTCTGGGCAGAAGATAAAATATAATACTCTTTTTGCTCCACTGGCTCAATGGAAGCATATTGGCCGTCATACTCAGCGGTTCCTTTTACCCGGCTTATATATTTTGCTAATCCCTTGATAGTAGGAGTCTTAAATACTTCTATTAATGGTAACCTCACATTAAACGCTTTATATATTTTGGTGGACATTACGGTAGCTCGTAATGAATGACCACCTAACTCGAAAAAATTCTCGTTAATCCCTATAGATACAGGCATTCGCAGAGTTCCTATTTCTAAAACCTCTGACCATATCTCTACCAACTTTTCTTCTGTTTCATTCCCTGGTGCTTCATACTCCTTACTTGCCTTAAATCCAGGCCCCGGTAATGCTTTTATATCCACTTTACCATTCGGTGTCAAAGGAATTTTATCCAACTGCACAAAATACTGCGGAATCATATAGCCGGGCAAAACCCGGGAAAGGATATTTCTAAGCTGCGAAATATCTACCTTTACACCCATCTCTTCCCATACCACATACGCATACAAATCCCGCTCCCCATTATGATTCTCCCTGTCTATTACCACAGCATCCCTAATATAATCGACAGCCGTAAGGTGACTTTCTATTTCTCCAGGCTCTATCCTGAAGCCCCTTATTTTGATCTGTTGATCTATCCGCCCCAGGAATTCGATGTTTCCATCCGGCAGCCACCTGGCCAGGTCTCCGGTTTTGTAAAGGCAGCTCATAGTTGATAGCTCATAGCTCATAGGGATTTCTCCAGAACTGCTTGCTTTCTTTTCTCTCCTATCAGCTATGAACCATGAGCTAGGAACTAAAACATATTTTTCTGCGGTTAATTCCGGCTGATTTAAATATCCCCTGGTAACTCCGGGGCCACCAATACACAATTCGCCAACAACCCCAACAGGAAGCAGATGACCATACGTATCACAGATATAAACCTGCCAATTGAATATGGGGCTTCCAATAGGTACACTGCTCTTAAAATCATCTTCACACAGGTAATAGGTTGCACATACCGTACCCTCTGTCGGCCCATAGGTATTATAAACAGCACCGGTCTCCAGGAGATTAGAGATATACTCCCTTTTTAACACATCCCCTCCACTGATAAATATCTTTACATTTCCAGCGGTTATTTTATCCCTTTCATTTAACTCCCTCAACATCAATGGAGAGCAGCTTATCATAGAAATATCATTCCTTACAATAAACTCCACCAATAAATCGATGTCCAGTACTTCTTCCCTGGAGGGTACGGCAACTCTGCTGCCGTGCAATAATGCCGGGAACACTTCTTCAACAAACGCATCAAAGGAGTAATTGGCTTGCTGAAGCACAATATCTTCGGAGGCTATTTCAAATTCCTGTTCAAAGGCACTCAAATATGCCCCAACATTACCATGTTCCACCATTACTCCTTTGGGCTTGCCGGTGCTCCCGGAGGTGTAAATGATGTAAGCCAGGGTAGCAGGACTAACCTGACAGGTTGAGGTTAAGGTTGAAGTTGAGGAAGAGAATCCGTTAGAGATATCAATTATTTCGATAGATTCTTCCTTAACCTGAGCTGCTGACGAAGTCAGCAAGTACATTGCATTACTGTCTTTTAACATATAATCGATGCGTTCCCGCGGGTAATTCGGGTCAATGGGTAAATAGGCACCACCTGCTTTTAATATACCCAATATACCGATTATCATTTCTATGGACCGTTCCACCATAATTCCTACAATATCGTCCGCCAGGATGCCTTTTTCTTTCAACAAATATGCCAATCGATCGGATTGTTCAGACAATTCCCGGTAAGTTAGCGAAAGAATACCCGCTTCTTTTTCGTGTAATTCATGGACTCCCTTCACGGCAATACGGTCCGGTGTCCGGGCCACTTGATCTTCAAAACGTCCGTGGACCACCTTTGTCCCGGCATCTTCCTGCACAGCCGTATTAAATTCTTCCAGTAACTGCCTTTTTTCCTCCTGGCCGATCATACGGATAGCTGATAATTCGATTCCAGGGTCATTTACCACTTCACCGGTGATATTTATAAAATGCTGCGCCAACCGTTCTATGGTCTCCCGTTTATATAACCGGGTACAATATTCCAGGGTGAAATAAATCTCCTCTTCCGCTTCCGCGGCTTCCAGGGTAAAATCCACTTTGGACACATGCCGTACCTCTTCCCCGGAATGTTGATAAGGAGAAAATTTCAAACCCTCCAGTGCAAAAGCCGTCCTTTCAATATTTTGCACCATCAACATGACATCGAATACAGGATTGCGACTGATTTCATCTTCCGCTCCGACTCGCCGGATTAATTCTTTAAAGGGATAATCCTGGTTGTCATAGGCATCCAAGGTCCTTTCTTTTACTTGCCTTAGAAATTCAATAAAGGTCTGTTCATGGTAACCGGGGAGATAGTTTCTTAACGCAAGTGTTTCCAGTAGCAGACCCAGGATATTTTCCAGGTCCGGGTGAGACCTTCCGGCAATAGTGGTGCCCACCACAATATCTGCCTGCCCTGTGTACCTGGCCAACAGGATATTATATACCGCCAACAATACCATAAACAGCGTGGTACCGGTCTCCTTTTTTAATCGATTGAGATCAAGGATGAGGGATTTTCCCAGGGTGAAAAAAAACCGGTCACCTTCAAAACTCTGTACCGGGGGCCTGGGGAAATCCGTGGGCATGTTTAGAACCGGCAGCTCCCCGGTAAATCGCCCCAGCCAATAGTCTTCCTGCTTTTTGAGATCAACTGAATTCAACCGGTCATACTGCCATTGGGCAAAATCTTTATATTGCAGCCGCATGGGTTCAAGATCGCGGCCCAAATAAAGGTTCATAAATTCCCTTAAGAAAATCGTCCTGGAAGTACCGTCCGAGATAATATGATGCATATCGAACATTAAAATATACTGATTCTTTGAAATTTCCATCAGCACCAATCGCAGCAGCGGTGCTTTCGAAAGATCAAACGGCCTTATAAAATTTCTCACTATATCTTCGCGTTCCTTCGCTTTATACCGCATTGTAAATGCCTTTGCGGCTAAATATTCGATCTCAAATTCAACTTCATCATGTATCCGTTGAACCGGTTTTCCTTCAACCATTTCAAAGGACGTTCTTAAACTTTCATGCTTCTTTAGTAATTTTTTTAAGGTATTTTCGAAAGTCTCCATTTCCACACGGCCTTCCAATCGATGGATGGCTGGCATATTATAAGCCGTACTCCCCGGTGTCACCCACTGGAGAATATAAAACCTGCCCTGGGCCGAAGAGAGAGGGAAATATTCTTTCTTTTCAACCGCATGCACAGCAGTGTATGCGAGCCTCTCTTTTTTCGCTGCTTTAATATAAAGAGACATTCCCCGGATAAAAGGTGTTTTAAATACTTCAACCAGGGGAATTTTAATCTCCAGCTCCTTATGGATTTTTGCTGTTAACGTGGTTGCTTTTAATGAATGTNNCGATTTTCTCCATTTCAATCGCCAGCACTTGCGACCATATTTCTACCAGTTTTCTTTCCACTTCGTCCCGCGGTGCAGTATATTTTTGTGTGTCATTTTTAAAAACAGGGACCGGCAGTGCTCTCCGGTTTATCTTGCCGTTGGGAGTCAGCGGCATCTGATCCAATTTCATGAAAAATGAAGGCACCATGTAATCCGGCAGCCGTCGGTTTAAATATTTTCTCAATTCGCCAGTGTAGGACTCCTGTTCAGAGTCATCTCGATCACCGGTTACTATATATGCACACAGGTATTTCTCTCCATCTTCCTTGTCTTTCGCCAAAACCACGGTTTCCTTTATTTCTTCTCTCTTTAACAATTGGCTTTCTATTTCACCCAATTCAATCCTGAAACCTCGTATCTTTACCTGGTGGTCCATTCGTCCTAAGAACTCTATATTACCATCCGGCAGCCAACGAGCTAAATCACCGGTTTTGTAAAGGCAGCTCATAGCTGATAGCTCATAGCTCATAGGAAGCTCTCCAGGACTGCTTGCTTTCTTCTCCCTCCTATCAGCTATGAGCCATGAGCCATGAGCTACAATAAACTTTTCCGCTGTTAATTCCGGTTGGTTCGAATAGCCGCGTCCCACCTGGATACCACCGATATACAACTCTCCGCTCACTCCCGTGGGCAATAGACGATAGTATTTATCCAATATATAAATATGTGTATTCAAAATCGGGCGGCCAATGGCGGGTAAGTGGGGAATTTCACCGGAAGGATCAACGGTCAACGTCGTTACTACATGGGTTTCAGAGGGCCCGTAATGATTGTGTAAAAACACATGATTTTCTTTTAAGTATTTCTTGAACCTATCATTTACTACAACCTGCTCCCCTGCCGTGACTAAATGAGCAATTCCCCTGGGGAAAATATTTATATATTCCTCCACAGTAAACACAAATTTTAAAAACCCGGCTGCTAAAAATAGGGTCTTTATTTCATTTTCTTCGATGAGACTGAATAAACCGGGAATATTATCACGGGTCTCTTTGGTGATTAAATACAATTCACCGCCGGCAAGAAGCGTGGAAAATATCTCCTGAAACGAAACATCAAAGCTTATAGTGGTAAATTGCAATACCCTGGTAAAATCTATGTTGGTGTATTTATATTGATATCGGATCAAATTGATTAAATTCCCGTGTTCCAACATAACGCCCTTGGGCGTGCCGGTGGAGCCTGAGGTGTAAATAACATATACAAGATTACTTCCCTTATCGATATTTCTAACATTTCCTTTTTCTCCCCTGTAGATTTTATCATCGCTCATATCTATTAACCCTGTATCTTCAGGTAAATCAATGGAAATACCTTGTATATCGCAATTGGTTAATAATACCTTGACGCTGCTGTCCTCTATCATATATTTTTTTCTTTCTTCCGGGTAATCGGTGTCTATGGGTAAACAAGCCCCGCCAGCTTTCAAGATGGCCATAATCCCTATAATCATCTCGATGGACCGTTCTACCATTAAACCAACCACCGCATCCGGGGTTATTCCTTTCAACCTCAATGCCCATGCCAGTTGGTTCGCCTTCAAATTTAATTCTTCATAGGTAAGTTGATTTTCTCCCAATACCAATGCTGTGTTTTCCGGCCCCTTTTCAACAATTCCCTCAAACATCCGCTGGATGGTTCGATAGTTATTAAAGATTTCTGTCTCTCCACTTAATATTCTTAGAATCCCGGCCTTTTCTTCTTCGGGTAATATCTCCGGTTCTGACAACCGTTGTTCCGGGTTGGCAATCACCGATGCCGCAAGTTGTTTGAAATATTTTATAAACCTTTCGATGGTTTCGTTTTTAAAGAGTTTTGTACAATACTCCAGGCTGAAGTAAAGGATCTCACCCCGTTCCAGCGCAGTTAAATTCAAATCAAATTTTGCCGTAACATTTTCATAGGACGTAGAAGCGTCACGATCTTCGTCCACCAGGGGGACAGCGTCATTATCATTATAATCTGCCTGGTTCAAAAGATTAAACATCACATCAAATACGGGATTCCGACCGGTATCTCTCGGCACGGAAATTCTTTCCACCAATTCGTCAAATGGGTATTCCTGGTTCTCGTAGGCTGCCAATGTATATCTTTTTACTTCTTCCAGGAATTCTTTAAAGGATTTATCTCCTTTCGGATAATTCCTCATTGCCAGGGTATTGACAAACATACCGATGAGCTTCTCAGTATCCGGGTGCTGCCGGCTGGCAATAGGGGTGCCGACAATGATATCTTCTTCTCCGCTCAGCCTGGAAAGCAGTATGCTAAATATCGACAAAATCGTCATGTAAAGGGTTGCATCATTTTCTCCGGCCATGCGTTTGAGATGTCTTGTTTCTTGCTCACCCAATACAAAACGAATTCTGCTGCCAGCAAAACTTTGCAAAACCGGTCGCGGATAATCAAAGGGAAGATTGAGAACGGGTAAATCATCTGCGAATAATTCGAGCCAGTAGGTTTCCTGGCGCGTAACTAATTCTTGCTGTTTACAGCTGTTTTGCCACTCTGCATAATCTTTATACTGCAGCGGCAAAGGAGGTAACTCTTTACCGGGATGTGAATACAGGGCCATTAATTCTCCTGTTAGTATCTCCTGGGATGTACCGTCGGTTATGATGTGATGCATATCCACCATCAATAGGTGTTTGGTCTCCTCCATCTTTATCAATCCCAGCCGCAATAAAGGTGCTTTTGATAAATCAAAGGAGTGTACAAAATTTCTGATTATATTTTTAATTTGTAATTTGGAATTTGTAATTTGCTTGTAATTTGTAATTTGGAATTTGTAATTTTCCCCGTGTATCCTCTGGACCGGTTCATCTTCTTTCAACTCAAAGGATGTTCTTAAACTCTCATGGCGGGAGATCAATTTCCTGAAGGCTTTTTCCAATCTTTCCAGGTTAACATCTTCTTTGAGGGGCAGTACATAGGGCAAATTATACCCTGTGCTTTCCAATTCCATCTGCTGCAATATATACAAACGTTTTTGTGCCGGTGTTAACACATAGTATTCTTTTTTTTCCACCGGTATTATAGGTTCGAATTTCTGGACCCCTGCTTTTTTAATATACCCGGCCAGTGCTCTTACGGTTGCTCCCTCAAACACTTTACCCAATGGGAACTTTACATTAAAGGTTTTAGATATTTTGGCCGCCGCATAGGTGGCTTTTAAAGAGTGGCCGCCCAATGAGAAAAAATCATCATCGATACCCACTTGCTCTTTTTCTATTTCTAACGTTTCGGACCATATTTCCGCCAGTTTTTTTTCGATTTCATCCCGCGGAGCGATATAAACAGCACCACTTTTCCCGATTTCCGGGTCCGGCAGTGCCTTCCTATCCGTTTTGCCGTTGGGGGTTAAAGGCATCTTCTCCACTGTGAGAAAATGTGCCGGTACCATATAAGCAGGCAATTCCCCGGACAAATACTCCTTCAACCGGGATAGTGAAAAAGAACTGTGGTGAAGCGGGGAAACAGGTACAATATAAGCGCAGAGATATTTCTCTCCGCTTTCATACTCCCTGGCCATGACCAGCACTTCTTTGACCGCTTCATGTTTTAATAGATAATTCTGGATTTCTCCCGTCTCTATCCGGTATCCCCTGATCTTGACCTGGTTATCGATTCTACCCAGGAATTCAATATTGCCGTCCGGCAGCCACCGCGCCAGGTCGCCGGTTCGGTAAAGCCTCCGGCGGCCAGGGGGGCTTTTTTGTAAAATCGCCCCCCTGGACCCCCCAAAAAACTTTTGATAATTTTCCTTTTTTTTATCATCATGGTAATCATGAAAATCCCATAAATCATGGTCAAACTTCTCTGCGGTTAATTCGGGCTGGTTTAAATAGCCGCGGGCAAGACTGTCACCACCGATGCATAATTCACCTGCTATTCCCACCGGCTGCACGTTGTCATTTTTATTTAAAATCCATATCCGGTTATTGCTGATAGGCTTACCAAGGGGAATGTTTTCA
>WVZO01000626.1 GCA_011772425.1 Candidatus Aminicenantota bacterium
CAACAATCAACAGCCCCAACCCTATCCAATCTCTTAAAGAAAGCCCTTCTTCCTTTTTTACCTGCTCCGCCTGTTGTGTTTCTTTTTCAGACCCCGCCGCCCCGTCCCGGGTCTGGGCCTGCAAATGTACCAATAATACAAAAGAAATTAAAATTATAAACAGCCCGGTGAGGCACATGCATCGCAATGACTTTTTCACTGCCATCTCAATTTCTCTCCTTTTATCAATACAAAATTGTCATTCTACATTCTACAAGAAATCACCCCGGAAATCAACAGAAAAATGATAAATGCAGCAATTCTAATTTTACCACAGAGAGCACAGAGGACACAGAGGGAAAATATTTCCATCTCGATAACCAAACTGCTTCTACTGGAGATAGGATTATATCCTGATCAAAAATTGTGTATCAGTCAAACAAAACCCAAAAAAGCAGGCTGCTTTTTACCAAAACCCAGTACTGCTTTTTATATATAAGCAGTCTGTATTTTAAGCCTATCTCCCGGACTTCCTGACGTTTCTACAGTAGATAACAACATTATTATTGTAAATATCGCTAATCTTATGCTAGATATAGAGGGACTATAGTATAGGGGAGCAGCCCCAGTTTACTTCCTACTACCTACTTCCTACTATTTGCTGCTCAACACCTGCTGGAGGATTTGATTTAAATCTTGCATTTCATAAGGTTTGGCCAGGCATCCCCGGAACCCATATTCTTTGAAATTTGCCATAATGGGATCATTGGAATAACCACTGGAAACAATCGCTTTTACATCAGGGTCTATCTCCAGCAGTTTTTTGATGGTTTCACCCCCACCCATACCACCAGGAATAGTCAAATCCATTAAGACAACATCAAAGGGATGACCGGTTTCAAGATTATCCTTGTACAATTCAATGGCCTCACTGCCATCCAGGGCAATTTCCGGCTGATACCCCATTTCTTCCAACATACTGCTGGCAACCTCCCCTACGGTTTCATCATCATCCATTACCAAAACCCTACCGGTACCTTTAATAAGTTCCTCCTCTCCCTTTCTGTCAGCAATGCCTGCAGTGTCAAGCGCAGGTTCAGCAATGTCTTTGTCAGAAACAGGGATATAAACGGTAAAGGTCGAGCCTTTGCCTACCCGGGATTTTACATCGATGTAACCCCCATGTTTTTTTATAATTGAATAAGCTGATGTCAACCCCAACCCACTGCCTTCGGGTTTGGTAGTAAAGTAGGGATCAAATATCTTTTTTATCAATTTCCTGGGTATACCGGCACCGGTATCTTGAATCGCAATCTTTACATACCGTTTATCCTCCAGGGGTAAACCGGTCTTTGCCCCTGGAGACACATTTACTGCGGATACGTTCAAGATACCACCGCCAGGCATGGCCTGAACCGCATTAAGGACTAAATTGTTGAGTGCCAGGTTCATCTGGCTTTTGTCCACTTCAACAGGCGGCAGGTCTCCCGGCAGTTGGAATTCACATTTTACATTGGAACCTCGGAGCGCAAAAACCACTGATTCTTCAATCAACTCAGCCGCAGCATGAACCTTTTTAACAGGCTCGCCGCCGCTGGCAAAGGTAAGTAACTGGTTGGTCAACTGTTTGGTTTTGATCACAGCCGCTTCAGCCAGGGAAAGCGGTTTATAAACTTTATGCCCGGGTTTCAGGCGGGATTTTGCCAGGCTAATGTTCCCCAGGACACCGGTGAGCATGTTGTTAAAGTCATGGGCAATACCGCCGGCCAACATCCCCAGGGACTCCAATTTTTGGGCTTTTTGCAGTTCCTCTTCCATCTTTCTCTTTTCCGTGATGTCCTGGAACACCATTACCGCACCGATAATGTTACCGTCTTTATCCCGGATAGGCGCAGCACTGTGGGATATCAATCGCCGGGTTTTATCCCTGGCAACCAGGACAACCGGCCCGGCTGAGCCAATGACTTTGTCTTGCTCCACAGCCATCATTACCGGATGTTGAACCGGTTCGTTGGTCTTTTCATCTACAATTTGAAAAACCCGGGGCAGGGATTTTCCCCGGGCGTCTTTTTGCCCCCAGCCGGTTAATCCTTCGGCAGCGTGGTTGATTAACACCACATTGTACTCTGTATCCGTGGTAATCACACCCTCGGCAATGGAGCGAAATGTAACGGCCAACCGTTCTTCACTCTCCCGCAAGGACTTTTCTACTACCTGCCGTTCCTCCAACATCTGGTTGGCGGACTCCCCCAGCATTTTGAATTCTTCGGCAAAAAGCTTGCTCCTATCGATTTTCTCATGGCTGACAGCCGCTTTCCTGAAAAACGACAAAAATACATCAAATTCCTTCCGGAGCCGCTTTGAAAAAAACAGGGTGATAACAATAACAACTAAAAAAATAAGCAAAAATAGGCCGATGATATTAAGCACCTGTTGATTGACGTGCGTTTGCAACTCCTGTTTTTTTTGAGCGATGACGCCCTCCACTTCATTCTTGTATACCCCGGCACCAATGATCCACTCCCAATCCGGTACCGCTTTTACAAAGGAAATCTTTGGTTCCAGTCTTTTCGAAGCAGGATTATACCATTCATATTCGATAAAACCTCCTGTGGGTTTTACAGCCTCTTCTCGCGCCCTTTTGACAGCATCTTCACCACCGGGGCTCTTCGTGGCCCAGACCCTTTTGCCGATCAGGTCTCTCCGGGCCTCATTCCATAAAGTCACACCGTCAAAATCAGTGACAAAAATATACCCGCCATTTCCAAACCTGATCTTACCTATCCGTTTTAATATTTCCAACTGGATATCTTGCAGAAAATCTTCCCGGTACTCTTTACTGCCGATATACCAGTTAAAAGGCTTAAAGTGTTTTACAAAACTAACCTTGGAATATTTTACATAACCCTTCCCGAAGGGATTTTTCCAGGAATACTCCAAAAACCCTTCATGGTGTTCTTTGAGCTTGCGAATTTCCTTGCGAACCACATAGATTCCATGTTTGTCTTGCAAATCCCACTGGTTCTCACCTTCGGTGTGCGGTTTCACCGGGTAAAGCTCCAACACCCCATCCATCCGATGTATATAAAAATACCCTCTTCCTTTACTAAAGCGGATCGGCCTGAGTGCTTCTTTTATTAGCAGTTTTAATTCTCTTTCATTTTTCACACCGCGGTATTCCCGGTAGAGATTAGCGGCAATACTGTGGGCTTCATACACTCGTTCCTTGAGTAACTGCTTTAACAACTCGTCGGTTTTTGACCGGCTGTATTGAATATAATCGATTACCTTTTCAATCTCATCCTTTATCAATGCCTTTTGAGAGTCTATATACTCGCGCCGCATCGTTTCCGAATCTTCTTCAAAGTGCCGGAATTCATTACTTACCCAAAGGTAGCCGATAACCGCCGTGGACATAAAGGAAATAAAAAGCAAACTAAACAGAAATATCCGTATTATGCTTTTATTACTTCTACTTTTAAACATAATTGTGAACCGCCTTTCTTTGCAAGATGTATTTTAAGAAAAGAAATCATACAATATTTAAAGGATTTTGTAAACCCCAGAACAAAATATCACTTTGCAAACAAAACTGTTTTATTTTATAATAGTAAGCATGAATAAACTACTGGTGGTTGAAGATAATAAATCCATGCAAGAGATGCTGGAAAGCATCCTGAGCGAAAAAGGATACCTGGTCAAAACCGCAGACGATGTATCCGATGCCATGCTGCTGCTCAAAAAAGAAAACTTTCACGTTATCATTTCCGATCTTCAACTGCCAGGGGTTGACGGCATCGAGTTCTTAAAGAAAATAAAACATATGAATATTCCCTTTATCATGCTGACCGCTTTCGGTTCCATCGAGCTGGCAGTGAAAGCCATGAAACAAGGAGCATTTGACTTTGTTTCCAAACCCGTAGACCCGGATTACCTGTTTTTGATCGTGGAGAAGGCATTGGAGTCCACCCGGATTCTGCGGGAAAATATTATTTTTAAAGAAATCTACGAGTCAGAATTGGAAAAATCAGTCATCATTGGCAGCAGCCCGTCTATTTTACGAGAAGCGGAAAAATTAAAACAGGTGGCAGGTACGGAGACACCGGTGCTGCTGCTGGGGGAAAGTGGCACCGGCAAAGAGCTATTTGCCCGGGCGATTCACAACTTAAGCGCTAGAAAGGAAAAGCCCTTTGTGGCAATTAATTCGGCCTCCATCCCGGAAAATCTGCTGGAAAATGAATTGTTTGGTCATGAGAAGGGGGCTTATACGGACGCTTATGTTCGCCAGATCGGCAAATTGGAGCTGACCCAGGGGGGCACGTTTTTCTTGGATGAAATCGGGGATTTATCCCTGAATTTACAAGGCAAAATCCTGCGGGTGATTGAAGAAAAAAAAGTCAGCCGCATCGGCAGCAACCAGGAAATCGACCTGGATATCCGCTTTATTTTTGCCACCAATGTGAACCTGGTAAAAGCCGTTTCCGAATCAAAATTCCGCAAAGACCTGTACTTCAGGATCAACGTGTTCCCTATTCAACTTCCACCCTTAAGGGATCGAGATGGGGATATCATCCTGCTGGCAGAGTACTTTGTTAAAAAATTTTCCCGGGAGATGAAAAAAGGTGATATTTTTCTTGCGGAAAAGGCAAAGGAGAAATTGAAAAACTACCGCTGGCCCGGCAACATCAGGGAACTGCTGAATACCATCGAACGGGCGTTAATTTTATGCAAAGACCAGGAGATTACAGAAAGCGATATTGTGCTTCCTGAAAAGCCCTTTTCCCTGGTGGATGATTTTAATTTTTCCGGCAGCCTGAAACAGGTGACTGCCCGGGCAACGCGGATGGTAGAAAAGATGAAAATCGAACAGACACTAAAAGACGTGGGCTTTAATAAAACCCGCGCGGCAGAGCTCCTGACAGTCAGTTACAAAACATTGCTGGATAAGATTAAAGAGTATGACATTGCGGCAGAAGATTAAATATTTTTTGATAAAAAAAGCAGCCAAATTGTTGATCCATGCCATCATCAAAACGTGCAAAATAACAATCGTGGGAATTGAAAAAATCCATGAATTAAAGGAGAAGAATATACCTATTATATATGCTTACTGGCACCGGCATATATTTGTGACGATCTACCGGTTCAAAAATACCGGGGCGCGGCCGTTGATTTCTCTTTCCGAGGATGGTGAATTGGTATCACAGGTGGCGGTTGAATTTAACATGAAACCGGTACGGGGGTCATCGTCAAAAGGAGGAACTCGGGCATTCTTAGAATTGGTCAATACCATCAAAGAAGACAATTCGGAAGTGTTGATCACAGCAGACGGACCCAAAGGTCCTTCGCAGCAGATCAAAGATGGAACCATCCGTCTGGCCCAGAAGACCCATTCGGTGATTGTGCCCATTTGCTGGCATGCCAGCCGCGAGAAGGTGTTTGAAAAAACCTGGGATAAATTCAAAATACCGCTGCCTTTCAGCAAAATCACGTATGCGTACGGCGAGCCCTTTGTGATTCCCCAGGATGCCCCCAGGGAGGATTACGGCCAGTTAAAGGAAAATTTAAAGAAGGCTATAGACAACCTGGAAAACGAAATCAAAGGTTATAGAAAAGATAGCCACAAAGACACAAAGGAAAATCTTCGTGGCTAAAAAAGCTAAAGGAGAAAGTATGAAAAAGATAAAGCGAATCGGGATACTTACCGGGGGGGGTGACTGTCCCGGTTTAAACGCGGTTATCCGCGCTGTAGTGAAAACGGCTTACCGGGAATATGGTGTTGAAGTTTACGGTATCAGGGATGGATTTGGCGGTTTGATAAAGAAAAACGTGCATAAGCTGGAATTAAAAGATGTTTCCGGTATACTGCCCCGGGGGGGAACGATCCTGGGGACCTCCAACCGGGATAATCCGTTTAAGTACCCGGTAAAAAACCATAAAGGTAAAATCGAATACAAGGATGTATCGGAACAGGTAGTGAAGACAGTGGAATACAATGAGCTGGACGTAATCATCACGGTGGGAGGTGATGGAACCCAGTATATGGCCAACCAGTTGTATGAAACCCACG
>WVZO01000122.1 GCA_011772425.1 Candidatus Aminicenantota bacterium
GCCAATGCTCATATGTATACGTATTGGTTTCAGTTCTTTTAACCAATTTGCCAAAATTGGGGTTTTGCTCGTAAACGTGCAAGGGTAAGAAAGAAGTATGCTCCCCCCGGTAAAAAGGCCTGGGTAACCAAACCTCTTCTTTACCCGGTTCGATGCCCTGTAGTTCTTTGGGTATCCGATACAAAAAAACACACTCCGGGTCCCAGGGCTGATACGTCCTTTTACGGACTTCATAAAATGGTTTATGCCTTCTCAGGTTGATGGTTTTGGACTCTTTTTTTCCCTTTGCTTCCTCTCCTGCCGTGAACCAGTTGTAGGTTGGCAAATGGGCCTGGATAAAGTGCAATGTTTTTTTCCTGTCCCTTTTGGGAAATCTTAAATGAAATCCTCTAGTGAGTTTCGTATCACCTCTGCGAAATGGGGGAGTATAAATCTGACGGGCCACATTGTAGTTTTCGTCTGTGATGTTATGCTGCTGCCTGTATTCAAGGATGCGATCCCACCTGGATTGGGTCTTCATCAGGTTGAAGGTCTTTACATTATCAATGGTTTGGTTCAGTGCATACCCCCCGATGAAAATCCATAATAATACAGCGGCGTATTTAAAAGCACCTGCAAATTGCGGCAGCAAGCGAAAGCGCTGGAAAACTTTCTTTATATCCACAAACAGGGCTTTACCCACCATTAACGCCACTGCCGGGTAAACAGGTAGACCGAAACGCTCCCCATAATACCCAAAAAAAGAAAAACCAACAATATAAATAATGATAAAACAAGTCACCAGGATGTCTCTTTTATCCCTGGAAAGAAAAGCAATCACAATGCCTGCCGCCAAGAAAATAAAGAAAATCAATCCGAAATGGGCAATCAAATCCTGGAAAAATGCTCCCTGTACTTCCAGGAAAGATTTGGGTTCGAATTGCTGATGAAGAATACCGGGATCCGGGGAATACAGCTTAATAGTGTTTTTTATATTACCAATGGGATGAATGAGCCAGTTGGGCGCGCCCAGGAAAAATCCCGCAGCCGTTCCCAGGGGCAAAAAAAGAAAAACCTTTTTCAACGGGCGGGGCTTTTTTTCGCCGGTTATTGGGCTCACTTTAAATGTCAATAAAACCGCCAACACAATTACCAATATAAAGGGAAAGGCATTGAATTGTGCCGCTGTGGATAATCCGAAGAAAAAAGACGAAAACAGAATATACCTGGGTTTTGACGTGTGGTGGTATTTTAATAGGAAATAAAGCGTGACGGTTATTAATAGAGTAACGAGAATTCCAGGTTTAAAAAAATGGGCATAAAGGATCACCAGGTAATTAACGCTAACCAGTAAAGCAGCCATTAAGCCGGTGAGTTTACTAAAAAACTCTTTTCCTGTTTTGTATACCACATAAACCAGGAGAGTGACCAGGAGTGCATTGATCACCCTACCTGCTTCCAAAGCAAATCGAAATCCCGTATCTGAGGCTAAGAAAAAGGAACTGTCGCTGATAATTCCCAGGAGAGTCAAAATAATTCCATACACCCATGATAGGATATAATGAAGATATAGGAACAGCGGTGGATAATTCAAGACCGGGAAAGGGTCCAGGTCCAGGTTCCTGATCCAGTACATGAGACCTATTTCATCCACCGAATCAAAAGGGGCCGACTGCTTGACCGATAAGATAAAAGTCACCACCAGGATTAAAGCCAGCACAACGTTTACCGCAGTGTCTTTTTTCTTTTCCGATTCCATCAGCATCGGAAGATTATATCAAAATTCCCACCTCTGTGCAATTCAGTCAAAATCTACTCTCTGAATGGGAGTGAATTCACTGGTATTGCCGTCTTTATCTATCGCTTGGATGCGGAAATAAAGTTTTGAATTAAAGGGAGCATGCAGCGGTATGACAATAAACGTGTAAAAACTATCGAGAGTGGAGAGGTTTCGGTTTAATTGATCCGGGAAATAACCGAATTCAATATAATAATGACTGAAATCGAATTCCTGGTTAGCAGACCAGGTAACGGTTTGTGATGAAGTGCTTGTATCGGATGGGACAATGTTTTGGGGTATTGCCGGGGGCAATTCCAGTATTTTTTCTTTAAAGAGGTTGGCAATAACCAGGTGCCCCTCGGGATTGGGATGGTTGCCCTTGATATCTTCTATCAGCGCCACCCAGCCCAGCGGATGTTCCATAAAAGCTGTATAAGTATCGATAAATGGGACTTGATTTTTTGTGGCCATTTCAATGATCCGGGTATTCAATGTCTCGGTATTTTCTTTAAAATATTGAAGGGTGGGGTGATAGCGCCGCTGAGGCGGAATGGTAGAGATAACCGGATACATGTGATAAAAATCCCGGGAAGTCGTTACGATGAATTCCAGGTTTTCAACGGATGCATCGGCATCAAAGTCTGCAGATGCCACATCATTGGTTCCAAACATCACCAGGCAGAAGAACGCATCGACGTCAGAAAAATCTTCATCCATCCGCTCAATCGCGTCAATGGTTCGATCACCGGGAACACTAAGATTAATCGTATACGTCTGCCCGTAATTAACAGCAAATAACTCTTGCAGCCGGGCCAGGTACGCCAACTCCGGGTGATAATCCCCTTCCAGGTTATACATATTCATCCGCCCCCAGGTAATACTGTCACCAAATCCTACCATAGTATTGATGGCAAGACCTTCCTGGTCAGCAGCCGGTTGATGCCGTTCCCAATCGAATTCATACGCCTTTTTTTTGGTTAACGTGACTTTTAAATTTCTCTTCTTTATGCGATATCGATAATGGTGAAAAAGGGTTTCAGCCTCGATGAATACCCGGTTTTCCTCGTCAAAGATATCGATCCGCTGCTCCGAATCCTGGGTCCTGGTAATATTCACCACACTCCCGGTTCCCAGATGGTAATAAAAAATATCCGTATTGTCTGAGTTGTTTCCTTTAAAAAGGAGCAGAATAGGAATCTCATCATTAAAAATGACAGCCAACGGGTAAACAGAGGTGAAATTTTCCAGGGCAAGCCAACGGGAATCATCCACAAAGGAATCGTAGAGGCATAATTGTACATTTCCTTTGCAGTAATGCATCCAGGAGATCATGAACCGGTTGTTGTGTTCGTTAACCGTTACCACAGGGAATAAGTTTTCCCCGGGAAAATGAAAACTCAGGTTTTTGCTTTCGATTCCCGGACCCTCCAGGAAAATATCGCTGCCAGTTCCTGATCCTGATAATTGAACCAATACCTGAAAGGTCTCTTCATTTAATTGGAACGTAACCGCCTGCTCCTCTAATTGAGTTTGAGCAAAGCCATGAACAGAAACAACAGCAAATAACAACAAGAACAAAACCAATGTGTTTGGGTAGAATGGACATCGTTTCATAAAAAAATTCTACCACAAATCCCAGGTTCAATCAATTGCCTCCGGCGGCCCGCTTTTTTGTAAAAAAGCGGGGCAAAAAATTTTTCATATGCGGACAGTCATTGTACCATGTTTTTTTGCATTTTACCCCATTGTTTTCATTCTACTTCTTTAGCCCCTTCCTTACTCCCTACTACTTACTTCCTACTTCCTACTTCTTAATGGCCTTACTTTATCTTTACTACCAACTTGCCTTCGTCGTAAATCTCTTCGCTTACGATATTTCCATCCTTGTCCCATTGTGTCCAGTTTCCATGGCGAAGACCCTCTATATACTCTCCCTCTTCTTGCTTTATTCCATTTTCATACCACATGGTCCATTTGCCCACCCGCATACCATCTTTGTATTCTCCTTCCTCAGATTTCCGGCCGTTTTCGTACCAGCGGGTCCAGGTTCCCTGGGGTACATCCACTTTATATTCACCTTCATAACGCACCATCCCATTCTCATACCAATTGACCCAACGCCCCTGTCTCCTGTCCTCTTGATAAATCTCATCGTACTTTAATTCGCCACTCTCGTACCATTTTTTCCAGTTTCCCATTTTCTTGCCCGCTTTGTATTCGCCTTCATATCCTCTTATCCCGTTTTCGTACCAGTAGATGCACTTTCCATTGGGTTTGCCTTCTTTAAAGGTTACATAGAACATCATTTTTCCATCTTGATACCACCATCTCCAGGTACCGTGCCGTTTGTTCTCCTTATATTCCCCTTCGAATCTCTTTTGACCGTCCTTATAAAAACTAATCCATTGTCCATGTTTCTTTCCCTCATTATATTCGTATTCACCACCTATTAATCCACTTTCATTAAAAAATATCCAGACACCATGGCGTTTTCCTTTTACATATTCCCCTTCGCTCTCTCGCTCCCCGCTTTCATCCCAATTGACCCAATACCCGTGTTTTTCTCCATCTTTATAAAAACCTTCCGCTTTTCTCTGTCCGTTTTCATAGTATTCGATCTTTTTAGTAGAAGCCTCATCAACCCCGTAACCGAAATGCAAAGCAAAAAAGAATATCATTGCAAGAACGATTACTTTCTTTTTCATTGTTAACTACCTATTGTTCAATTGTTTCATCGGAATAATAGTAATATAGATTAGCGAATCCGTCAACAAGAATTTTTTAACTATGAAAAGCTTTTGCGGGGGTCCAGGGGGCAGTTTTCTCGAAAAGAGCCCCCTGGCCGCCGGAGGCATAGGAGATCAGGATGGGCAGGCTAAATGTTTTTTGAGCTAACAGATATTACTGCCCATCCTGTAGAAAAAATAGGGGTTAGTAGATCCGCACGGAGGGCAATAGTTTTTTTAGAGTGCCCGTGCGGTACGAGAGATAAGGTGCCCTTCATCCCCTTTCAGGGGAAATTCCAAGCACCAAATCCCAAATTCCAAACAACAATGTGCCCTCAGGGCAGTTAGATAACATTAACAATTAATAATTAACAATTGACTATTGACAATTAGAATGGTGCCCTGCGGGCAAGTAGGGGTTTGATTTATCAAACCCAGGAATGAGACGTCGATAGAAGGGCTTGATGAATCAAGCCCCTACGATGAATCAAACCCCTGCATCTATTTCTGGCCTGACACCCTTTTTCACTCACCTATACCCAAAGAAATCGTCCAGGTTCATCCAAAACAATTTTGGATTCATGTAAAAATTTTTTGGGATCATCCAAAACGATTTTGGGTTCGTCAAGAAATATTCTTCAATCATCCAAAACGTTTTTGGGTTCATGCAAAAATTTTTTGGAATCATCCAAAGCAATTTTGGGTTCATGCAAAAATTTTTTGGGATCATCCAAAACGTTTTTGGGTTCATACAAAAATTTTTTGGAATCATTCAAAACGATTTTGGGTTCATGCAAAAATTTTTTGGGATCATTCAAAACGATTTTGGGTTCATCAAGAAATTTTCTTCATCAATCCAAAACTTTTTTGGATTCATCAAGAAATTTTCTTCAACCATNNCAACCATCCAAACCGTTTTTGGGTTCGTCAAGAAATATTCTTCAATCATCCAAACCGTTTTTAGATTCGTCAAGAAATATTCTTCAACCATCAAAAACGCTTTTGGATTCATCAAGAAGTTTATTTCAATAACCCTGAAAGATTCATGCATTAAACANNTTAAACAAAATGTTGCCGCTCTCGAGATATCATTTTCCACAAAATAAAGTACCTGGCACCTTCGATGCGGTTTCCAGTTTTCAGAGGTCCGCTCCCCGGATTTCAAAATTTACAAACTTACACGCACCGAGGACGACTTTTGAGGACGATTTGTTTTTTTCAGTCGAAATTAAATCTTTTTGCTCTGAGGATAAATCTTTATGCTCTGACAATAAATCTTTTTGCTCTGAGGTCAGAGCTATTTTGCTCTTACGTCGTGTCCTTTCGGCAAGCGCGCGTAGGCTAAAAGAATTTTTGGTGGGAGGTGGAAGGAGGTT
>WVZO01000371.1 GCA_011772425.1 Candidatus Aminicenantota bacterium
AACCCTGATAACCCTGAAGTGTCTGAGAGATTGCGTGAACACGGGCTGCGGCCCACCAAGGCCCGCCGGCTGGTTCTGGCATTACTTGGTGACAAAAACGATCACCTGAACCCGGAGGGGATCATGGCAGCCCTTCGCAATAAAGGGTATCCCATGAGCGTCGCTACCCTGTACCAGAACCTGAATAACCTGGTAGAAGCGGGCCTTCTTATCCGTATAAAAGGCCCCGATGGACTCATGCGCTTCGACGCAAACCTTGACCCCCACCACCACCTTGTCTGCGATACGTGTGGGAAAATGATAGACGTGAGAATTAACCACAAGACTCAAATACAACAATCTGCAGTTGACTATCAAACCGGTAATTCTTTGTCAGATTGGCATATCAATCATATTAATATCGAATTGAAGGGAACCTGCCCCGACTGCAAGAAATAGCCGAACTTCACTTTTTCAAGAAAAAAATATTAAATGCTTGACAACTCCTCCGGGGGGGTATATAATATGCCACAATTCATAATCATTATGAAAATGATTGTGTCTTTAAAAAATTTAAATAGGAGGTGTTAGATAGCCATGAAAAAAAAGACTCTTACCACAAGCTTCGGCATGCCTGTGGCAGACGACCAGAATACAATGACTGCTGGAAAGAAGGGTCCGGCTCTTATCCAGGATATACATTTAATCGAAAAATTGGCCCATTTCGATCGCGAACGGATTCCAGAGAGGGTTGTTCACGCCAAAGGGGCCGGTGCATATGGCTATTTCGAAGTCACCCACGACGTGACAAAGTACACCCGTGCCAACTTTCTATCCAAAGTAGGCAAACGTACTGAAGTCTTTGTCCGTTTTTCTACAGTGGGCGGCGAGAAGGGATCAGCCGATTCTGAGCGGGACCCCCGTGGTTTCGCGGTTAAGTTTTACACGGAGGAAGGAAACTATGATATGGTGGGCAACAACACGCCGGTTTTCTTTATCCGTGATCCGTTGAAGTTTCCCGACTTCATCCACACCCAAAAGCGTCACCCGGCGAAGAATACCAAGGATGCGAATATGTTCTGGGACTTTCTCTCCCTTACACCGGAGTCCATCCACCAGGTCACGATTCTCTTTTCCGATCGCGGTACGCCCAAAAGTTATCGCTTCATGAACGGGTACAGCGGACATACCTTTATGTGGTATAACAACAAAGGTGAATACTTTTGGGTCAAGATTCATTTCAAAACCGAGCAGGGAAGCCAAAACCTGACCCGGGAAGAAGCTGTACGTTTGGCTGGCGAGGACCCGGATCAAGCCACCCGCGACCTGTATGACAGCATCGAGAAGGGTGATTACCCGGCCTGGAAGGTCTACGTCCAGGTTATGACTCCTGAGCAGGTCGAGAAATACCGGTTCGACTCTTTCGACATTACCAAGGTCTGGCCTCACGGCGATGTGCCGCTTCAGCCTTTCGGCCGCATGGTACTCAACCGTAACCCGGAAAATTACTTTGCCGATGTCGAGCAGTCGGCTTTCTCCCCGGGGAATTTCGTTCCCGGTATCGGTCCTTCACCGGACAAGATGTTACAGGGCCGGCTTTTCAGCTATCATGATACCCACCGCCATCGTCTGGGTCCCAACTACCATCTTCTGCCGGTGAATGCCCCCAAAGCAGCCCCGGAGTTCAGCAATCAGCGGGATGGTTTCATGCGCGTTGATGCCAATGGCGGCGGCGGTCCCAATTACTATCCCAACAGTTTTGGCGGCCCCGAACCTGATCCCAGTGTGGGTCAACCGCCTATCGATGTTTCAGGAATGGCGGCACGACATTCTTACACCCTTTCCGATGACGACTTTGTCCAGGCCGGAAACCTTTATCGTAACGTGATGTCCGACCAGGACCGCGATCATCTGATCGGGAACATCGTATCCCATCTGCGCAACGCCCAGAAACGAATCCAACTGCGTCAAACGGCGTTATTCTATAAGGCCGACGAGCAGTACGGAAGCCGCGTAGCTGAAGGCCTCAAACTGGATT
This sequence comes from Candidatus Aminicenantota bacterium, assembly GCA_011772425.1. GTDB lineage: Bacteria > Acidobacteriota > Aminicenantia > UBA2199 > UBA2199 > JAKAGC01. Next base: position 2,018 of record WVZO01000371.1, read on the forward strand.
TGAAGGAAGTTAAACGCCTGGCTGCCATGTCACAAGAAGACCGCGTAAAAGCCACTAAGGAGTAACACCACGTCATCTGAAGGCTTCCTTCCCGTGTGGGGAGGAAGCCTTCGACTTCTGACTTCTGGGGGTCGGGTCAGCCTGTCAAATGTTGACAGGTTGTCCGAGAATAGAAAATTTTATCGAAAGACAGGCGAATACAAGATTCGCCCCTACCAAATGCAGCGTTGATCAGCCTTTGTAGGGGTGAACCTCGTGTTCACCCTTAGAAAAGGATAAATATGAGTTCTCGGACAACCTGTTGAGACGCGACCCCATGTTTTCTTCCAGATGGTCCGAAGGACCTTCTTGAAAAGTTTTTTGCCCCGCTTTTTTACAAAAAAGCGGGCCGCCGGAGGCTTTTTAAAAATCTAACCCAAATCTACGGGGGAATAGGCTTTTTATCTTCACCGGCAATCGGCCGGTGGGTTTGATCGCGCCGGTTAGGACTTTAAATAGTGCTTCGACCTGGACCTTTCGGAACCCATAGGTAACAAGGAATGTATCCACGGAAGGGAATTTCTTAATCTCATAAGGCGCTTCCAGGGAAACTATAACCGCGTCTTTTCTAAGTTGAAGGAGTTTTTTGACGGCCTCGGTCTGGTATTGGTCGATTTCTCCGGTCCGGGAATAGATGCAGGCAATAATATAAGAGTAGTCATTTAAACGGCGCTCCAGGTTTTCAGGCAACGGCTCATCCGGTTTCAGCACGTTCAGGTCTCTATTTGCCAGGTACTTGCCGGAAATCTCGCCAATCATGGACTTCTTTTCCTGTTCAGCTATAGATGGCCCATTAATCAGCCGCGACCATTCCAATACCAGGATTTTTTTATTTTTTTCTATTGGCAGGATACCGGCCCTGTTTCGTAAAAGAGTCACAGATTGATCGGCTATTTTTTGCTCCAGGGCAATACTCTTTCTCAATCGAAACGGCTCTTTTGAGCCTTCCGGCGTTCTTTGATCCCTCAATTTGTTTTTCAACGCTAAGATACGAGTCACGGATTCATCGATACGTTTCTCCGGGACAAGATTTTTTTTCACGTGAAACATTATGATTTCCAGGAGTTCATTTTGGAAATCCAGCGTATGGCTGGGAATCATCACATCGATGTCGGCATCCATGCTTTTACGTACGATATCTTCCGGGGAATAGTTGTCTTTTACCGCCTTCATCTCCAGGCAGTCGGTAAACACCACGCCGTTGTACCCTGCTTGTTTCCTCAGTAGTTCTTGAATCATGTAAGAAGAAAAAGTAGAAATATCAGGGGATATTCCAGGAAATAAAACATGACCGGTCATCAGGGAGTCGATTTTTTGTTTTGCCAGTGCTTCAAAGGGTTGAAAGCAACAGCGCATAAAGTATTCCCTTGAAATATGAATGATGGGAATTCCCAGGTGGGAATCTGCGGCGGCAGCCCCGTGCCCGGGAAAATGTTTGCCGCAAGCCAGGACTCCGCTTTTTGCCAGGCCCCGGCAAAAGCGTGAGGCATATTCTATTACCATTTCCGGCTGGTCTGAGAAAGCGCGAATACCGATAACCGGGTTATCTTCTTCCACGTTAACATCCAGCACCGGTGCAAACACACCGTCAATACCACACATGCGCATGTCTTCCCCGATAAGTTGGCCTGCTGTTTCAGCATTTTCTGCTGAACCGGTGGCTGCAATGCCCATGGCAGAGACAACCGTCGCGGCCATCTCGTTAAAACGCACAATAGTTCCCCCTTCCTGGTCCGTATATACAAACGGGCGTGTTTTTCCCAGGGAATGAATATTGTCTGTCAATTCAATCACCTGGGGGATGGATTCGATATTCCGGGAAAAAAGAATAACAAAACCGATATTATTCTCTTCAATAAAGGCTTGCACCTGAGAGGGGAGTTGATAGCCGTAAAAACCGATCATAAAAAGCTGACCGATCTTCTCTTTTAACGATAGACGTTTCATTTTATTTGGGTGAATTTATCATGAGAAACCTGGGTATTTCGCTTTCTAAAACTTAACCTTAACCTCAACCTCAACCTGGTATTCTTAAACTCAATCGATCTTCTTTGTGTAAATGCGTCTGCGTTTATGCTGGGTGGGATTGAAGTATTTCCACTGGGCCTGGACTTTTTTATTGGTTTCCAGTTCGACATTGGATTCCGCATATTTAAATCCTTTATCCAGTGCGGTTTGAGCCACATCCAGTACCATTAACAGATCAACCCCCTGGCCGCGATATTTTTGCTTTATCCCGGCCAGGTAGAAATCAAGGACTTCGTATTCTTTTAAAGCGCGCAAGATATGAAGCCAGCCCAGGGGAAGAAGACGTCCCCTTGCTTTTTGAAACGCTTTTGACAGGTTGGGCAGTGTAATCATAAAACCCACCGGTTCGTCTTTTTCATTTACTGCTACTTTTACCAGGTCTTTATCCACGAAAGGAAAATATTTCTTGACATAATACATGATCTGCCTCTCTGTCAACGGAACAGAACCGTAGATTTCTTCAAAGGCTTCATCCAGCAGATGAAATATCCTTGGGGCTATCTCCATGACTTCTCGTTTCCGTTTGAATTTGAGCACCTTTACCTGGCTTCTTTGTTTAATTCGTTCACCGATTCGTACCAGTTTTTCCGGGATACCGGTCTCGTGAGGCACAGTGGATAAAAACTCCACGTAATCAATCTCTTTTTCGAACCCATATTTAGTGACAAGTTCCGAGTAATAGGGAAAATTATAGTAAACCGAAATGGTGGGCAGTTGATCAAATCCTTCCACCAACATTCCTTCCGGGTCCAAGTCTGTAAACCCATGGGGACCGGTCATGGTTTCCATTCCCAATTCTTTTCCCCAATTTTCAACCGCTTCAAAAAGCTTACGGGCCACGTTGTAGTCATCGATGGTATCAAACCAACCGAATCGTAAATTTTTGGTATTGTACTTTTCGTTGGCCGCATGGCTGAGTATCCCGGCAATTCGACCCACTGCTTTACCATCTTTGTATGCTACAAATAATTTGGTCTCAGCAGTCTCATAGGCCGGGTTTTTGCGGGGATCAAAGGTTTCCATCTCATCCCGGATCAACGGGGGAATCCAATAGGCATCACCTTTATAAATATCAAAAGGAACTTTGACAAACCGTTTTCGGTCTTTTTTGCTTTCAACCACTCTTATGTCAACACTCATGATTACCTCTTTTTATTTTTATTGTTTCCATTTTCTGGCACGTCCGTATATTATACAATAAAAAAAGATTAAATGATAGTATGGCAAAGTTTGAAACACGGATATGTTAAAAAAAGAATAAAATCCGAAGCACGAAATTCGAAATCGCGCAGAGACCAAACAAATCCAAAATTCAAATGTTCAAAATCCAAAACAAAAGCAACATGACACTGATTCTCAATGCAATTGTTACCAGGGTTATTTTTAGATTTAATAGGGTGCCCGCGCCGCGGGCTTTTGGTCATTTGAATTTCGGTCATTCGAATTTGTNNCATTGCCCCAAGGCTCAAAACTCATCACCTGGCCTGAAAGCTCAGAATAATATTGTACCTCACTGAAAAGAGGGTCCTACGGCGAAGCGGAAGGAAAAATGGTCATTCTCGTTTTCTAATTTCCTGGGATTATAAGCAAAAATCAACCGGAAAGGCAGATTAAGCATAGGAACAAAAATTTTGAATTCCAGGCCCATGGAGGAGTAGACATTGTTTAAACTGATGGGCTCCCCATAATCGTAAGCATTTCCTACATCGTAAAATAAAACAGCTGATAAATGCCGCTGCCGGTCAAGAGGTATAGCATATTCGAGATTCAAATGGAAGGCCTTATTACCACCAATAACATCTCCGTTTGCATTCCTTGGACTTATCCGGTAGATATCAAACCCACGGATTGAATTCTCACCGCCCAGTAAGAATTTTTCATATATGGGAGCTTCCTGGCCGCCAAAGGAAATCAACGCCTGGTGAACCAATTGGATGGCAAAAACATGCCGGCGATGCTTCCACAGGGGTATAAATTTAAGAAACTGGAACCGGGTTTTGTGCAGGTTCACATTTCCTCCCAGGAACCCGCCGGAATACTTGTAGTTGAAAAGATATCTGCTGCCGGAACTAGGAAATAAAGGAGAATCCACAGTGGAATAGTAGATGGTGGGAGAGATAGCAGAAATGGTGCCGTCCCTGTAATATAAAGCGTAATAGGGATTGGATGCGATAAACTCTTCGTCTACATCGCTGACCCTGACATTTTCAAAACTGTAGCTGAGCGAGGCCCCGTAAAACCTGCCGATCCTGGCCGAGGTGGATAAACTAAACCCTTCGCCTTTACGGGTGAATATACCCGGGTATTCCACGTCGGTCTTATGCACACTGAACCCCAGGCTGGCAGGTAAGTTAAACAAGTAAGGCTCTGTAAACGCCAGCCGGTACTGTTTGCTGCGGGTACCGGTTTGTAACGTCAGCGCTAATGTTTCTCCTCTTCCCAGGAAATTCCGGGTGGAATACCCCAACCCCACAAATAAGCCTTCATAACCACTGTATCCCATATTAAAATTGATGCTTTGACGGTTGAGCTCTTTGACCTCCACGGCAATATCCATTTTCTGCGGATCATCGGGGTCTTGTTTAAATTCCGGTATTTTGGCAATGTCTACCAGGCCCAACTGTCTCATTCGGGTAATGCAAGCTTTTAATGCATTCATGTTCAATCGGCTGCCTTCTTTTAAGAGCCATTCCCTGCGAAGCACATAGTCTTTGGTAAAGGTATTACCTGTAAAATCCAGGTTCCCTACATACGCCACATCCCCCTCGTGAATTTTAAGGGTCAAATCCGCCACTTTTTTTACCGGATCAAGATTTTCAGTGGGAACAACCTGGCAAAAGATATAACCCAGGGAACCGTAAATGTCGCGGATATTTTCCCTGATTTTATTTCGTTTCTTTATATTATAAATATCCCCTTTGTTTAACGCTACCAGTCTTTTTAAGAATTCGCTTTTGATCACGTTGTTGCCTTCGATGCGCAAATTCCCCAGCCGGTATTGGGGACCGGTATCCACCGGGATTTCAATGCGCATCATCTTTTGAACTTTACCCATTACCGTATGTTTTCGCACCATGGAAACCGTTGGTCTTCCCACTTTTGCTTCCAGGTACCCCTTCTGTTGGAGGCGCAGTTTTATCTCTTCCAGGTCTTCAGCGATTTTTTCTTTATTGTAGACATCTTTCCCCCCCAGGAGGGACAATATGCCGTGCGGCTTATTGTGTTTCATTCCCCTGCGCAAGAAACCGGGTGAAACCTTTTGGGTATCCAGGCCCGGGAAGACAATGGTTCCGATGCGGGTTTTAGGACCTCGGATCACACGAATCGTTAATGCCACTTGCTGTTTCCCCGGCTCTTCTTTTGCCGTGATCTTCACCTTTCCCTGGTTGAACCCCTTATCCTGCAGCATTTCTTTGATGATTTTCTCCACCTTCTTCATTTTTGACGGGCTGTAGTAGGAAAACGCCGTCAGGATAATATTGTGTTCCTTGAGTCTATCCACGATGTCATTTTCTTTTATTTTTTTTCCGGTTTTATAGGTGACAGAAGAAATCAATAAATTTTCTTTTACTTTGATTGTAACGATTTTGGCTCTGGTTCCGTTATCGGATTCAATGGCAATGTTTTCAAAAAAACCGGTTTTCCACAGGTTTTTAAAATCCTCTCTCAGAAGAGCTTCGGAATACAAACCGTTTTCTTTTGATTTCATATAAAAGAGAACCGTATCCCGGGAGACTTTTTGATTTCCTTCCAGGAGGATTTTTTCAATGGTTTCAGCACATATAAAAGGGCTTAAAACCAGAACCAAAAAGCAAATGATTAATTTTTTTTTCATTGTACTGCGGCCTCCTTTTTTTTTTGGCTTATTAATATAAGATGCACGAAACCACTAAAAAGTTGCACAAGCGAAAATTTTTGTTGAAAAAATTTTCTTTTTTTTTTATAATGCTTACGGTTATGAGGGATATGAAATGTTTGAATTTTTGTTTAAATCAAAGAAGAAACAAGCCCAGTACGAGGAGTTAGTCCGGGATATACTCAACGACATGGTGCTGATTCCTTCCGGGTCATTTTTAATGGGCTCCAATGATGGCGAAGATGATGAACGCCCCATCCATAATGTGCTTTTGGATAGTTTTTGTTTGAATAAATATGAGGTTACCCAGCGGCAGTGGGTTGAGTTGATGGAAACACGGCCGTGGCAAGGCAGCGAATATGTCAAAGAGGGAGACAATATCCCTGTGGTAAATGTGAGTTGGTATGACGTGAAAGGGTTTATAAGAAAATTAAACTGGGTTTCCGGCAGGAAATTCCGGCTGCCCACGGAAGCGGAGTGGGAGTATGCCTGCCGCGCCGGTTCAACGTCACGATTTTCTTATGGGTCGTTAAAATTGAAATTATCCCAATATGCCTGGTACTATGATAATGCGTTTAAAAAAGATGAAATGTCTGCCCACGAGGTGGGCACCCTGAAACCCAACAAATGGGGGCTTTACGACATGATGGGAAATGTTTACGAATGGTGTTGGGATTGGTACAAAAGAAATTACTACAACAAATCCCCGGTACAGCACCCCAAAGGGCCAAAGCACAGCGCCTATAAAGTGGTCCGCGGTGGGGATTGGGCACGCACCGATTACTTCCTGCGGGTTTCTTCCCGGCGCTATTACGACCCCCATTACAAAGACGTTAACGTGGGCTTTCGCCTGGCAAAAGATATCGATGACGTCTAAAATGCCGGATGTCGAGGTAGACAATGCATGACTTAGAAACACCTGGTCTGGAATTATTTTCAACGATTATTTACATTTTTTTGATCTTTGCTTCGGTGATTATATCATTGGTAGGCAGTATTGTTTTTATTACCTTTTTGACCCGGAGAAAGATCGATGTCAAAGAAGAGATCGTTTACAACCGAAATATCGGGATTGCATTGGTGTTGGGTTCCTTTATCTGGACCCTGGCCCAGATGTGCCTGGAATCGGTGAAACCCATTATGAATTCCTGGTACAGCAGGTTTGCGTCGGGGTTTACCTTTAAATCCGCACTGTCTTTTGCTTTCGGTATCGTGGGTGCACTGGTGAATGCCTTGCTTATCGGTGCGATTACCGTGTACCTGTCCGTGAAGGTCCTGATGATTATAAACAAAGATATTGATGAATGGGAAGAAATCAAAGAAGGAAATATAGCTGTGGCCATTGTCATTGCTGTTACCGTGATCGTGGTGGGAATATTCTTTAAATCCATCATCGGTTACATTGTCTGGACTATATTTAGTTTTTGAGATCAAAATGAAGACCAGGACGATGCGGTCATCGATAAGGGATATCTCTCTTTTATTCATCCTCTGTATGGTCATTGTTCACCTATCCGGTATCTTTGACATGAAAGAAAGAAAAGCCTTTCTTACCTATGACTCGGAGTTTCCCATTTACATCCCGGCTCTTTTTTCTTCGGAGGCAAGCACAGGCACCCGCATTAAATCTAAGCAGAAGCGAATCATTGCCAGGGAATTCGACTGGGTAGACCCCCAAAAGAAAGAAAGGAAAAGTGTACTTCATATACCTGAAGACGCACTTAAAAAGGAAATTCGAAAATTCGGCACGTTATTCCCCTCCACGAATCCCCTGCTTTTGAAAAGAAGGGGGTTCAGGGTGGTGGGAAGAAAAACGTACCTGGTGGACCGCCAGATTCGTGAAAAACTTATCACCATTATCGACTACAAGCAAATATTTGAGCGGAACCTGGTTTATTTTCAGAAGTTAACCGGCGAACTGATCGTATCTGCCGAGCTGGCTGCCGAAACCGATCCATTATTTACGTTTCTTTCTTTTGTCCAGTATATTCGCTACCAATTGCCTCCTCGCCGATATAAAAGAAAGTTTATCAACTCGTTTTTTGTTCCCCTGGTGTGTCTTTATGAGCAGTATGGAGACTGCGACTCCAAATCGTTGTTACTGGCCGAATTTCTTTGCACAGCCCCTGGCTCTAAAGAAAAGGCAGCCATGGTGCTGATAAAGGGTAAGGGGCTGGCTCATGCGTTGTTGGCGGTTAAACGAAAGCCTTTACCGGGTATGACCTCTCTCTTTGATATAAAAAGAGGGTATTATATTGTGCTTGAGACCAGCTCCCCCGGTTGGTCACCGGGTTTTGTCAGCAGGCGTGTGTTCGAGACCCTCAAAGCCGGTTTTTTCGTTTTTGTGGAACTGAATTAATTTTTTGCCACAGACGGATTTTGCTTTGGATTGGCGTGGATGTTATCCCGTTTATCGCTGGCTAAATAAAAACTGTTCCAATAGTCAGAGCTGATGGTATTGAACTGGTCACCGTAGTTGAGCATCCACTGGTGGTACTCTTTGGAATCCAATGATACCTCCGCACCAGCGTCAATGGGTTTTATCGGGGTTGCATTGGCTGCATCCAGGACATTTTCGTAATGGTCCCTTATAAAACAGGGAGCCAGCCAGTTTTTGGCATGGCATTCCCAATTCCCTTGATGTGGCTGATGATGTATCAGGGTAAACCCGTAAGAAGCCTGCCACTCCCGCACTCGTTTCATCAAGGGGGTCATAATCGCGTCCTCCAGGGTTCCACCCTTTTTGTAGATATCCATGATAGTGGTCTCGGTATAGGGCACAAACACGCAAGGGGTAATGTCTCCACTCCAGGTGATATAAAAATAACCACCCGGTCTGCCGGCCGCGATACATCCGCTGGTGACCGTACCGCTGTTCCAGAAATCGGCCATGAAATATTTTTTCTCACGGACGGCTTTCCACAATCGTTTCAACATTACCATTCGCTGCTCAGGTGTCACCACCATATCAAAGGTTGAACGATCTCCAATAGGCATATATTGAAATATCCAACCGTAAGTGGCACCCTGCCTTTCAAACCAGAAATCCAGGAAATCGTCGCTGGAGACCAGGTCCCAATTATGTCTCAAGGCTGTAATGGATACTCCGAAGGGAACGCCCACTTCCCGCAGGTTGTCCATTCCTTGCAATATTTTCTTATAAGTTCCTTTACCCCTGCGGCGGTCTGTTTCTTCCTCATAACCCTCTACAGAGATTGCCGGCGTGAAGCTCCCCAGCTCTGCCAACCGACGGGCCATGGTTTTGTCGATCAGGGTTCCGTTGGTATAAGCCATGAAGAATTGTTTGTCGTGCTTTTCAACCATATCGAGCAGGTTTTTCCCTTTGTCTTCCCACAAGAAGGGTTCGCCGCCGGAAATAACGGTGAGATAAGACCCCCACATGTCTCTCTTTTCTGTCAATATGCGATCAAATGTATCCCAGTCCAGTTTATCGATGGTTTTGGCGGTGCTGGATGCATAGCAGCCGGGACATCTCAAATTGCATTCTTTCGCGGGTGAAATGGTGATGAACATCGGCGGTTCAAAGCCAAGTCTTTTTGTAGCCGCTCTCACCTTTTCGCCGCGAGTCTCTAAATTCGCCAGATGGATGCCGGTAAATTTGGTGATCCACTGTTTTGAAAACAGCTTCTTTTTCATGTTTCGGTGGATGCTGTCAAATAAGGCTTTCCCCATATCTATTTTATCGATCTGGACCTGCATGGGGAATTTACCCTTATTTGTCTTCACCAGGTTGTTCCACATTTTCCTTTGAATATAACGGATTAAGCCTTTGCGTAAAAGGCTGTTGTTCACCACAGTCCCGGCAACAAAGCGAAACAACGCTTTCTGCCTTAACGGCTTGTAATTTTTTTGTCTGGCCATCTCCAACCTCGCTTAAAATAGTAATTTATTTTTTGCATTATTTTATATTATATCAATCTACTCTTTTTTTCAACAAAAATTAACGATTTTATTTTTTTTTGCATTTACAATGCGGTAAAGAAGCCAACATGTTTTACATATTGCATTGTCCCACCAAGGGTGACGGTTGTTTCAAGCGCAGTCTTGAATACAAACGTAGATTATTCCGGTTTATACGCCCTGATTTCGATTCTCCTTTTGATAGTTGGCAATTTTCTTTTTCAGGCGTTCCATCACCTGGTCAAAACTTTTTTTGGCAAATAAGCGAAGAAATTGTTTCTTATAATTGCGAATCGTATCGATATCATCTACCACGTAATTAACAATTTTCCATTTGCCGTCAAATAATTCCAGGTAATAATCCAGTTGGGCTTTTTCTTCCTTGTAGTAAGCAATGGTTTTGACAATGGCGATGTTTTTATCTAATTCTTCGCCCATATAGTCGAATTTGTCGGCGCGGTACCGTCCCATTTTCTTTAACGATGACACCCGCAGCAGTTGCTGGAAAACGCGGTCAAAAGTCTCACACTGTGCTTTGGTGAGTTTTTTACAAAAACGATCGATGACCCGGTGCGATATGGTTTCAAAAGAAGTTACTTCATCGATGACTGTCAGCAACTGGGCTTCGGTTTTTTCATCCACGGTTTTGTGTATGTTTAAGATATCCTGTACCTTTTGGTTTGACTGTCGGATGACTTCCAGGGGCTGATGCTGCTGCCCCTGACCGTTACCCACAGCCGGCGCTGCGATGAACAAGAAAAACAAGACACAGAGTACAAAAAAATTATAAAATTTTAACTTTTCCATGGTTCACCCATTCCAGGTATAAACGAATGTTTCCCAAAATATAAGCAAAATTTGCCAGGGACACATTTAATTCCAATGTGTGTTTGATCTTGATGCCTTTTAATTGGTAATAGGCATTGTAGGCTTTAATGAGTCGTTCCACTTCACCGATGCCCATATCCCAGTTATCCAGGCTCAAGCGGAGCCAGTTTTTAGCGGCTTTGAGGGACGTTTCTGCTTGTTCCAGGAGTTGGATATTTTTATTAACTTCGGCAAATGCCTTTAGAATTTGCAGTTCCACGTTTGATTGGAGCAATTTAATATTCTGTTCTATGGCTTTTTGTTCCAGTTTGTACCGGCCGGCTTCGGTATTTTTGCGGAGAAAATTCAAGTCCCATTGGAACCCGATAAAGGCGCCCAGGTCCATGTAATTAAAATGGTCCACGGCAAAGGGATTGGTCTGGTCATCGCGGTGGGGGGCGTAACCGTACCCGAAACCGCCTACCAGGACAATCGCGGGTTTTTTCTTACTGTAGGCCAGCCGGGTTTTGGCATGAAGGGCGCGGGAAACAGTTTCTAAGCTTTTGATATCCCGGTTCCATGTCAGTGCCTGGCGCAGGGCACGGGCCACCTGGTTCTCTTTTACTTCCAGTTGGGGAAGTTTCTCTTCCGACACGTTGACGCTGGCCATCAGGTTGCGGCCGATGGCAGCATTAAAGGCTTTTTCTGCCAGGTTTCTTTCGGATTTGCTTTTTATTACGATTTCTTCGATATAGTAGCGGTTGCTTTTGACTTCCAGGAGGTCGGTATCGTCTACTTCTGATTCTTCATCCTGGAGGCGTTTTTTTACTTCTTCCAGTAATTTGTCATAGTTTTCTTTTACATCAGCGGCTACTTCTTCCGCCTGTTTTGCTGCGGAGAGTGCCCAATAGGCATTGATCACTATCAGGGTAAGTTTTTCTACTTCGGAATCGGTTTTGATATGTTCCAGGTTGATAGCGTTCCAGGCGGCGGTCCTGGCCGAGGATATGCGGCCGAAGGTAAACAACGGCTGCACCATTTTTATATTTAATTTTACGAACGGGCCCCAGCCGTCCAGGTCGGTTTGTTCATCCGGTGAATAGAAGATATCGCCCCTGGCTTCGGGAACTACTCCGGCTTCGCCGGACAGGGAGAATTCCGGTACAATGGTTTTGGCCCGGACTTCATCCAGCAGCAGTTCTGCTTTTTTCCGGTCGATTTTGGTTCGTTCTATCAGGGGGTTGTGTGACAGGGCATAAGCCACGGCTGTTTTCAGTGTAAATGTTTGTGTTTCTTTTTTTGTTTCTG
>WVZO01000421.1 GCA_011772425.1 Candidatus Aminicenantota bacterium
GAAAAATAAAAAATACAAATGCCAATACACAGCAGCGGTATTAGCTATCTTGCTGTTCACTGCCAACGGCTGTAAACAGCGTGATTCCCAATCACCCAACCCGAAACCAATAACAACCCAAAAGACTATTAAAATCCTTACTTTTGGCGATTCCATCACACAAGGTGTACGGGATGGTGTTCGAGTATCTCAAACCTATACCTACTACCTGGGAAAAATTTTAAAAAACCATGGCCTCCAGGTTCAAATGATCAGGGAAGGAATATCCGGCGAAGATACACAGGGGGCTTTGCGCAGGATAAAGCATGATGTAATCAAAAAAAAACCCGACTACGTCACCATTATGTACGGAACCAACGATGCCTATATCGATGTCCAGGATGATGAAAACGACACCACACCCAGGGTGCCGTTGAAACGATATGAAAAGAACTTACGTTTAATGATTCAAAAACTCAAACATAACAATATAAAGCCCGTAATCATGACCCCTATTCCCCTGGGGAATTTTTGGGCTGCAGATGTAGGAATTTACCGGCGTAAAGACAGGAATTTTTTATTGAAAAAATACGTGGAAACGGTTCGCTGGGTGGCAGCTGAAGAAAATGTTCCACTGGTGGACCTATTTCGCCATTGGCTGGTAAGAAAAGAGAAAGGCCAGGATATCGAGGCCTGGCTGACCGATGGTGTCCATCCCAATCCTAAAGGGAACCGGTTCATTGCTGCAGCCATCTTTAACGTTCTCAAGAATGAATTATTAAAATAAGAGGCAAGAAAGTGTTTAATTGCTTAAATCGGTAGTGATCTGGTATTTTGGTGGTTGAACCCCCAGCAGGTGTTGGACAAAATAATCCCACAGCTTGCGAATAAAATAGGGATGGTTGGATAAACGGTGCCTGCTGTTGGGAATAATGACCAGATCAAAATCCTTATTGGCTTTGATGAGTTCACCGGCCAGGCGGAGGGTAGATGCTGGATTGACGTTGTTATCCATATCGCCGTGCACCAGGAGCATCTTGCCCTGGAGGTTCTTTGCCAATGTTAGATTGGATTGTTCCACGTAGTGTTTGCCCACGGGATACCCCTGGAAAATTTCAGGCCACCAGGCTTTAGCCATTTGGTGGTCGTGGTTACCGGCCGAAGCCACGCCGACTTTGTAAAATCCGGGATGGGTCAGCAGCGCATGGGCAGCATCGTAGCCACCGGCAGAATGACCGAAAATACCCACACGGGACAGGTCCATATAAGGATACCTGCTGGCCAGTTGTTTAAAGCCTTCAATATGATCCAATGCGCCGATGTCTCCCAGGTTTTGATAGGAAAAATCGTGGAAGGCCTTGGAACGATTGGCTGTGCCCAGCCCATCGATGGTCACCACGATAAATCCCAACTCGGCGATAGACTGATCCCGATTCAGGCATCCCCGCCGGAACGATTTGGGGGTTCTGACCGCATGAGGACCTGAATAAGTGGAATCGATCACAGGGTACTTTTTGGTGGGATCAAAATTGGAGGGGCGAAAGATTGCAACGTAAAGGTCGGTTTTTCCATCCCGTGCTTTGACAGTAAACGGTTCAGGGTATTTCCATCCTGTGGCCAACAGGTCCCGGATATCTGCTTTTTCCAGTTTAAGGATAACTCTCCCGTTTTTAAGGTGCCGCAGAACCGAAACCGGTGGTAAATCTACGCGGGAATACGTATCTACGATATACTTATTATCGGGTGAAAGGCGAATCCAATGTTCGGCATTCTCAGGGGTAAGGAGTGTCAGGCCGGTTCCGTCCAGGTTTACGCGGTACAGGTGTTGAAAGTAAGGGTCGCGTTTGGTTTCCCGGCCGTTGGCCAGGAAATAAACCTGCCGTTTCTTCTCGTCTACATGAATAATCCGCCGCACCACAAACTCGCCCCGGGTGATTTGGTTTTTTAATTGACCCGTGCGCCAGTCGTAGAGGTAAAGATGGCTCCAGCCGTCCCGTTCCGATCCCCAGATCACTTCGCTGCCTTCACCCAGGATGTTGATGAACCGTTTGGCTGTGTCCATATAGGTTTTGGATGATTCCTCCACTACCTGGCGGGTCTTACCGGTTTCTGCAGCGATTTCCACCAGGATAAGTTTTTTATACCCGCGGGTATAATAATAAAAATACAGCCGCTGGCTGTCTTTAAACCACGTGGGGAAGTGCCAGTTTACTGTGCTGTGAAGGGGTTTGACATCGACGGCAACCTGCTTCTTGCTTTCCATGTCAAATATAACATATTCAAACATGGTTCCTTTGTTTTCCCCGGGAAGGGAGCGGTAATACGACCAGACCTGGGCCCGGTACCCGGAATCGGGCGTGGACTGGTAAAGGTATAATTTTTTGGCGCTGCGATAGTCCATGCGGTAGGTCACCAGCTTTTGGGAATCCGGTGACCATCTCACGATGATATTTTTCATTTTATCGGTCTTAGACGGATCGCTCTCATTCATCAGGTAATACCAATCCCAGGAAAGTGCATAGGGGTATTTCTCTGTACCGTCTGAGGTCAATTGGATTTCCTCACCGGTTTTGGCGGATTTGACAAAGAGATTATAATTTTTGACAAAGGCTGTCCATTGTTTGTCCGGTGATATGGAAATCGAAGGATCTTTTTTTTCTTCCTCGATCTTCTTACATTCATAGGTTTTGAGATTGCACTTCAATTTTTGTTTCTCCACGTTAAAGGTAATAGCCTTCCCCTTATCCACGAATTCGAAGTGATCAAAGGGCAGGGCATAGGGTTGATATTCTTTTTTCAGCAACCGGGAAAGGGCAGCGGCCAGGTTATGATGATCAAACGCTGGTTTTCGTGATACCCGTTTGGCATTGATAAGGATGAATTTTTTGCCTTCCCGCGTGTTACTCTTGTACCAGAACCGGGACGTGTTCTTGATCCAATTGGGAATAACACGTGTTTGGAAAATCAACTTTTCTACGTTGTTGCGCAGGAACTTTTCAGCCCGTTGATAATCGGCTAACGTGCCCTGACCTAAAAGTCCAATAGAAAACAAGTACAAAATAAGACTGATAAAAACTGGAATTTTAAAATTAGTAAATCTCACGGCAACCTCCTTAATTTTGAAAGAACTATTTTATCATAATCGTTAGATATAATACAGAGAATCATTTTTTTACTAAACAAAAGTTTTTGCGGGGGGTCCAGGGGGGCAGTTTTTTCAAAAAGCGCCCCCCTGGCCGCCGGAGGCAAATTTTTTTTTGACTGGCACCTTTTTTTTCAACTTTTCAAACACCGAGCTGGTTTTTCATAAAGCCATAGAGAATGGTCAATTCCGGGAGGATTTGTATTACAGGCTTCATGTGCTGGAAATCGAGATCCCTCCTCTAAGAGATCGCAAAGAAGATATAAAGGCCTTTGTCCTGGAGATGAGGGAAAAATTTTTGAAGGGAAAGGAGATTGGTGACAAATTCTGGGATGTTATGTTTAATTATGAATGGCCGGGGAATGTAAGAGAGTTGATAACAGTCTTGAAGCGGGCTGGCATACTGCTGGAAAGTCCGATAACCGGCGATGCAATTATTAAAATTATCAGTGATTTAAATAAAAAATCGATTGTAAAAATAGGTGATAAAGCCGGGGAAATCTGGAAAAGGATAGAAACCGGTGAAAATTTCTGGGATTGGGTATGGAAACCTTTTATGGATAGAGATATTGATCGGAGTGTTGTGAAGCAAATATTAAAAAAAGCATACAAAGCCGGATTTAAGAATTTTAAGAGAATGAATAATGTTCTAAATATTAATGAAGCCGATTATCACAAATTCATGTCCTTGATGCATCAATATCGAATCGATCCAAGATGTTAAGCAATAACTTAACCTCATTCTTTTCACAAACCAGCATCATTAAATCATTTACAAAGATTGACTTAATTAGTTAAGTGATCACTTAACTTTTTGGGTTAAAAACCGTAGACAAAAAATCTCAAAACCCTTTTATATCAATGGAATTCAAAATTTTAACAGTTGGCATGACAATTGCTCTGTTAGAATGAATTTGTAGGGAGATAACATAATGGACATATCAAAGATTATAACCTCCAGGAGACAGGAAATTATAAAAGAAAAAATATCCTGTGGGAAGGTTAGGTCTTTTGATAAACAAGGTTGAGGTTAAGGCTGAGGTTGAGGGGAAGCTTTTCCTCCTTAACCTTAACCTTAACCTTAACCTTAACCTGAGTTCAGCCGGGCCCTTTTTTGGTTTCGGCTCGGCTGATTTAGGTTAAAGGGAGAAACCCCCAATGGCGGCAGCTTACCCGAACCGCATGGCCAGTGCTAAAAGGCCAAGAGCTTGGGTTATCAACTGGCGCTGATTGATGACGTCCCAAGAGATTGCTTATTCCAATAATGATTAAAAAGGAGGTATAACGATGTCTATGAAGTTTGAGAACAAGACAAAGAGGCTGGTGATACTGAGCCTCAACAGCGGTCAAACACTGTTTATTGACCCGGGAACTTTTTCAAGAGAAATAGGGGAAAAGGAAGTAAGCAATAACACCATGGTTAAGAAGCTTTTGGACCGGGGTGTTATCGCTGTGCATTCCTATCCCGGGGTAAAACCCAGCCCCATGAAACGTCCCCTGAAACAAAGCCCTGCACCGGTATCCGCTGCAGGCATTGAAAAACCAGAACAAAAAAAGAAAGATAAAAACCAAATAAAACCAAAAGGAGGTAAATGATGGCTACCTTATCTTATCCAGGTGTTTATATGGAGGAGGTCTCCAGTGGGGTTCGGCCCATTGCGGCGGCAAGTACTTCTACGGCTGCCTTTGTGGGGCGTGCTGAAAAAGGTCCGGATGATGAAGCAAAACGGATTACCAATTGGACCCAGTTCCAAAAATATTATGGAACATTTATCAAGGAAAGTTACCTGGCTGAAAGTGTTTTCCAATTTTTCAATAATGGTGGGAACCAGTGTTACATCGTGCGGGTAACCAGATCGGATGCGGAAACAGCCGATGTAACCGTTCAAAACCGTGCGGCCTCCCCGGTGCCCTGTGTGAAATTCCTGGCCAAAAACAAAGGTGCATGGGGAAATTATCTCTATTTGCAAATCGAGGACGGTATGGATGACCCGGGCAACACGTTTAAAATAAGCATAAGAAAACAAGAAAAAGAAACAATCACAGCGGATAACTTTGCGGAGATCACCCCGCTGGAGGTACACGATAACCTCAGTATGGACGCGGATTCCGCTAATTACGTGGAAACTGTGCTCAATAATCGGTCGTACCTGGTCGATGTAGACGTGCTTAAGGCCGGTGTTACCCCGGAAGAGCGGCCGGCAAATGCCGATGTTATCCAAATAGGCAAAAATGCTGTTGAGACACCGGTTACGGCTGTAACAGAGGGGACAGACGGAACCGGTGACCTGAATGAAACGTCCTACAGTGATGCATTCTCTAAGCTGGACCCTATAACCGACTTTAGTTTGCTGGCGGTCCCGGGCATCGGTACGACAATCATGATGGATGAAGGCATGAATTATTGTAGTAAAAGACCTCTCCAGGATGTGTTCTATATCGGAGAAATGTCGTCGGATGAAGATGAGCCAACTGATGCGAAAGATTTTCGGAAGCTGCTTACAAAACCCAATTCCTACGGTGCTGTGTACTATCCCT
>WVZO01000593.1:0-303 GCA_011772425.1 Candidatus Aminicenantota bacterium
ATCAGTTACAATTTACCGGTGGTGGTGCGATTGGAGGGTGAGTTAAATAAAGAGAAGTTTGATAACGTCTTTATGCAGTTGACAGACCGTCATGATAGCTTTCGGACTTCCTTTGAGATGAAGGAAGAAGAACCGGTCCAGAGGATACACGGGGAAAATTACAAATTCCCAATTACAAATTACAAGCAAATTCCAAATTCCAAATTCCAAATTCCAAATATAATCAGAAATTTTGTACAGTCCTTTGATTTATCAAAAGCGCCCCTGCTGCGGGTAGGATTAATAGAATCAGGCAAGGAACAA
>WVZO01000593.1:444-1452 GCA_011772425.1 Candidatus Aminicenantota bacterium
TGCATCTTCCCATAGACTATCCCAGACCTGCGGTTCAAAGTTTTGAAGGGCGAACCATCTCTTTTGGAATAAGTGAAGAGGAAACCGCCGCACTGGATCAACTGGCACTTGCGGAAAATGCCTCATTGTATATGGTCTTGTTGTCCTTCTATACCATTTTTCTGGCAAAAGTGACCGGCCAGGAAGACATCGTGGTAGGAACGCCAGTGGCTGGTCGAAACCATGCGGATTTGCAGCAAATCATCGGGATATGTTTGTCAATACCCTGGGGATAAGGAATTACCCTGAAGGAGAGAAAACGCTCAGCGAATTCTTGCAGGAGGTCAAAAAAAGAACCCTGGAAGCCTTTGAGAACCAGGACTATCCCTTTGAGGAGTTGGTAGAAAAAATGGCGGTAACCAGGGATGCCGGACGCAACCCTCTGTTTGACACCATGTTTGTTTTACAGAATGTGGATAGAAGTGAGATAAAAATCCCCGGCTTAAAACTACTACCTTATAATTATGAGAGCAGGATATCAAAATTTGATTTAACCTTAATTGCAGTGGAAGCAGGAAATGGACTCCGATTTATTTTTGAATACTGTACCAGGCTTTTCAAGGTTGAAACCATTGAACGATTCATCGGTTATTTCAGAAAAATAGTCACCTCGGGTTTAGAGAATGTTGGTCAAAAGATGTGTGAAATTGAAATAGTCCCGGAATCCGAGAAGCGGTTGCTGCTGGAGGAGTATAATGATACGGCAGCCGAATATCCGAGAGACAAGACCATTCATGAATTGTTTGAAGAACAGGCAGAACGGTCCCCGGAGGGGACAGCTTTAGTTGGCAATTGGCAGAGGATGGCATCCCCGGCCGATAAGGGGGCAGTTGTCAAGATGGAGAAGATGCACATCACTTACGGTGTATTAAATGAAAAGGCCAATCGATTAGCCCATTCATTAAGGGAAAAAGGTGTCCTGGCGGACAGTATTGTAGGAATTATGGTGGAACGTTCCCTGGAAATGAT
>WVZO01000602.1 GCA_011772425.1 Candidatus Aminicenantota bacterium
ATTTTTGTCTTTTGCAGATTTCACGGCCTTTTTGAGAGGTAAAGATTTATAAATTTTTACCTTTTATTTTTTCCGCTTATCGGCTTTCTCCGCCGCAGGGCCTATTGACATTCTTCACTATTTCCTCTAATATACCTTTTTATTAAAGGGTAACAGTTAAGTTGTTTTTCACCACGAAGGCACGAAGAACACCTTCGCGTACCTTCGCGTGTCTTCGCGGTTAATTTAACTATTACATTAAAGGAGATAACGTTATGGAAGCACGGAGGCGACAGCGTGTTCTTGATGCAATGAATCATGTCCAGCCGGACAGGGTTCCCATTGATTTTGGCAGTCACCGCAGCAGCGGTATTAACCCTGAAACCTACCGGAAACTCCGGCAATATTTAGGATTGCCGGACCGTCCTGTTAAAGTGTACGATATGGTCCAGCAGTTGGCAATCATTGATGAGGATTTATGGGAACGGTTTGGCAGTGATACCATTGAATTGGGTTATGGTTTCGGTCTCAACCAGGAAGACTGGAAACCCTGGACCCTTACCGACGGTACCCCCTGTCTTATCCCGGCTTACATAGATGTTCGCCGTGATGGTGATGACTGGGTATTGTATGGAGGTTCGCCCGTGGTCAGACCGGTTGGTGTACAGAAACCAGGGATGCATTTCTTTGATCAGACCTATTGGCCTTATCTTGAAGGAATCCCGGATGACCTGTGTAACCTGTCGGGAGCAATCAGTGATATGATGTGGGCTGTTCCCACGCCGCCCAACCGGTCAGTGGTTGATGATACCGCCTTTATCGAGGGTGCGAAGAAATTACGGGAGTCGACCGATCGAGCTATTATTGGATTGTTTGGTGGAAGTATGTTTGAAATTCCGCAATTTTTGTGTCGTAATGACAATTTTTTGGTGCTGATGGCTGCCCAACCGAAAAGGGTTTTTCGTTTGCTTGAAGCGCTGGTGCAGGTGCATTTGAAGAACCTGGAAATGTTTCTTGGGGCCGTGGGGGCGTATATAGATATCATCTTGTTCGGCGATGACCTGGGGATGCAGACGGGTCCGCAGATCTCGCCGGATATGTACAGGGAATTTTTTAAACCATACCACGCAGCGTTATGGAAACGGGCGAAAGAACTGGCTGATGTAAAAGTTATGCTGCACAGTTGTGGGGGGCTTCGTCCATTATTGGATGATCTTATCGATGCCGGGCTTGATGCAGCGAATCCCATACAAACCAGTTGCAAAGGTATGGAGCCGGGGGGGTTGAAGTGTGATTTTGGTGACCGGCTTTGTTTCTGGGGCGGCGGCTGTGATACTCAAACTATTCTTCCCAAAGCCGCACCTGGGGAAGTTCGTCGACATGTCCTGGAGCGACTGGAAATTTTTGCTCCTGGTGGAGGATTTGTTTTCCAACAGGTCCACAACATCCTGGCTGGTGTACCGCCGGAGAACATTGTGGCGATGTTTGATGCGGTGAAGGAATTTAATGGGTAGGTGGCCCTCAATACTGTTGACTTAAGAAGAACACACTCTAATAAAAAGTTTTGCGGGGGATTCCAAAGGGGGCGGTTTTTCAAAAGAGCCCCCTTTGGCCGCCGGAGGCAAAAAAAGTTCTGATAGAGTTTTATAGGAGTTTCAGGATGGACATCCTTAAAGTTTTTAAGTATTATTTAGTTTTTATGTCCATCCTGTAGATACGAGTAGTGGCTAGTAGATCCGCACGGAGGGCATTAGATTTTTCAGAGTGCCCGTGCGGTACGAGAGATAGGATGGGATAAGGCATCCTTCGGATGGATTTAAAACGCCTTCGGCGACCAGGGGGGCTTTTTTGAAACCCCACTGCGTGGGGGGCATTTGCAGTGCAATGACGGCGTACGATGCTTCAAACAAAATATCGTCTCCATGGATATTCCTTAATACCGCACTGTAAGTGCCCCCCTGGACCCCCTGAAAAACTTTTTATAGCCCTTCGGGAGGAAGGCTTGAAATAGGTCGTGGAAGTGTTGCAATGGGTCATGGAAGGCTTGCAATGAGTCGTGGAAGCCTTGCGATCTGTATAGTAAAGTGGGTAACAGTTAAGTTAACCGCGAAGGCATTCACAATGCGGTAATAAGCGCGAAGGGACGCGAAGATTTTTTCACCTGTCACGAATGCTCGAGTGCTCAGGGGGAAGTAGGGGGCCTTTACAATTGAAATTGTATTAAAACCGCACTGTCTCATGGTTCTCACAATCGGATCAATGGCAATCGGACCTCCGGTTGTCATTCCGCCGGTCGGATATCCGATAGTCATTCCGCCGGGTGGATTATCATTTTTTTGCCAGCATTTTTTTCCTGCCCCCCTTTCCCTCTACTACGGATACCTTTCATTGAGTATCCGCGTAAGATGCTCAAAGAGCATATAACCAGTCTTACTGCGATAAACCGTATTGTTCTGGAAATTATATTCTTCAAAATCTGGTCGATCTTTATACAGTTCTACTTCTTCTTTATGACACTTTATATTGTTATCAATCATTTCTCGATGTGTCTTTTTTTCTGTGGGGGAGAATCTTGCCAGATCAGCGTCAATTCCATCCTCCGTTAACATCCAGAGCAGATCAGCTTCATGGTGATACTGCAAAAGCCAATCATTGATTTCGATAAGATAATCTGCGTACGCCTCATTAAGTAATGAATCAAGTTCTTCCTTCTGCTGGTCTTCAAGTTGATTATACCAATTCTTACATTCGTCATCCTCGGAAAACATGCCTCGAATAATATTATAGGCAACGGGAATCTTGGGGTCATCGTGGTGCTCAATGATTCGTTTTATTTCTCGAATTTCGTCGTCATTTATCTCCTTTGGATATTCAGGCAATATAGCTTCCGCAATTTCTGCTCCTTTTTCCATATGTACTTGCCTCGCTTTCACCGTATTGTTAAGGCATTTTTTCAATTCCTTAATCTCAGCAGTCCCACGCACTAGTTTACGAACCATATCTTTAATGTTAGCCTCAGTGATCTTTTGTAATTTAGAAAGACCCTGGGCAGAGTCATGAAAAAGAGCAGCAAGCATTCCCACCTTCACCATATCTATTTTCACATTGGATTCGGTATGCTTCCCTTCGCCGATTAAAATTGTTACCATATACTCCATTACATAAGCCGTGTGATGTACCGGATTCCTGGTCCCGCAGTCTATAAAATACGGTACCAACTTAGGATACAGCTTTTGAATGATTTTAGCTATGTCAGAACGCTCGATACTATTAAGTTTCTGAAAAGTAGAAGTCAGCGGTCCCTCAGCTTTTTGGTTGTAGGCCAATACATCTTTCAGCAGCACTGTCTCATACGAAGTTGTGCTGATCTTGTCCTTATCTTCAAAAGTTACTTCGGTTGCTTCTTGGATGGCACTTCGAAATGGGTGAGACAAAGGCACCCAAACGCTCTTTACAATATCTTTTGTTGACTTATTCATATATGCCTCCTCTTGGATCGCTCAAATTCGAGGTCTGTATAATTTGCCTGACCTCTTATTTTTTCAACCCAATCATAGAGATATTCTAATCGATTTTGATAAAAAAATCCATAGCCATTTAGGGGCTAATATTTCAATTATCAGGGAGCTAAGAAGAAAGTATTTGTTTCAAACCCTAATAAAGCCAGCTAAAGCAGTTAAAGCGGCTAAATGATTAACGATAATCCATCGTGCAAAAGGAACACTTTCGGGTGAATTATCGACGATGTTTGGCCCAAAAGGAACACTTTTTTGCGGCGGATTGTCAATCCTTCGCCCAAAAGGAACACTTTTATGTGGATTATTGTCAATGTTTAGGCCAAAAGGAACACTTTTCTTTGTCGAAATGTCAATTTTTCAGGCAAATGAGAATGCCGAAGTCTTATAATCTTCTTTTTTTTCCTTGAAGAATTTTTGGGTCTTCAAAAAAAGCCGAAATCTTTCCCGGTTAAGCCCCAAATTAAAAAACAAACCTTTTATTGTTTTCATCAACAATCACAATATCCTGGCCATCGATACCAGCATATAAATAATGAACATCATAGTTAGCCATGGGAATGACTGACGCCACTTTGGTATAAAGTTTTATTTTTTCATCCTTTTTTAACGATTTTACCAGGCTTCGCTTCACCTCTACCACATAAGCAGTCCCGGAATCATCATCCACCAAAATAAGATCAATTTCAATCTCACCTTTCTTATCCCAATGCCTTCCTATTTGATTAAATTCCAGTTCAAAGGGATTAAGTTCTATAAAAATTCGCTTGATCAGCGCCTCAAGTTTGAATCCTTCATAATCCGGGAGTATTTCCCAAATTTTTTCAAATGCTTTTTCCTTTTGATTGATTTCCCTTAACGCCTGAAACCTGCTCATAAACCGAAACCAAAACTCATAAAAATTGTCCGCCAGATAATACCTTACAACACCACTCTTTGCTTTTCTGCTGAAAATGGGTTTCTCCTTTTTTATCAACCGGTAAATATTTTCAAGATTATGCAGGTAACCACCGGAGGAACCATTCAAAGCCAACTCAATTTCATTCCTGGTTCTTTTTCCCAGGGCAATGGATAAAAGAATAGAATGATAAATGGAATAATCTTTGCCAAACTCTTCCCTCATCATATTTAAACCTTCTTCCCAAAGAAACTCCTTTTCTACAATCAATTCTTTAAGAGCCATTTTAAAATCCTTTTCACCTGTTTCAAGGATTTCTTCATAAAACCTGGGAATCCCATCAAAAATAGAAAACGTATGAAGCAGATTTTCCCCGGAATACATCCCAAAGTCTTTAAGCATCTCTTTTTGAACATGAATGGGCAGGTAACTTAACCGGATAAATTCCGAGGCCCTTCCAAATAGGGGCTCTTTGGCACCGGTAAATATTTTCTCAATTAATGAATACGAGGAACCGGCAAAAATAAGCAGCACTGAGGAAGATTCCCGGTGGATATCATAATACTTCTGCAAATCCGAAAAGGCCGACGGATTAATGGAAAGAAAATTCTGAACTTCATCAAAAAATACGGTTATCTCTTTTTGGTCTGATTTTGATATGTTAAATAAATAATCAATAAGTTGAGAAAAATTTGTGAATTCGCCGTGTATCTTCCCGATTTTTGTATTGATTTCTTCAGTCCATTCTTCTAATAGATCGGGCATATTTTTTTTACCGACGAAAAAATAGAGGAAAGGTTTTTCTTTTTGGGTTTCGAAAACAAGTCGTGTTTTACCGATTCTTCTTCTTCCGGCTAAGACCAGGACGGACGAGTGATTGCTAAGTTTTTTAGATTCTTTCTTTATGCGTGTAATTTCTCGTTCTCTATCATAAAATTTCATTTTTTCATCTCCGCAACCGCGATTGCTGCAACCACGGTTGCTGCAATGGCTGTTGCAAAAACTAGAGATTATATGTTAAAGTACTTTCAGGCAAATGTCAAGTACTTTCAAAATCCACCGTCAATCTA
This sequence comes from Candidatus Aminicenantota bacterium, assembly GCA_011772425.1. Taxonomy (GTDB): domain Bacteria; phylum Acidobacteriota; class Aminicenantia; order UBA2199; family UBA2199; genus JAKAGC01. Next base: position 5,463 of record WVZO01000602.1, read on the forward strand.
TGCCTCTGGTCTCCGATATCCTCATCATTCACAGCGAAAAAGAATTGAATAAAGGATACGCGGACCTGGTACTGGAACCTTTTTTGGCCCGGTATGAAGGAATAAAATATTCTTATTTGCCATAAAATTACTTTTGTCTGTGGATGAATAAAAGGAAGGGGGATTTGCTTTCCTTTTGAACTTTTGATACAATTTGCTCGTAACAAAAAGATAGAGAAAGGAGCCGAACATGAGACGGTTTTCATCGTATGGTCCAATCAACACGAAACTCCACTATTATGCACCAAGGGAAGAATTGATTAATCAAGCTTATACCAACCTGATAGGAGGGAATCCCGATGAGGGTGGCCATTACATTACGGTGTGGGCGCCCCGGCAGTGCGGCAAAACCTGGATTGTGCAGGAAGTGGTAGATAAAATAAAACAAACGGCTTCCTACGCCTGTGGTATATTCTCTATTGAACGTGGGAAAAAAGCAAAAACTGAAAAAGCCATCCTCCAGGTATTTACTACAAAATTGACTGAAGCATTTGGGAGAAAATTCCCTGCTATTAAAACCTTTGATCAGATTCCTACCCTTTTTACAAAACCCCATTTCCAGGAACCGGTGATTTTAATCATCGATGAATTTGATGCCCTTAATGAAGGATTTATTAACGACTTTGCCAGCATGTTCAGGGATATTTTTATCAGCCGAACCAATGAAAAAGATAAACCTACCCGAGAAAAAACCTATTTGCTTCATGGGCTGGTGTTGGTAGGGGTGCGCAGTGTACTGGGCACTGAAAGCAAAAAGGGCTCACCCTTTAATGTGCAGAGAAGTCTCCATATTCCTAACCTCACCAAAGACGAAGTCAAAGGAATGTTTCAATGGTATGAAAAAGAGAGCAGACAAACGGTTGATGAGGAGGTGATTGACCGGTTGTTTTATGAAACCAATGGTCAGCCGGGTTTAACGTGCTGGTTCGGAGAACTGCTTACGGAAACATATAATAAGGAAAAAGAAGTGCCCATTATTATGGCAAATTTTAAATATGTATATAAAGAAGCCACCGATGTTCTCCCCAATAATAACATCCTCAACATCATCAGCAAGGTTAAACCGGAACCTTATAGACAACAGGTGCTGGAGTTATTCAAAACCGATAAGAAAATCGAGTTTCGTTTCGATGACGAAGAGTTGAATTACCTGTATATGAACGGTGTTATCGATATTGAGAGAGAAAAGAACCAAAAAGATGAGTTGGAGGTCTATTGCAAGTTTGCCAATCCCTTTGTGCAAGGGCGGTTATTCAATTATTTTTCCCGGGAAATGTTCGACGACCTGGGGCTTTTGATTCACCCATTGGATGAGATGGAGGATGCCGTCAGCGAAGACAGTCTCAATATTCCCAATATCATTAAGCGATATAAAGCCTATTTAAAAAAGAACCGGGAATCGGTTTTCAAGGAAGCACCCAGGAGAAAAGTAGATTTGAAGGTCTATGAGGCGGTTTATCACTTCAACCTGTATCGGTACCTGTACGATTTATTGAAAAAGAGGGGGGTGGATGTGATACCTGAATTTCTCACCGGCAACGGGAAGATCGATTTAGTATTGAAATACAGGGAACAGGTCTATGCCCTGGAGCTGAAGAGTTTCAGGGATATGTACGATTACCGCCGTGGGATCGAACAGGCGGCGGATTACGGCAAACAACTGGGTTTAAAAGAGATCGTATTATTGGTATTCGTAGAGTTAAAAGAAGAAGAGGTTAAAGAACTGGAGCAAGAGATCGAGAAGCCTGGTATCAAGATGATTGTTATTCCCATCGGGGTTCTATAGGTCTATTTATTAAATGTCACTTTTTTTTGATCTATGCCTCCGGCGGCCAAGAACCCTTTTGAAAAAGGGTTCCTGGACCTCCCAAAACTTTTTATAAAGGTTTGTTTGGGGCCGGTTTTCTTAGCGCTCCTTCGCATTTTTACCGCATTGTAAATGCCTTCGCGGCTAAAAAAAATTGGCGGTTGACAGGGACTTTGCTATTGTGATGGGGAGATGATCTCATAACACACCAGCTTCTGCTTGAATCGCAGGTACAGCTTACCGTTAGCCAGCACAGGCACAGTCCAGGCTGCGCCCCTGATCTTGCCCAAAGCCCCGGGCATGCCGGTCACCTTGATGAACTTCTCCGGGTCCGGCTTCATCAGGTACAAGTTTCCCTTGATATCACAGCACAACAGGAATCCGTCCACGTATACGCAGGTTCCCCACCCCATTTCATTGCTAGACCATTTTTCAATGCCGGTCCGGAGTTCCACACACTTGAATACTCCCTTGTTCTGCGTGCTTTGACCGGAATACCCGTAGATGTGGCCGTTGATAATAAATGGGTCCGAGTGGAAGGAGGCTATAGCCTTGTTTTTCCATACAACCCTGGCTCCGGTTCTACTGACCTCCACCAGTTCGCATCCGGTTCCGTATCCTGAGGTAATGAACACCAGGTCACCGGTGGTTACAGGCGTGGTGGCGTTGACATTATTGGTTGTTTCCCAGCTAGTATTCCACAGTTCCTGGCCGTCTTCCAGGGCCAGTGCCGCTAACCCCTCGCCGTGGAACGTTAGTAAGACCGGCTTGCCTTCAATGAGCATAGTGCGGAGGCCGGCATAACCGGCCGGACCCCTGCCGGACTTCCATATCACGTTTCCATTCATCTTGTCATACGCGATAGTGCGCACTTTTCCCCCTGCGTTCACCACCACCAGCGTGTCCGTGACTAAAGGAGAAGTGGAATACCCCCACTTGGGCTCTTTGCCGCCCTCATCGTTCACGTTCTTGTGCCACAACTTGCTGCCGTCCATAAGACTCCAACACACCAGGTCCCCACTGCGACCAAAGGTGTAGACGCGGTGATTGTCAATCCAGGGGGTGGCCCGGGAGCCGGTTCCGTAATTGGTCCCTGCCTCGGCCGGGTAGGATGCCTTCCAGATCAAGCTCCCGTTTTCAGGATTGAGGCAAAACACCAGGTCGTTAACTTTATCACGTCCGCATACCACCAGGCGGTTCCCCTGGATAACAGGAGCAGACCATGTTACACTGGACCTGTGTCGGCACAAGAAATCAACTTCCCACTTTTTCTCCAGACCCTGGGACCAGTCGGTAAGGATGCGGGTTATGCTGCTGCGGCCGTCACCATTGGCCCCGCGCCAGCATACCCAGTCTGATTCACCCCTGGTGATTTGCAGCGATCCCGGGGCAGCAGCCTCGGGAATGGCAGCCACAGGTTCGTGCAGTTCCCTGTTGATGAACATAATGGAAATAGATTCCCAATTCAACACCACCAATACTGCTATCACCACCACCAAAAGACCGATGATCACGGCAGTGATCTTGAGTACTTTCTTTATGGTTTTTCTTGATTTATTCTTCAATCTTGTTTTTTTCATTCTTTAATATCATTTTTCTTCTAATGCAGAGTCCATACTACTCATATAACATAAATAGAAAAAAATATCAAACAACTCTGCCGCGTTTGAGCCACGAAGTTACACGAAGGCATTTACAATGCGGTAAAAAGCACGAAGAAAATAAAATAATATTTGAATTTTGGTCAATTGAATTTGTTTGAAGCAGCGGGATTTAGGATTTCAAACTTATTAGCAATTGATATGTTCATTTGTTCATTTTAAAACCTATCGGCAGAGAGGGCCATTCAGCCATCTACAATCTGTTGGTTCCTTCCCTTCTAATCTTTTCTTCTTTGTGTATCTTCGTGTATCTTCGTGGCTAAAAAAAACTTGACGGTGCCAATGTAAAAGATATCCCCTGGCCGCCGGAAGCAAAAGAGGGAGAGGGCTATTTAATCTCTGTTACATGCAGCTCCCACTCTTCAGTGGAATTATTTTCTAGCAGGTAATAAAGCCTGTCATTGACAATGTCATAATCATTACTGTAAGAAATAAATTGAGGAGACATCCGTTCTAATGGATGGAGTGGAAACGAAAACGATTGCTTCAGGATATTTCCTTCCAGGTCCAGGACCACAATCTCATAACGATTTCCTTTTTTTTCATAAGTCGTAACATATATTTTTCGATTGCGGATTTTGAAACTGAAAAATGCTGGGAAATATTCTTTGAACTTATAATTGAAAGTCTTTTTCAAATTTTCCCATTGGGGCGAATTTCGTATTTCACGCATATACCCTTCTTTAAATTCTTCGGGTATTTTCAGTTTGTTATAATTTTTCTTAATTTCATAGAGCAGGTTGCCCTGTTGATCGAATACCGATATAAAAAATCCCTTCCGGCTGTCGGCAATAAAGAAACGATTATAGGCGACAGCCATGTCCAGGCAGTCGTATACCACATCAAAATCAACTTTTTGGGGTGAACCACCGCGGCGGGGTGGAAGCAATTGAGGAGAACCTCCTACATAAAACCTTTTAAGGGATTTGAGCTTGCCATCGAATAGAGTGGCATTAAATATAAATTTTTTCTCCTCTGGTGACATTTCTAACCTTAAACTCATGTACCTGTTCCCGTCTTCTACAGTTAGAAGTGGATAGTAAAAATAGAAAAACATAAATGGTAGTTTCACTTCTTCTTTAAAAACACCATCCCGTGTGAATTTTTGAATTTTTCCCATACTGTTGATGACCAGGTGATGGGGATATACAGTTACATACGGAACCGATCTAAATTCGCCGGGTCCTTCACCTCTCTTTCCAAACGTTTTAATATGGGAAAAGGGGGCCAGGGAGTAAATATGAATGGCAGTGCCATCCGTAATGTACAATTGGGTGCTGTCGGTCTTAATGGAGACGGGTTTCATGACTTCCGGCAAATTGCCGACTTTTTCGGCACGTAAAAGACCGGGTAAAGCCAGAGCCATTAAAAGAATAAGCGCGGTTACGGTTAATTTTTTCACTTTTTTCCTCCTATTTTTTTAGTGGGCAGCGGCCAATACATCTCGTATGATAAACCAGGTTGAATAGAGGTTCGACCTGGAACATGTTTCAGGACAATATTTTAGAACTTAGTTCGCTTCGCTCACAATTAATTGGAATAATGGAATGTTGGAATGATGGAATATTGGGTTTTGGAATAATGGGGTAATCATTCTCTGGCCTGTTGCTCTGGGTCAAGAAAAAACGTCCGAAAGGTCCGGGGTTGTGGCCAGGCCAGAAATCCAAAATTAGAATTCCCGGTGAAAAATAATGCAAGATGAAGCGTTTTGTGATATCATAATATACTGATTGATTGTAAAACCGGAGCAATTTATAATGGGCATAATAAAAGAGATTAAAATTGAGAACTTCAAAAGCTTTAAAAAACTTGAAGTTGCCCTGGAAAATTTCAATGTATTCATTGGAGCCAATGCCTCCGGGAAATCCAACTTCATCTCTATCTTCAAGTTTCTCAGGGATATCATCAATAATGGCCTGGATAACGCCATATCCATGCAGGGAGGTACCGAATATCTTAGAAATATAAATATCGGACCCGCTGAAAATTTTTCAGTGGAAATTGTTTGCGATTATATAAATAACGAAGACTACCAAATAAAAAATGGAAATGGTTTGATAGAAACAAAAACCACTGAAGTGAGTTATTTTTTTGCTTTGGAATTTCTTAAGGGTAAAACCGGTTTCAAGATAGCAGCAGATCGACTGTTTTTGAAGTATGATCTTCTAAGAGGAAAAAATGAAACCGCTGGCACTGGAAAAAAAGAAAAGATAGGAGAGGGTACTCTTACTATTATTAATCGCAGCGGTGAACTTACATCTGAAATCGATATACCCGGCCATTTAAGCTTAAAAAAAGAAGAAATTTTTCCCTTTGTCAATCTTATCAAAGAACTGTCACCCAAAGGACTTTTACTGGAAACACCATTGTTTCATGTACCTTCAGGAATTGCAGAAATATTAAAAGGGGTATCTATATATAATTTTGATCCCGGTCAATCCAAAAAGGCAATCCCTTTGAGTGGGAAAACAGAACTGGAAGAGGATGGCAGTAATCTTGCCCTGGTTTTAAAGAATCTTCTAGAAAACAAATCCAATAAAAAAAAATTTGCCAATTTAATAAAGGATGTTTTGGCATTTGTCAATGACCTGGAAGTAGAAAAGTTTTCGGATCATTCCTTATTGTTTCGATTGAAAGAGGTCTATTCAAGCAATACGTTTTTGCCGGCTTCCCTTCTCTCCGACGGTACCATCAACATCACTGCGTTAATATTGACACTATATTTCACAAAAAAGCCGTTAATGATCATTGAAGAACCCGAACGGAATATTCATCCTTACTTGATAGCCAAAGTCCTGGAAATGATGAAAGAAGTGTCGGCCCACAAACAAATTATTGTTACCACTCATAATCCTGAAGTGTTGAAATATTCGTTTCCCGGAGATATTTTATTTATAGCGCGTGATAAAGAGGGCTATTCGCGGATATCCAGGCCCTATAAAAATGAACAGGTTAAGATATTTTTAGAGAATGAAATGGGAATGGATGAACTTTATACCCAGAACCTCCTGGAGTTGTGAGCGTGGAGTACCGGCGTTTATATATTCTTGTCGAAGGCAATGATGATGAACGGTTTGTTGAGCGTATCATCAAACCTGAATTTGAAAAAAAATATCATTCTGTCCAGGTTTATCGCTATGCAGCCCAAACTCCCCAAAAAATCGAAAATTTTATAAAAAGCATTATCGCAATGAAAGCCAACTATATGATTCTCACTGACATCGATCATTCCCCCTGCGTGACACATAGAAAAAAGCTCTTAAAAGCTAAAAAAATTAAAAATCGATTAGTGGGAGATGATAAGATCATCGTTGTGATCAAAGAAATTGAAAGCTGGTATCTGGCCGGGTTAGATCAGGCGGCCTTAAAGAAGCTTGGAATTTCATATCATGATAAAGGAACGGATACACTTACCAAGGAGCAGTTTGACCGGTTAATTTCAGCTAAATATGTCTCACGAATTGATTTTATGCAGGAAATACTGGAAAACTTCCGGTTGGAAACCGCAAAACAGAATAATAAGTCCTTCAAATATTTTATCAGGAAGCAGATCCCATCCGCAGCCTAAAAGGGCCCTGCGGGATCAGTATACGTTATACGTATACGTTTATATATATGCTGCGTCTGATTTTGCAGTGCAATATTTCTGAGGGTATAATCCCACCCCATCATCTACTAAAGATAGAATAGATGGCTCATCATCCATGTATAGCCAGCTATTAAAAAAGAATAGATGTCTATACTCCAGGTATAGTCGGCTATTTTCTCCTTCCCTGTCCCCTTTTTTCCTCTTGCCATTGCCCATGACCTGGAATCCCTGTACCAGGAACCCGACCCCCAAAAAAATAAAAGCAATCGACAGCGTTAACGGCTATTTTTCCCCTATTTGACCTTTCTATAATTCATCCTTTTCTCCAGTCGTTTTATTTGACTGGCCCTTTTTTAATGTAATTGCCTTTTCATTTTTGCGAGTGAAGGGGACACTCAAAAATCATCCCATAAACTATTGACATACATCATAGATGTAAATAATCAAAAGGCTTTCATCAATCACTCCAGTTTTGACAAAATATCCGCCAATTTTTTGAAATCCTCTTTTTCTCCCTTTTCTCTCCTTATCAGACACACTTCAACGTTATCTTCTTTATCAACTGCTTTAAATATAAGGTAGTTTCTTGTTATTCTTAAATTAAAGGCAGCCGATTTAACGGTATCAATCAGTACCCCATCTTTATCAAGAAGATAATACTTAACAAGATTTGATTTTTCGACATTAACTTCAACTAAGATATTTCCTCCATAAGTTAATGAAATACCTGAGAGATTTGGCTTTTTATCATGAAAAGATTCTTTATACAAATCGACAACTGCGTGTGATACAGCCCAGGCTCCTCTTCGATTTTTGTAATGGACAAGATTTTTTATTTTATTGCGCCATAGTTCCAGATCATCCCCGGTCACTTTTTCCGGAGCAGGTATATGTAGTTTTATTCTACTACTTTTGTCGGTGTCCAGGTTGAAGGTTGTTAATTCATTACTTAAGCCGTCCGTAAAAAATAGCTGTTGGTCCTTAACAAACCACAAAAAGACCGGTTGGAACGGAATATCTATATTGCAGCAATTAGGCCTCATCGATACACTATGCATTAAATTTTGCACCAGGAATTCCTTTTCAAAACCACTATCTTTGTTTATGAGAATTAGTTTCAGCTTTGTAAAATATTGAAAATAACCTGATTCCTTTTTAACCGAGCCGACGCCTTTCTCATGAAATTCAAGGATAAACCGCCCATCCGGCAGCATCACTCCTTTGTATACACCGAAGTGTGTTTTAAAATCCAATTTGATGGTGCTGGTGCATTTACCTTTCAAATCGGTAAAGGTTATTCTTCGATTCCCCCTGAAAAATTCGACGAAAAAAATATGGGTTTGATCGGGCGTGAAGTTAAATGAGCCCAAACGTTTTATTTGGCCCGGGCCTTCACCAATACCGCCGAATTTTCTCACAAACTTTCCATCAGGGGAAAAAACTTTTACATAATTGTCATAGTAATCCGCAACATAAATAAGACCTCCCGGCCCCTCCATGCCAATTCCCGGTGATACTAACATATCTTCTTTTGAATCACTGGATAATTTTATGACCGGACTTTTTCCCTGGATAATACCACTGATAAAAAACGTAATTATAAAGACAAAACAAATGAGTCTCATTTTTCCTCCTTTAATCAAGCCAGAATTTATTTAAAGGCTCAGGTGCATACGGGCATTTCGGATCCGGGTAATCCCAATTCTCATAATCGTAGGCATTAAGTATTTCTTTCCAACAGACGCCTTTGATTTGCCTGCAATCATCATATTCATCCTGAGGACAATTCTTACAGGCACTTTCGTCTCTAATTTGTTCCTTTGGCAATCGATAAAGTTCAAGGGCTCGTTCTGAATTCCATACCTCCATAATCGATTGGGTTTTTAAGTCACCGATTATAAAAGCAGGGTGAAAATACAGATCTTCACAAATTGTCACCTGTCCATTCGGTAATATAATAAAGGCATAAAAATTGCCGGAGCATTTCACTCTATCAATATATGCCTTGGTCTTGGCTTCAATATCACTACGAACAAATTTTTCCTTTGTTGAGTAACCCCCAAATGATATTTCAATGTTGGAGCGTTTTTCCTGGTATGATGAAACTAATTCATCAATTTTTTTTATGTTTTCGACTGAATCGCAGATATTATCGTATAATTTGGGATCTAAATACAGTGATCTACCGACAGTGTTAAATTTAAGGCGCTTTAGATTACTATATGACAAAAAGTATTCTATCATATCTTTTATGTGATCGGGATTATTATTAATGTTAGTAATCTGGCCATTAACAAAAAGATCCAATCCTTCTCTTTCAAGGCATTTCAAGGTCTTTTCCATTTTTTCGAAGTAATCTAAGTCAACATTCAAAATCTTTTGCAGTTCTTCAGGCTTTATTGAATCAATGGATAGTTGGATATCTTGCTGTCCTATGTCCTTCAACTTTTTTATTTGTGCTTCCGTTATGGGAATTTTGGTAGACAGATATGGCCTGAAATTATTTTTGTAAAGCTCTTTAAGGAGATTTTCCCATTTGTTATACAGGAATACTTCTCCCCCAGAAAGATCAAAGCTTCTCATACCTATTTCCCTTGCTTCCTTTATTATTTCTTTTAATCTTTCAAACGGAATTGTACATTTATCATTATTTCGCCGATCTGCGTAACAATAGATACAGTCAGTGTAACAAGTAAAATTCACTTCGAACATGCAATCAAGTGGGTAGTAGGATCTAAATGATTTCAAATCGAGATTATCTTTAGGGATAAAGAAGTCACTTATGGGATATTTTCTATATGTTTCCTTTTTACCCTCATTTCTTAGCAACAGATTATGGGGAAGAAAAAAATGTCTATCTCCAAATTTAATAAACTTCTCCTTTTTCTCCTGTACAAATTCAGTAATTATATCATCAACAAATTGACGTGCAATATCTTTTTTAAGCTCAAGTATTTTTGAGTATTCTGCTATGACTTCTTCATTAGTTCTTTTTCCATCAAACAAGCTGAACAGAAGAGCCAGGAGAGGATGCATCACAGTATGAACCGATTCTGGGAAATCTTCAGAATTTTTATCCATGAAGATTTCATGGACGAGCCTACTGGTCAGGATATAACGCTTTTTGTCATTTTGCAATATGTAGTTTTCATTAAAAATATACTTATATTCTTCCTTTTTTTCCTTTTTTCGTTTTTTTTCTTTTTCTCTTTTTTTTTCTGCTTTTAAATCATTCATTTCTACCTTCTTCGACAAGTTTTTTTTCTTACTCCAGAAGAGTGATATATACCCATAGCAACACGAGCTCTCGTATTTATACTATGGGTATATATCTAATTTCTGTCATTCAGGATACTTCAATGTTAAATAGTTATGCTGCTCACTCTATAGCGCCGGGGCCATTTGAGCAACCATTGGAGCAAGTGTTGCAACTTGATGCACATTCCTCTTTACAACCTAGTAGAGAACAGTTCCTGGTTTTGTTTGCGTTTGTGCAACCTTCAATACCAGCGCAAATTTTACGCATTTCAGATGCATCAAGAATTGATTTTTCCTTAAATGAATCTTCACTATAACCCAATTCTTTAAGCATTTGGACCTCCTGTTATGTTTTTTTTTATTGTATACACAAAAGTACTACTTTAATCCCCAACATCTGAATCACTCAGAACCGGCAGCCCCCGAAAGACCAAAGTAGATATCTTCAAGCTGCATGATACAGACAATCTGTTAGGGCTGGTCTTAACGTTCTATATTTCCTTCGCCCTCGGAGGCAGGGGGGGATTAATCTTCACAGCGAACATTGCTCATAGGCAAAGCTTACAGAATAGTCAAAGAACACTAAAACTGAAATCGCCTCAACCTGAGCAAGATTACTGTTTCCATTGTCACCCAAAAGTTTTTATGAGATTTTTGTCTACAGATCTTCATTCTATCATTTTAATTGCATGATGTCAAGAAAATCTCAAAAATTTCAGCAATTCTACTATGATAATGCAGTATGGTGCCAGGTAAATTATTTCTTCCCTCTTCCTCTCTTCTTCGCGTTCCTTCGCGGCTAAAATTAGAAATTACCGGCCGCCATACTTTTGGCTTGAATTTTTAACGGTTTTGGGGTATAGTGTGCTTTAAAATTGACATAGAATGGTGCCAGGTACTTTATTCAATAGACGACTATACTCGATGATAAGCCGTCTACTCTTTATTAATAGCTGACTATACATCGATGATGAGTCATCTATTCTTTTTAAATAGACGATTATACTCGATGATAAGCCATCTACTCTTTATTAATAGCTGACTATACACCGATGATGAGTCGTCTATTCTTTTTAAATAGACGACTATACTCGATGATAAGTCGTCTACTCTTTTTTAATAGATGGCTAGACGTGATGATGAGCTGTCTACTCTCTTTTATATAGCTGGCTATACTCGATGATAAGCCGTCTACTCTTTTTTAATAGCTGGCTAGACGTGATGATGAGCTGTCTAATCTCTTTATATAGCTGGCTATACTTGATGATAAGCCGTCTACTCTTTTTTAATAGATGGCTATACGTGATGATAAGGCATCTACTCTTTAATGAGTGCAATGCCCTCACCAGGAGACGAATGGAAATAGCCACAGAGAGCACAGAGGTCACAGAGAGTTCCCCCACTCAACTTACTCACCTATTTCCATAATAGCGGACTTGACATAAAAAAACAGATGGATTTTTTTGCCTGGCCCCGTTTTCCTTGCAATATCAGGTTTTTTGGCTTATAATAAACCTA
>WVZO01000479.1 GCA_011772425.1 Candidatus Aminicenantota bacterium
CGACAAAAGGAATTAACTTATTTAAAAACGTATATCGATGAAGAACCGGAGTCTATTCTTTTTGTCCACGGCCCCAAGTCTTCGGGTAAAACAACCCTGTTGTACAAATTTTTAGAACAGGTGGGAAAAGAACAAAAACTGGATGTGAGATTTCTGAACCTGAGAAAAACATTTACTGAATTTAGCGATAAATATAATTACAAAGATTTTCTCAGCGTATTTTTCCAAGTGGATGATGAATATGAAAAGAAAGAAAAGGTATCTGCGGACATCAATGTGGGATTTTTCAAGATCAATTCTCAAATTGAGAAAAAGATGCAGAAAGGGAGAGTCGATCCCTTTAAAATCATGGAAAAAGAGTTTATACGGTTAAAAAACAAAGGAATAAAACCTGTATTAATTATCGATGAACTCCAGGCACTGGATAAGATATATATGGATAACGGCAGGGACCGCCGGTTGATTATCGAGTTGTTCAATTTTTTTGTGGCCATGACCAAGGAATCCCATCTTGCCAATATTATTATTGCTTCTTCGGATGGGTATTTCGTAAACACTGTTTATACGGATTCAAAACTGAAAAAGGCATCAGGATTTTACAAAGTGGATTATCTTCCCAAAGAAGATGTTACAGAATGGTTGTTAAACCTGAAGAAATATTCCGGTNNAAGAAATATTCCGGTATAACGGATTACACCCTCAAGCCGGAGGAAGTGGAAAAGATATGGGGAATGGTAGGCGGAAGTATGTGGGAGATTCAAGAGATATTGAGAGAGTTGTTTGACAGCCCCCTGGATGAAGTTTTATCTATTTATAAAAAGAAAATGCGCAGCTTGATCGCTTATTATATCGGTACCGATGATCAAAAAGAAAAAGCGTTATCCCTTTTTATTGATAAAGGCAGCGTAGATATCAGAGATTTTGTCAAAGCCGGTATCGACAAGGATGAAACGGATGACCTGGTAAGAGATATGGTAACCAATAATATTCTCTATTTCGATCCCACCGAAGCTCTTTATTATCCGCAAGGGACCAGTTACCACCTGGGTATTCGCTTATATTTCCAGAGCATCAAGCATTAATAACGGGATTTGGAATTTTTTGCCAGTCAATTATGAGTGAAATGCCATAACCCGGGAACCAATAAAAATAAACAAAAGCTTTTGTGGGGGGTCCAGGGGGGTGGTTTTCTCGAAAAGAACCCCCCTGGCCGCCGGAGGCACCGAAAAGTTCTGATAGAGTTTTATAGGAGTTCAGGATGGACATACAAAAAGTTTTTAAGTTCTTTTCTTAGTTATTATGTCCATCCTGGAGATAAAAGTATGGTGTAGTAGATCCGCACGGAGGGCAGCAGTTTTTTCAGAGTGCCCGTGCGGTAGGAGAGGTCATTAACCCGGATTTTTTGCCTGGAGATTTTTCCACTTTCTAAAGTTTGGGAAAAGGAGGGCGGTTACCTTTTCTGAGCAATCAGCGTCTATTCTTGACAATGATTGTAGTTTTTGTTATATTTAGAACTTAGTATTGTGTGTGGAAGGAACAGGTAATGGCTGTTGATAGGAAAAAGAAGAAAGTAAAGAAAAGGAAAGGTATTAATGCTAATGATATGTATCAAAAGACATACCGATATAAAAAAGGGAAATCCTTCGAACAAAAAGTAGGTGACATCTTCAAATTAATGGGATTTAATGTGGAATACAATCGGGTTTTCTCAGGATATGAAATCGATGTCTTTATTAAAAAGAAAAAGAGCTTTGGAGAAAAGTACGAATATTATATAATCGAGTGTAAGGATTGGGAAGAAAAAGTCGGCCGGGAGGTTGTTGATAAAGCTTTTGCCGCTCGCGAAGCGGTTAAGAATGATCCAGAATGTCTGTCTCTCAGCAACGATTGTGAAGTAATGATTATTTCCAATAAAGAATTTACTGATTCTGCCGTTAAAGCAGCATCGGCGCATAGAATTATATTACATACCTATGATAGGTTGCAAAAGCGATTAATGAATTTTGACTATTATTTGTCTAAACTGATCAAAACATTTGAATCCTCTCCCCTATATAAACTGTACATTCAACAGGATTTCCACCAGGAATATAAGCCAGAGATAATCAACAGTTTCAAATTTGTTGAAGAATGGCTCCAGGATCCGAACAGGAAACAGCTTTCCTTGCTGGGCGATTACGGTGCCGGTAAAACCAGTTTTGCTGAGGCCTTGACTTACAAAATGGCAATAGAATATAAAAACGCCCCAGAGAAAAGTAGGATTCCTTTTCTGATCAATTTAAAAGAATATAAAGGAGTCTTTCGTTTTAAAAGCTTACTTCAGCAGCATTTGGAAAGAGCCAAAGTGAATCCAATCGATGAAGAAACGTTTTTATCATTATTGGCCGACGGTCACGTTCTCCTTATTTTTGATGCCTTTGATGAGATGGCAGCTATGAATAGTCCAGATGACACGCTGAATAATTTCGAGGAGTTAAACAAAGCAGTTAGGGGTGACGCAAAAGTTATTCTCATTTCCAGGACACATTATTTCAGGGACAAAGACGAGGTAGAGCGGATACTGAAAAAACAGGGAATCGGTGACATGTCGGATTTTGCCTCCATGCTGTTTCGGAAAATTTCAAATAGACCGGGATATGAAATTGTCTACCTAAAAGAATTTTCCGACCCCCAGATTCAGGAATACCTGCAAAAATCCATGGGGGAAAAATGGGAAACTGCGTACCAAAAAATCAAATCCATCTACAATTTGCATGACCTTTCGTCTCGTCCTGTACTGCTGGATATGATCGCTAAAACCCTTCCCATAATAAGAGAGGAAGAGAAGAAATTTAACCTGACCCATCTTTACGAAGCTTATACGCAATACTGGCTTGAAAGAGATTATCCTCAATTGCAAATTACCAGGGAATTAAAACAAGAACTGGTGGAGGGGCTGGCGTATAGACTCTGGAATGAAGGAAAGATCAGTATTCACTATTCCGCTTTATCCGACATGATAAGCGAACATCTTAAAGGGGAGTTCAAACCAGATCGTGATCTGGAAATAACGGTCAACTTGGTGAGAACAGCTTCTTTCCTGGTACGGGATAAAGATGACAATTACTCTTTTGCTCATAGGTCTTTCCATGAGTTTTTCATTGCGAGAAAGATCAAAAAGGAGCTTTTAAAGGAAAATTTCGATATTCTCAATTTGAAGTTACTTTCCGGGGAGATCGTTTTTTTCTTAAGGCATTTGATGGGAGATGATGAAAGCACAATAAGGAAAGTTTCCGGTTTATTAAAGGAAGAATATCGTGATCAAATCTCTGAAAATGCGCTTTTCGTTTTTTATATGATTCTAAGGATGGTTTTTCTAAAACAACAATTTTCCTTGAAGGAAGATATCGGATTTTCACACCGGGATGTGGGAGCCTTTAAAAATTTGATTCAAACTCATCTTCCCACAAAGTTTGAACTTCAGGGTGCATTGTTGAATGGGTGGACTCTGCCTTATATGGTTTACAATAATGCCAATTTTACCAGAACAAAAGTGGAAGACTCGGTTTTCAATGGAACGTCTTTTAAAGGTATATTATTTAGCGAAACGCATATGAAAGGCACTGATTTCAACGGTTCGAATTTTAAAAATGTTCGTTTTGACCAGGTGACGGCCCATCATTGTAATTTTAAAAATTGTCGATTTGAGAATTGCACTATTGAAGGCTCCGATTTTAGTCTAAGCAATTTCATGGATACGGCATTTGAATCCTGTATTATTAAAGACAATGATTTTACCGGAGCCGGTTTTTATCATAGTAATCTTGATATAAAAACCTATAAAGACAACGTTTATCTTGGAACAGGAGTACCTGAAGTCGATACAATGAGACTATCCCCGGTATTCGTGGACCAGGGACATAAAGATATTATAAGAACAGTGGCAATCAGCAAAGATGGCAGGTTTATGGTCTCAGGGAGTGATGATAAAACGGTGAAAGTGTGGGACCTTGAAAGCGGTCATCTCATCAAAACTTTGGAAGGGCATGTTCATTATGTATTATCAGTTTTTATCAGCCCGGATAACCGGTGGATCGCATCCGGCAGTTCAGACCACACGGTGAAGTTGTGGGATCTGGAAAACGGGCATCTTATTACAACCTTTCAGGGTCATAAAGATTGGGTTAATTCAGTCTTTATCAGCCCGGATGACAGGATGATTGTATCCGGCAGTTCGGATCAAACAGTGAAATTGTGGGATTTAGACAGTGGACAACTCATCAAAACACTGGAAGCACATAATCACGCTGTACTTTCAGTTTTCGTCAGCCCAAATACCCGTAGAATTGTATCCGGAGGTGATGATAAAACGGTGAAAGTATGGGACCTGGGAAATGGCTGTCTTATCAAAACAATGAAATGTCATGAAAATAATGTATGGTCAATTTTTATTACCCCGGATAACCGGAGTATTGTATCCAGCGGTGACGATAAAATGGTGAAATTATGGGATTTGGAAAACGGTCACTTAATAAGAACATTAGAAGGGCATGAAGATTGGGTTAGATCTGTTTTTGTAAGCCCGAATAACAGATGGATGGTTTCAGGGAGTGACGATAAAACGGTGAGATTGTGGGATTTAAAAAACGGACACCTCGTCAGGACATTTGAAGGGCATGAGGGCATTGTCAACTCAGTTTTCATCAACCATGATAACCGGCTAATTGTTTCCGGGAGTTTTGATGAAACGATCAAGGTGTGGAAACTTGAAAGCGGACAGCTTATTAGAACACTGGAAAACCATAAGGATCCAGTCAATTCCGACATCACAAACCAGGAAAATCTTCATCGTCTCTATTATAGAGACCGCCTTGCCCTTTACCCTGCGAGTGAGTTGTCTGATTTGGTAAGATCAAAATCAAGGGAAGGAGGAATGTAGAACATGGGAATATGGTTCAAAGATGATCGGATGGATTTTTATGAGATCACGGATGAAAAAGTCAGAAAAAATGCTGATTGCGTTGCGGCCCTTTGTATGAAAGATAATTTGGTTGATGACAAAGGATTCTCAACACTGAAAGTCAAAAATTATGGAAAAACGTTTAACCTGTGTGAGTGTGAGCCCTTCCATAATCAACCCATAGCAGCAAAGTCATTGGTTAGTTGTTTCCTGGTAAAAGAAGATATGATCGCAACCGCGGCTAGTTTTGTGAATGGAAGGACTGTAACAAACCTCCGTATTATTTTTGGATTTAAAATGCTTAATTCCTCCACACCAGTAATAAAAGTTTCAAACGATAATATTTATAAAGGAGTAAAAGTTCCCTATAGGGATTATCGCAGAGGTACGGGGAATTGGACTGATTGGGCGCTAGTGAAGTTAGACCGAAAAGTTGTGGGGCAGCCAATTGCGACGTTGTCCAAGAAGAAGGTTTTCCGCGGTCAACCTGTCTATGTCATCGGCCACCCGGTGGGGTTACCATTGAAATATGCATCGGGGGCATCTGTAGAGAATGTCAGTGAAACCTATTTTGGGGCTAAATTAGATGTTTTCAGCGGCAACAGCGGGTCACCCGTATTCAGCAGCGATACCCATGAGGTGATAGGAATAGTTGTGCGCGGTGATACTAAAGATTTCAGATACACAGGAAAGTGTTGGACCTCCATTATATATCCCAACGCCGAGATACAATCCAAAGGAGCGGAATGTACCAGAATCTCAGAGTTCATTGCTATTGTTGATCAGTTGTAAGATATTTTGTTCTCAGGAAAAGTTAGGTGGCCCACATAAGGTCCACCTACAAAAGGAAATTTGTCTGCGGATTTTTGATCGTTTGACATTTTAAATAAAAAATGGTAAATATTTTGATGTTAAATAATTGGAGCCCTTAATAAAAGCAGTTGGCTTTTATTAAGCTCAACAAAAGAATAGGAGGTTAAAATGGCAGATCGAGCCGATCTTTATATTCATAATAGATCAATGGATGATATAAATGTTATACGTAAACTCCCGGACGGCAGCAGTGATTTAGATATCACTATTGCACGTGGAAACTCTGAGTTTTTTCACCTGCCAGGGCCAGAAGTATCTCTGAACATCAATGCTCCCTATGGTGTAGATATAAGAGATTACTCTATTAAGGTAAGAGCAGATGTCGATGTCATGACAATGTCTTCAAGGACAGAATCGAGGTGGACAATTAATATTGTACCCAATGATTTACCTCCTGAAACACCTCTAACTGTTAATGTATCTGTCGGTGAGGATGAACCGGAATAATATGAGAAGAGTGCAGGTAATTTTTTGGCTGCCTTCTTTCTTTGCAGTGGATCCAATAGATTTCTTCATCAATCAAGAGCCTTCTGCGTGGATTCAATGGATTTCTGTTTAAATCCGTGGAATGTTTAACGGTAAATGTTATTGACAAGCTCGACTAAACTTCGCCTTCCGAACTCTCCTACCGCACGGGCACTCTGAAAAAACTTCTGCCCTCCGTGCGGATCTACTAACCCCTATTTTTTATCTACAGGATGGGCAGATAATAAGAAAAAACCTGGAAAACTATTTGTCTGCCCATCCTGAAACTCCTAATAAAACTCTATCAGAACTTTTTTTTGCCTTCGGCGACCAAAGGGGGCTCTTTTGAAAAACCGCCCCCTTTGGAATCCCCTGCAAAACTTTTTATAGCCCTTCGGGCGGTTGGTTTTTTCGTCATTGGAGGGTAGACCCGGTGTGGCACGATGTTGAGATGCGCGGTACAATGACTGTCCGCATATAAAAAATTTTTGCGGGGTCCAGGGTGCACTTACAGTGCGGTATTAAGGAATGCCCATGGAGACGATACGTCGTTTGAAGCGTCGTACGCCGTCCTGGCACTGCAAATGCTCCCCCACGCAGTGGGGCCTGGCCGCCGGAGGCATAAACTAAATTAGTGGTTGAAATTAACGTTATATTCTTATAAAATACTTCTTCATCAAATCAGTTCCGAGAAAAATAAGGAGAAATCAATGTATCTGACATCGTATGGAGCCGTTAGAGAAGTCACAGGTTCAATGCACCTGCTGACCGCCAACAACAGCCGCATTTTATTGGACTGCGGCATGTTCCAGGGTAGACGAAAAGAGAGCAATGCCAAAAACAGGGCCATGCCCATCGACCCCCGGATTTTAACCAATGTAGTCCTGTCCCACGCCCACATCGACCACTGTGGGAGAATTCCCTTGCTCACCAACTGGAATTTCCACGGCCGCGTAATCGCCACCCGGGCCACTGTCGATGCCTGCCACTACCTGTTAAGAGACAGCGCCCATATCCAGGAATCCGATGCCCAGTACCTTAACTATAAAACGGTCCGGCACTTCCTGCACGAAAAGAAAAAATCCGCGAAAAAGAAAAAATTAACAAATAAAGAAATCCAAACCATCAAAACACTGTTGAAAAAAGGCCCCCACCGCATCAAAACCGACGTCGTGGATCAATGGATTGACAGGTTCCATCTAAAAAGCATAGAACCGCTTTATACCACAGCGGATGCCGAAGACGCCCTGGAATATTTCGAAGGTTATCCTTACGAGTATCCCGTTACCGTGGGCAAAGATATCACCTGTACCTTTTACGAGGCCGGGCACATTCTCGGAGCGGCGATGAGCTTAATCAAAGCTGTGGTCAAGGGAACGGTTTACAGGATTTTATATACCGGGGATATCGGGAGGTTCGACAAGCCCATTATCCGGAATCCTAATACCGTATTCCCGGAAGAAGATCGTACTATTGACCTCCTGGTAATGGAAGGCACCTATGGAGACCGTGAACATGAACCGGTAAAAGAACTGAAAAATGAACTGAAAAAAGTCATTACTACTACTGTGGAGCGGGGAGGGTCTATTGTTATTCCTTCTTTTGCATTTGGACGAACCCAGGAAATCATTTACCTGCTGCATGAAATATACAATGAAAACGAAGTGCCGACCCTGCCCATATATATCGATAGTCCCCTGGCTGTCAACCTGACCCGGGTTTTCGGGGAACACCCGGAAATATATGACCTGCTGACCCATAAGACGTTCCTGGAGATCGGACAAAATCCGTTTATGTTCGACCAGATTCATTTCGTTAAATCCGTGGAAGAATCCATGGAACTGGTAAACGATAAGTCCCCTAACATTGTTATTTCCGCATCAGGAATGTGCGAAGCCGGGCGAATTCTCCATCATTTACGTTATAAAATCCATAACCCGCAAAACACGGTTTTGTTTGTGGGCTACCAGGCAAAGCATACCCTGGGACGCCGTATAATGGAAGCCGGAAACAACTATGAAGCATCCGGCCGGCAGGGAACTCCTCCTATCATGAAGTTCTTAAATAAAACCTATCCGCTGCATGCCCACGTGGATGAAATCGGGGGATTCAGCGCTCACGGCGATAAAAACGAAATGCTGAGATTCTTGAGGGAGTCCCGGCTTAAAATAAAACGAATCGCTCTTGTGCACGGCGAAGAAGACCAGTTAAATCCTTTCCAGGAACTCCTGGAGGCTGAAGGATATAAGGTCATGATTCCGCGCAGCGGAGAGATCATAAAAGTGTAAAACAGAGAAATTTTAGCCACGAATGCATTTACAATGCGGTTAAAAGCACGAAGAACACGAAGGAAAAGAAAAAAAACTTGAAGAGAATCATCTTAGGAAGAAACAAAAAGAGCTTAGGAAGAGGTAAATATCTTGTTGGAAGAACAAAATGCTTCTTAGGAAAGGATAAATGATTCTTAGGAAGAAGTAAATATGTTTTAGAAAGAACTAAATGTATCTTAGAAAGAAGATAGTGTCTTTTGGGACGGGATGCATTTCTATTAGGAAGAACTAAATTTCCTTTTTAAGGAATTAAATATCTCTTACAAAGAGATGAATGTGTCTTGGAAAGAATCGCATGTCTTGTGCAAAGGGTCGATTTTCTCTTAGAAAGGGATATATTTGCTTTAGAAAGGGATAAATTTTTCTTAGAAATTGACACAAGTCTTTTACAAAGGGATAAATTTCTCTTAGGACGGGTTACATTTCCATTGGGAATGGTTACATATCCAGTGGGGAGACATAAATATGTCTTAGAAAGAGACAAAAGTATCATGGGAAGAATTTTTTTTATTTTTTTAAGGGAAAAAGCAAACCAACGGTAAAAGAATTTCGTATAATACATATTAAAAAAGCATACCGGAGCATAAGGAGGATAAAATGCTAAAAAGTAGAGGTAATTTAATGCAGGGCGTCGGGCAGCGATTGAGAACACTGCGAAAACAATTGAATTTTTCTGTGAGAGAAATGGCCGGAAGATTGGGGATTCGCAATACCTCCTATTACAAGAACGAGAGCGGCGAAACCGTTCCCTCTATGCTGTCGCTGCAGCGGTTGCACAAGGACATAGGAATATCCATGGATTGGTTGTTATTCAACAGCGGCCCTATGTATTATAAAACAAAAGAGATGGAGCAGAAAAAGTTAGAAGAGAAAAAAGCTCCGGGGTTAGAGGAGTTGGTGCCGGCCGAAGAGAAAGAGTTGTTGGAGCACATGGGTGAGGACCCTGTGTTTCGGCACCGGGTGTTGTTATATTTCTATAAATATAAAAAGGTAAACAAAGAATAAGCATAGTGTCCCATCTACCTTAAAATGACTGTAAACCAATCGCCCGAAGGGCTATAAAAAGTTTTGATCAAACTTTTTTAAAAGTTTGGCCCCCGGCAGGGCCGCCAAAGGCTTTGAAATCGCAGCGTAAAAGATTTGGCTCCAAATCTATTTTGCCTTTCTGGGCTTAATTGGAAAAGATTTCACTTCGCCAGATCAGTCAACGTCACCACGCGGGTGAAGCCCGCAAAAATTTTTTTTGTACTCTTTTCAGCAAAAAAATTTTTGTTTACGTGGTTACGTTGACGGATATGGAGAAGTGAAATATCATTCCCAAAGCCCAGAAAGGGAAATTTACCAACAAATTCTAGAAAAGCTGGTCATTGGAAAATAAAGGGGGATATATTGTAAATGAAAGTTCCCCACGAACAGTTAAGCTAAGAAGTTGAGAGAGAACTTAAAGGAAAAGATTTTTTAGTTTTCTTAACCTCTTAACCTCTCAACTTCACAACTTCCTCTCTTTCTTCGCGTCCCTTCGCGGCTCACAAAAATACCTCTATCTAGCCTTCATCTGTCTCCGTGATGACAATCTTTTGGCCTGCCTTGACAAACAATATATCTTTCACATTTCCAAACTTCTTAAAAAAATTGCCTTTATCCTTTTTTAATTTTTTTAATGAAAACCCCATGATGACCAGGTCAGCAGCCTCCGAATGAAGGCTAACCTGGGCTTCATATGAGGATTTATCCTTATCCCATGGTATTTTCCGGACATTTTTCTTGGAAATCGGGATGCGCCCCTCATCGATTAATCGATTCAATTGGGCAACGTGGGCGTCCATTTCACTGGTTTCAAAGGCGGCAAAAAGATCGATTTTACATCTTTTCCATTCGGGATGACCAATTATAATATATGCCAGCAGGATCATCAAATTGGCATTGGCATAATCCCCGGGGGTTAACCAGATATCGATGCGTTTCTTGTACCCGAAATGCCGGTCCGAAGACCGCAGCACAGTCATATTAAAGTCCACTACCGAAGCAAATTGACATCCTTCGATAATGTCGGAAATAGCTTCCGGGTGGTCCTCATGGAACTCGAAAAGAATACTATTGTTTTCCATCCCGGCAATACCCGGTAACTGCACGATCTGGGCCACAGCGGTTTTAAAACTGGGAGAAATAATAGTGTCCACGTATATCCCCGCATGGCTTTCCGTGACCTGGTTGATTAACTGTTCCAGTTTAACTTTAGCTTCCGATTGGTGGGGTTCGTCCAGTGGACCTTTAACAAAATGGATAAAAGAACC
>WVZO01000600.1 GCA_011772425.1 Candidatus Aminicenantota bacterium
CATGGGTGAGGACCCTGTGTTTCGGCACCGGGTGTTGTTATATTTCTATAAATATAAAAAGGAAAACAAAGAATAAGGGATACGGGCGAATACGAGATTCACCCCTACCTCTTACAATGCGTATTCCTGCGTAGGGGTTCGGCCAGAATTTTGTGTTCACCCGGAAATATTTTGTTTTGGGCGACTTTGACGGGGACCTGGAATGAATCTTTGAGATATTGAAATAGAAGTACTTTTCCTGTAAAATGGTTGTATGCTTCTTTTAGGAGATAAAAAGTGAAACGTTTTTTTAACACGGCAGGGCCGATTAAAAAAGAGAATCATTACTATATCGAACCTTTAAGCAGAATTGATATCGATGAAATCTGCTCTCTGATGGATCAGCAAAAATACTTTGTGCTTCATGCTCCCAGGCAAACCGGTAAGACGTCGTATTTGCTGGCACTGATGGACCATCTCAACCAGGAAGGAAAGTACAGGTGCTTATATACGAATATTGAAATGGCGCAGGCTGCGCGCGAAAATGTAAAAGAAGGCATCCGCACCGTTCTCAATGTACTGGCTGATGATGCCGTGGATTACCTGGAAGATACGTTTTTAAAAGATAATTGGACTCAAATCTTTGATGAAAACGGTGAATATTCCGCCCTGCAAAAGGCATTAAAGCTCCTGGCAAAACACAGTGAAAAACCCGTTGTGTTATTTATCGATGAAGTCGATTCTCTTGTAGGAGACACATTAATTTCGCTGCTTCGCCAACTGCGCAGCGGGTATGCCAAACGACCGGCGCTGTTTCCACAAAGTATCATCTTATGCGGTGTCCGTGATGTCAGGGATTATCGTATCCATTCAGATATAGAAAAAACAGTTATTACCGGCGGCAGTGCTTTTAATATCAAAGCTGAATCGTTTCGGCTTGACAATTTTACTTTAGATGAAATAAAACAGTTGTATCAACAACACAGCGAAGAAACAGGCCAGCCATTTAATAACGATGTTTTCCCCCTGGTCTGGGATTTGACCGAAGGTCAACCCTGGTTGGTAAACGCCCTCGGTTATGAAGTTTGTTTTAAAATGAAGGAGGGAAGAGATAGAAATAAAACCATCACTGGAGATATGATTCATCAGGCCAAAGAAAATATTATATTAAAGCGTGAGACTCATATCCATCAACTGGCAGATAAATTAAAAGAAGACCGGGTGAAGCATGTAATCGAACCCATCCTGGTTGGCTTTAAGGAACCTGAAAAAATAACTGATGAAGACATCGATTATGTAGTAGACCTGGGGCTTATTCAAAAAAAGCCTTATCTCAGGATTGCCAACAGGATATACCGGGAAATTATTCCCCGCCAATTGACTTATAGTACAGAATTAACTATGACCCAGGAAGCCTCCTGGTATATGAAGGATGACGGCAGCCTGAATATGGACAAACTATTGAGTGCTTTCCAGGAGTTTTTCAGGAAGCATTTTGAGAGTTGGGTG
>WVZO01000387.1 GCA_011772425.1 Candidatus Aminicenantota bacterium
ACTAAGAAAAAAGTCAAAATTCCCCTGATCAGGCGGCCGGCCAAATGGCTGCTGGCAAAACTTGCCAATTACCTGGCTGAAACCAAAATACCGGACCTGAATTCAGGACTGCGGTTATTCCGAAAAACCGACGCCCTTCGTCTTTGGGGCATCCTGCCTAAAGGTTTCTCCTTTACTACCACCCTGACTCTTGCCATGCTGACCAATGATATGCAGGTGAAATTTATCCCTATCGATTACATGAGACGAAAAGGCAAGAGCAAAATCCGGCCTATTCGCGATACCCTGAATTTCATCCAATTAATCGTACGAACCGTGCTCTACTTCAATCCCCTTAAAGTTTTTGTGCCTATTGCTGTTCTATTGTTCCTGGGGTCCCTGGGTACTTTCTTTTACAGTCTACTGGCAATGGACCGGATACTGGATACCACAGTAGCCATCCTGTTTGTGGCTTCCTTGCAGATGCTTTCTATCGGTATGATTGCAGATATTATCGATAAACGCGAGAAGTTATGAGCAAAGTATTATTGATCAATCCCCCGGCGTTTAATGAGTTGATGGGCAATAATCCTGCCATTATCGAATCGGAGCGGGGGTACAATCCACCGCTGGGATTGTTACTGCTGGCTGGTTACCTGCTGGAACACAACACAAAACACCAGGTAACAGTAGTGGATGCCCAGGTGGAGGAATTGAGTTATGCGCAGTTGGAGCAGCGCATTCAAGCCCTTTCATTCGACGTGGTGGGGATTACAGCTATGACGTTTACCATGTTGGATGTGAAAGAGACCATCCGGGTCGCTAAAAAAATAAATCCCGGATGCAGCGTGGTCCTGGGCGGTCCCCATGTGAATCTCTACCCCAAAGAAACGATTCAATTAGAGGGGGTGGATTTCCTGGTGTTGGGGGAAGGTGAACTATTATTTTCAGATCTCCTGGACCACATAGATAACCCGGATAAATTAAAAGAACTCAAGAGCCTGGTGTTTAAAGACAAAGAAGGCAATGTGATTCATACGGGTATGCCGGAGATCATTAGTGAGAAAGTCTTGAATACCTTGCCGTTTCCGGCGCGGCACCTGACGCCTTACCAGAGATACAGTTCCTTGTTGGCAAAGCGGACGCCCATTACGACTGCCTTTACCAGCCGGGGATGTCCTTTTAAGTGCTCCTTTTGTCACCGGCCTCACCTGGGTAAAATGTTCCGGGCATTGAATCCTCAGCGGGTGGT
Source organism: Candidatus Aminicenantota bacterium (assembly GCA_011772425.1). Taxonomy (GTDB): domain Bacteria; phylum Acidobacteriota; class Aminicenantia; order UBA2199; family UBA2199; genus JAKAGC01. The sequence goes on from WVZO01000387.1 coordinate 1,232, forward strand.
GGAAGAATTCGAAGCATGTATCGAACTGGGGATTCATGAATTCCTTATTTACGATGATACGTTTACCATCCGCAGGGATCGGGTCAAAGAGATTTGCCGCCTGGTGATTGAAAAAGAACTGGATATCGGTTTTGATATCCGGGCACGGGTGGATACCCTGGATAAAGAAATGTTAGTATTACTAAAACAAGCAGGATGCCGTGGAATTCACTACGGTATTGAGTCAGGCACTGAGAAAATCCTGGAGGTCTTGCGAAAGGGCATTGACCTTCAACAGGCAAAGGAGGTGATGGATTTAACTAAAAAATACAAGATGCAAACCCTGGGGTATTTTATGATTGGCGCTCCTACCGAGACCATTGATGATATCAAAGAAACGTTCCGGGTGGCCCGGTGGTTGAGTCCGGATTATATCCATTTGACCATATTGACTCCATTTCCAGGTACCCCTATTTACCTGGAGGGATTGGCCAATGGAATTATTAAACGAGATTACTGGCGGGAATTTGCCAGTAATCTAAACAAAGACTTTCAGCCGCCTCACTGGGATGAGAACTTTACGCGGGAGGAACTGGAGCAATTGATTGTCAAAGGGTATAAACAATTCTATACTCGTCCGTCGTATGTGTTGAAAAAGCTTTTTTCCGTTGGTTCGTTTGGCGAATTCAAACGAAAAGCAGCGGCAGGTTTGAAGGTCATGTTTATGAAGGGTGCTAGATAGGAGTGAACCACGAAGGCACGAAGGACACGAAGATGAAGATAAGAAGTTGAGAAGTTGAGAGGTTGAGAGGTTAAGAAAGAAGCAAAATGATAACAATGTGGCAGGATATAAAGAAGCGTGGTACGATGACTGTCCGCATATGAAAAGTTTTGCGGGGGTCCAGGGGGCGGTTTTACAAAAGAGCCCCCTGGTTGCCGAAGGCGAAAAAATGTATCAAAAAGATTACTGGGAACGGAAGGAATTGGACAAACGCCGGCAGGTGACTCATCCGGTGATTGTTGAATACGTGCTTTCTAAGATAAATGTCTTAGAAAAAATCGTTCCTTTTACGCAGCAGACTACGCTGCTGGATGTGGGGTGCGGTAATGGTTTTTTTACCTATTACTTTGACAAAATGTGCAAAACTGTTGGTGTGGATTTTTCTGAAAAGATGGTGCATCTCAATCCGCTAAAGTGTGAACAAAAAGGTATAATGGATGCCAGCCGGTTGGGTTTTAAAGACAGCTCCTTTGATGTGGTGTTTTGTCATGCGCTGCTGCACCATGTAGAGGATATGGATACAGTGATCCGGGAAATGGCCCGGGTTTCCGGGAAATATGTTATTATTCTTGAACCGAACCGCAACAATCCGTTGATGTTCCTTTTCTCGTTTATCGTGAAAGAGGAACGAAAAGCGTTGAAGTTTTCTCCCGGGTACCTGAGGAAGGTGGTGGAAAAGAATGGACTGCGAATCATCGATGCTTTTTCCCGGGGTATGATTGTTCCTAACAAGATGCCGTCTTTTTTGGTTCCAGTGGTGAAGCGCTTGAATTTTAAGCAGCCTTTTGGCATGACCAATTTCATCATTGGAGAAAAAACCACGAAGCCCCGCGGCGCGGGGGGCCTATAAGAAGGAATGCGAAGAAGAGAAGAGAAGAAAAGAGGCAGAAAAGTAGTATGAATCAGATAAAGGTTCTATTCATTAACCCGCCGTATACGATTTACGGAGGTGTGGAAGGCCAGGGGGGGAAGAATACGCCGTTGAACCTGGCGTACCTGGCTTCTTATTTAAGGGAAAACAAAAGGAACGTTGATGTCAATATTATCGATGCCGAAGGTCTGGATTTGACTTTTGAACAGTTGTACGAGGAAGTGGACAGGTATTCGCCGCACATCGTGGGCATTACCTGTCCCACGGCGGCCTATTACAACATCCAAAAAATTTGCAGAGATTTAAAAGAAAAAGACAACGATTTGAAGATTGTCCTTGGGGGTTCGCATCCCACGGCGCTGCCGAAGGAGACCCTTAAAGAAACCGGCTGCGATGCGGTGGTAATCGGAGAAGGTGAGATAACCTTCTTGGAACTGGTGAATACCTGGGAAGCCGGTCAACTACCGGACCGGGTGCAGGGCATTGTTTACAGGGAAAACAGCGGTAAGATTGTTGTGACACCCTCCCGGCCATTGATCAAAGACCTGGACATTGTACCGTTTCCAGCCAAAGACCTTTTGCCTATTCATAAATATTTTTTGCCTCCTACCAAACGCATCCGCAGTGAACGGGCCACCAACATGGTGACCTCGCGGGGATGTCCATACAATTGCCGGTTTTGCATGGCGCAAACCATGTGGACCCGGAAAACCCGGATGCGGTCCGTTCAAAATGTACTGGAAGAAATCAAAGTCAATGTCGAACAATACAAGCTGGATGAATTTTCCTTTCATGATGAAGTGTTTACGTTAAAGCGGGACCGGGTGGCTGCGATTTGTGAAGGAATACTGGAGGGGGGATGGGATATCACGTGGGTGTGCATGGCCCGCGTGGAATCCATTGACCTGGAACTGCTGAAATTGATGAAGCAAGCCGGGTGTGGGAAGATTGGTTTTGGTTTTGAATCGGGTTCGCCCCGCATGTTGAAATTGATGAACAAGAACGCTGGCCTGGAGGACGCTGCTCATGCGGCTGCTTTGTGCAAAAAAGCAGGCATCGAAGTGGTTGGCAATTTTATACTGGGTTACCCGGGTGAGAATGTCCAAAGTATAAAAGAAACCATTGCCTTTGCCAAAAAAGTAGACTGTGATACGGCTGCATTTTTTATTGCTATTCCCTATCCGGGTACGGAATTATGGTTTGAAGCGATAGAGAAGAGATACCTTAAAGACCCTATTGATTGGCGTGAATTTGCCCCGGTTTCCAACCTGGAGTCGCCCATGGTGATTCCCAATCTTCCACCCTGGGAATTAGAAAAATGGAAGAGCAAGGCATATTATAAATTTTATCTGCGCCCTCGTTACATTTTGAAGCGATTAAAGAAAATCCGTTCCTTTGCAGACATCATCGACATCATGCGAGGTTTGAAGATATTTAAGAATGTCACGTGATTATTTTTCTTTGAAAAAGGTGAAACCACAGATTACACAGATTACACAGATTTTTTTATATTTTTTTCATGATAGGCAAAAAAAGAAAACTATTGCAAAATGGGGGGTGAGGTATTATAATTAGTTTGTAACAAAAAAATCCGATGAAGCACAGAGGAGGACCCCATGGGGCATGTGTATGCCAACATAAAGCTTTCAAATCCGCGCGAACCATCTTTGACAGCGGTTGAAGTAGAAGCCCTTGTGGATACGGGGGCAATCACGCTCTGCATCCCTGACCACGTGCAGATCCAATTGGGACTGACAGAGATCGAGAAAAGAGAGATCACTACAGCCGACGGACGCAACCTGGTGGTTCCCTATGTCGGACCGATTCAGGTGAACTTTGAGAACCGAACGAGTTTCACAGGTGCTCTTGTTCTTGGGGATTCGGTGCTAATGGGGGCTGTACCCATGGAGGACATGGACCTGGTGATAAACCCGGCAACTCAAAGGGTGACCGTGAATCCCCAAAGTCCAAATATTCCTCACGGTCTGGTTAAATAAAGAACGCATAGTCCTCCGCCTTCTTCGCGGCTATTCTCCCAGCAGATGTGTTATTTCGAACGAAGCTTTAGCAAACGCAGGGTACCTCCCAGCTTTCCCCACAATAAGTAAGACAGGTATTGCATGTTTTACCTTTGGTGGGAGCTCCTCCACGAATGACATCCAATTGTTTGTCGTTCAAGTGGGCGATGGTTTTCTTTTTAAGGGTTAATTTTTTGCTGAGTTTTTTAGGTCTCATTTGTTTTCTCCTAATTGCCTGGAATGTTAATTTATCAAGCCTTTCCCTGCTAGCACCCTGACATTTTTGCCTCTATGGTTTTATCGATTTCAGGGATCAAGCTTTGAAGTTATTATTATATCACTTTTTCAATGAAAATCAAACCAAAAAATCTGCAGGAGCAGGCAAAAAAATTCTAAATAGATGAAAAGTTGACTTTTCTATGGTTGACTGGTAGCATATGAAGCGATATCGAACAAGGAGTAATAACAATGAAGCACGTATTCGTAACCATCGGTTTGTTTTTATTGGTAATCATTTTCTTCGTTTCCTTTATACAAGGTGCAGTCCAAAAATTGGACCTGGAAAAAGAGAAAAAAATACTCCTGGAAATGGACCATGAAATATCAACGGTATCGTCGAAAAATGGAATTCTAAAGGCCTTTTTTCCTTTTTTAACGGATCAATCTGTCTTATTTCCTGCCAACGGACACCCGGTTGTAGGTAAAAAAGCCTGTGGAAAGCGGATAAACCAGGTAGACATGAGCAGTAGGGAAGGTAAATTGAAATGGGAACCCATGTTTGCGGATGTATCCGCTGCCGGTGACCTGGGGTATACCCATGGACGATTTGAGCGACCAATTACAGACCCAAAAGGCAATAAAAAAACCATCCCTGGTTATTACGGCACCATCTGGGAAAAAGATGCCAATGGAAAATGGAACGTGGTGGTCAGCCAGGGATTGATATTTCTGAAAGACCTGAATCAAGGTCCCATTACTAACAGGATCGATCCGACTAACATGGACTCAAAAGCAAAGGAAGTAGTGAGCAGGGAACGAGCATTTGCCAGGTATTCAGTAGAAAATGGAATCCCGGAAGCCTTTTACCGTTTTATCGCTGACAACGGGATCGCTCTTTCTTCCGGTGGCCCTCCCAGAACCAAAGAAACCTTTGCCATAGCAATTGCTGCGGCAAAGAAGAAAAAAGAAACAGGCAAATCCGGCCCAAAAACCAAATTGGAATGGGAACCGTTTTTTTCCCATGTATCTGCCTCCGGCGATATGGCGTACAATTACGGTCCTTATAAATATACTGCCGGCACAACTGATCTCAACGGACGAATAAAGGAACAGGTATTTTATGGTTATTTTGTCACGGTATGGAAAAAGCAGGTGGACGGTAAATGGAAGTTTGTATTTGACGGCGGCAACCAGAGCCCAGGGCCGCGGGAAAGGCGAAATGATGAATGATGAGTGGTCCCCTTCTTTTTCCGGAAAACTGGATACACTACCTATTTTTTTAGCCGCGAAGACACGCGAAGGGATGCGAACGAAAAAAACAAAATAACATAAAAAATCCATTTACCTTCGTGTTCTTCGTGTCTTCGTGGTAAAAAACAGCTTAACTTTCAGATTTGACTTTTCTCACATCACTGAGTAAAAATTCTCAGTGTATTGAGTAAAATGTAAGGAGTCCTTGAAGAAGGGGGAAGAAAGGCCAAATCAAACCCAAACGATCTTTTTGACTGAGCCATACAAATAAAAAGTTTTGCAAGGCGTCCTTCGGACAGATTTTAACGCCTTCGGCGAAAAGGGGAAACCACAGATTACACCGATTACGCAGATTTTTTTATGGGCCAAATAATTTACGTGGCACAATATCCCCAGGGTTTGATGAATCAAACCCCTACTCACCTTACTCCCCTCACTCAACTCACTCACCTATTCTCATAGTAGCCACAGAGACCACAGAGGGCACAGAGAGTTCCCCACTCACCTTACTCACCTCACTTAACTTACTCACCTATTTTCAAGGTAGTCAAAAAATATTAGCATTGGCTGGTGCTTGCGGCTTGTGGCTGGGGCTGTGTGGAAAAATTTTAGAAAATCAAGCCCATCTGTTGAAATCCCCGGACGTTTAGAATATAATATAGATAGTCAATTAAAAAGGACAATGCAATGAGTATGATAGAAGATGTTAGCAACACAAAAAAAAAGAGGGTCCATATAATAAAAAGGGCAAACAATTGGGCGTTAATAAAACAGGGGGCAGTTCGGGCAACCAGGCTTTATCGCAGTAAACAAGAAGCTGTAAGGAATGCACAGAAATTAAGAAAAAAAGGTTACGACCTGGTGATTCACAAGAAAGACGGTTCAGTTCAAAGATGGGAAGAATCAGAAGCAATAAGCCACTAAAAAATCAAGGCAAGGCATATTCCAATTTCGATAAAAACGTATTTATCAATTGCCCTTTTGACAAAAACTATTACAACCCGCTGCTGAGACCTTTACTATTTACTATCATTTATCTCGGATTTAATCCCAGGATTTCAACCGAAAGCTTCGATTCAGGGGAGATTCGTATTCAAAAGATAAGTAACCTGATAAGGAACTCTAAATTTAGCATTCATGATCTATCCAGGATACAATCGCGGAAAAGAAAAGAAATCTATAGGCTAAACATGGCATTTGAATTGGGTATAGATATCGGATGTCGATTATTTGCACAAGGTAAAGAGAAAAACAAGAAGTGTTTGATCTTAGAGAAGGAACGCTATCGAATCAGGAAAGCTTTATCTGATCTATCCGGTGCTGACATCAAGAGCCACAATAATGAGCCGGAAAACATAGTCAGAGCGGTTAGAGATTGGTTTGTAGAAAATGGATTGAAGAGGGCAACCAATGCCAATACCATATGGCAAAAATTCAATAATTTTATGGCAGACTTTTACCAACAGAGAAAAAAAGAGGGATACCAGGATAAAGATATTGAAATGATGCCAGTACCAGAGTTTATTGAGTTTATAAAGGACTGGAGCAAAGCGAATTGCAGCCCCAGGTAATTAGATTTTCTTGCCTGGTCACAACCCAAAGGGTTATTTTAGCCACGGAGGGCACAGAGGACACAGGGGAGAGGAAGACAAGAAGCGAAGAAGAGAAGAAGTTGAGAAAGAAAAAAGGTGCCTGGCTTGCCCGGAAATTCCAAATCCCAAATTCCAAACAGAGAAAAGGGGAAACCACAGATTACACCGATTACGCAAATTTTTTTATTTTTTTTTATAATCTGTGTCAATCTGTGTAATCTGTGGACTTTTTTCAAGGTAGTCTTAAAATCGTTCAGGTCATTCGTTGTATCGTTCTTCTTAACCGATAACTTTTAATAAATAAGCATTATACGCTCATACATGAAAAAGGATTTTTTAGAAAACCCGGCTAATTATAATCTTTTTGAAATACACAATCAAGCATTGTTTGCCCTGACAGATAAAATAACTGTCCCGAAAGTGTAGATGTCTGTCCTCAAAGTGTAGATGACTGTCTTGAAAGTGTAGATATCTGTCCCAAAAGTGTAGGTGTCTGTCCTGAAAGTGTGGATATCTGTCCCAAAAGTGTAGATATCTGTCCTGAAAGTGTAGATGTCTGTCCTGGAAGTGTAGATATCTATCCTGAAAGTACAGCCGTCTGTCCTGGTAGATATGTTAACTGGTCTAAAACTTCTGCTATCTATTTAAAAAACAGGGTGCCAGTTCACCCGGAATTCTCGGACAGTCAATCATGATGCCGCGGCCTCGCACGGAGACAATGAAAAAGGGGAAACCACAGATTACACCGATTACGCAGATTTTTTTATTTCTTTTTTATAATCTGTGTCAATCTGTGTAATCTGTGGACTTTTTTCATAGGAGGCGTTTATTTGCCCGAAGGGCGCCTTTTTCATTTTCATTCGGGTCAATGATTTTTCCCTGCGGGCCAGTCATTTTTCCCTGCGGGTTAGTCACTTTTCCCCGCGGGTCAGTGATTTTTCCCTGCGGG
>WVZO01000481.1:0-425 GCA_011772425.1 Candidatus Aminicenantota bacterium
AATCATTGTACTTTACTTCTTGATGTCGTACCCTATTATGATCGTTGTAATTCGCTTCTTATTAGTTTTTGTAATTTTTTGGTCATTATAATTTGAAATTTGTTTGTAATTTGTTATTTGCAATTTGTAATTTTCATTCTTCTTCTCTTTGTGTTCCTTCGTGTCCTTCGTGCCTTCGTGGTTTTTTATTTATTTTCCATTAAGCTAAATACAGTCTTCTTCAACTTCACTGCTGCTTCCGGGTGGTACATGATAAAGAGGTCACCGCCGGTATAGAGAAGACTGACAGCCGTGGCTAATTCCCACATAGCGGCCCGTTTGGCCAGGTCACCCCAGGCAGGGAAATCTTTTTCCGGTGCCTTAAATTCTTTTACTTTTGAGCACTCCTGGCCCGGCGCCACAATCATCGGCCCTGCCAGCATTTT
>WVZO01000481.1:433-17093 GCA_011772425.1 Candidatus Aminicenantota bacterium
CGGAGGCGCTGGTCAGCGGGTCCATGACTATCTTTTCGGTTTTGATTTCCATATTGGTAAGAAGGATATTCATCTGCTTGGCAATGTTCACATCAATGGGACTCTGGGCAACAATAGAATGACCGTAAGCCAATGCAGCACCGGCAATGGTCCGGTAATTGTCCTGCTCTACCCAGTTGAGAAGAAGATTCTCACCGGCACAGGCCTGGGCCACTGCCTTTAACACTTCATTGGTGGTATCATAATGACTGTGACCGGTAACAATCAAAGGCACATCCACTGCTGCCAGCACGTCTTTCACTACCTGGACAGCCTGTTCCGGGGTACGCGCCCCTTTTTCAGGATGGGTGCCTTCCAATCGAACACTGATCAGATCAGCACCATATTTTTCTACGCAGACTTTTGCCATTTCTGCGGGTTTATTTAAAAGTTCCCCGTAAACAGTTCGAAGGGGGTCAGGGTACTTTTCGCTGACTACATCGAAAACTTCCATGGCAACCAGGGGCCGGTGAGGCATTTCCCCTTCCCAGAGATGAAACGGCATGCAGGTCTCTCCGCCAATAGTGTACGTCTTACCGCGAGTACCACCTTCCTCCTTTGCGGCACCGAGTTTCACGGTCCATACCGGCACTTCGCAGGGTTCTCTCCTGATCTCAAATGCCGTGACACCGGCAATCCGCTCCGCGGCTTTGGGTACTGGGGGCTTTACCGGTTCTACCGGCTCTATAACCGTTTCCCCCAGGAGCTTCCGGCTAAGCGCACCAATAATGTTGTCCATAATTTCCCCTGGCAGCGAAGCCTTTAACTCCTGGATAACTTCTCTGGTTACCTGTTCTTTAATCTCCTTAATTAATTCAGGGGTTAACGTTTGTGTCGGTGGTACTGTTTTTTCCAGCGCTTCAACCGGAACAGCGGCTTTTTCCGGTTCCCCCGAGACATCGTTGTCTTGTGGAGCATTAGGTTGGGCTTGAGGCTTCGCACCTGGTGCCGGGTGCGACTGCCCATAAATGCTCATATCTTCCATATCCAGCGCCGGGTGCCCCACTTTTTTCAGATACTCCGCCAAATCATGAGGTTCTGTGGCAATGGTTTCATCGGCAATTTTATCCAACAAATCCGGCACACTTTGTTCCTCGAATCGTTTTTTCAGGTCGTTTGCCAGGAGTTCTTTGAGTTCTTTGGTCATCCAAACCAGACGTTTATGACCACCCTCGGCAAACAAAAACTTCTTCGAGGTTAGAAACACTTTACCACATCCCATAAAACCCGGTGTCTGTTGGCCGCCGCCAACATCGCCAGCAAGAGTGGAAAATTTCATGCCAACAGGTGTCTCGCCCTGGAATTCCCGGTTCACCGCCATGACACCGTTGCATTCCGGCACATAGGCACAGATAACTTCAAAACAACCGCAACTGGTCATGGGCCGGTCCATAATAGAATACGCGGAAAAACTTTCAACGAATTTATGGCTGTTGGTATACACGTATTCATCGATGCCTTTCCAGATGCCTTTGACCGGGTCCAGGCATTCGCCTTTTTTTACCGGTTGGTTCGGACCGGTTTCATTGATTTCATAAGCCGCTTTTCCGTCCAACCAGTTATAAGCACCGCACAGCCCCAAACGTTCCGGGGTGATAATACATACATGATTGGGTGCAAACGACTGGCACAACAAACATGAGTAAAATGTATCCACGGCTTCGTCGGTCATGGATTCCAGGCGGCGATTGCGTTCATCATAAACCTTCCGGGCAACGGCAATCCGTCTCTCAACTTCATCCTGGTCTGTGATCATGGTCACTTTGACTTTGTCCACAATGGCCGGGTATTCGAAAAGAAATTTGGCATGGATAATTTCACCGTAATGTTTCAACCGAAGTCCCCTGGCAAATCCACTTTTGGAAACACGGGTCCAGACTATATCCCGCTGCCCCATATGCCAGATGCCTTCTGCACCGTTGATCAGGTGGTGTATCTGCCGTTCCAGTATAGGCTCGAAATCCGGCTGCATTTTTCGACCTGCAACTTCCACCCAGATTCCCAGGGGCAGCGCACTGCCTTCTTCTACAGTATCGATATCCGGACCGATGATTTCAATGTCACCGTCATTGATCCGGTCCAACGCCGCGGAAGTAACAAACTCAAATGCCGGGGTCTTGTTCCCACCGAATTCAACGTGCAAGTCTGTTTTACGGATGCGCTCCCCTTCAAATGCCGGACCGTAAGGTACCGGTATGGGAACCTTAGTAATGTTGATCTTGCAGCCGCGCACTTCCAGGGCTTTCTCCACCATATTCTCTACCGGCACATTGGAAACCACGTGCTCGTAAGTACAAATACCAGTAGGAAGAATCTGGTCAATGTCGGTTTCTGAAATGGTAGGGAAACCGAAATTAATCGCCCCTGCAGCCTGGGCATGTTTTTCATCATCTACCGGCCCAAAAGCCAGGATAAAGGCAAATACCCGTTTTTTGTTGTAATTGAGGACCTTTTGATAGTCTCCTGCTTTAGCGCCGCCAAAGGACAAAGCGACGCGGGTAGCAAAACCCAACGCATGAATACAGGCGGTCACATCATCACCAAAGGGCACCAGCCGCGTGTCCCATCCCAATTGAACGCCTTCTTCCTGCAGTTGTTGTACCATGGATTTCCCGTTTGTTGAGGCTGCCATGAACACGTAAAGATTCTTTTCTTGCAGCTCGCGGGCGATTTTTACGGCAATCTCACTGCTGGGGCAGTAACCCACACAGGCGGCAAAACCCGGAGCGGTGCCGTCTACGAACTCGATTCCCCGTTCCCGCATGATTACATCATTAGCCGCTCCTAACCAGAGTTTCCCATTGTTGGGATTGGCTTCCGGCAAATACGGAAGCGGGTCCCGGGTATATTTGATACCTTCGATGATCTCATCGGCAAACAATGCAGCCATCCCTGCATCCAGCGCGTTCCCCAGGTAAGGAAGCCATAAATCATTACCGGGAACCGGTGGAAGCAGCCGTTTAGCCTCTTCCAACAATTCCTTCAACCCTCCCAGAGTCTCGATTTTCATTCCCATAATCCCGTGTGATATGGGCAAGTAATAGGCTGTATTGGGGAATTTAACTTCTGTATCCGGGGACTTCTCTGCCAATGCCTGTAATAGTTCTTTTTCCGCACGAGCAACCAATTTATGTGCTCCTCGAATCGCTCTTGAAGCAATGAGTTTCGACATGAATTTTACCTCATTTTTTTGCCACAGAGGACACAGAGTAAAAAAAATAATCTTCTCTCTGTGAACTCTGTGCTCTCTGTGGCTTATTTATTCATCATACTTCCAGTTCTCTTCTCATTTCCATATCGTAAAGGATGCGTTCTTTTGCTTTTTCAATACCCAATTTCTTACGTTTATTATTGATATGATCGATAATCATGGCTGCCATTTTACCGGGGTCCGGTTCCACCGCCCACATTCCGCCTAAAACGGATTCAAGTTCGTTAAAGATATAATTACAAAATACCTCGCTGCCGTGAACCGGGAGCCCGACACCAAACACAGTAAACACACCGGAAGCCACAAAATAATGACCAATGGCAATGGCTTTCTCACTCATCCATTCCGGTGCTGCTCCGGCAACCGGGAGTTCAGAAATATCTTTACCAAGGCCGCCGATTTTTACCATTTCGGATAGGGCAATCAAAATCCGGCTGTTATCCACACAAGAACCGGAGTGAAGAACAGGAGGTATACCCACGGTTCGGCATACTTCAGCCAATCCTTTACCTGCATATTTCTCCGCTGCCTCAGGAATGAGAAAACCGGCCTTGGCGCAGGCAATGGCTGAACAGCCGGTCTGAACCACCAGGATATCGTTGGCAATAAGTTCTTCCACTAAATTCACATGACTCTGATCATGGGTAACTTTTGGGTTGCCGCAGCCCACCACACCCGCGACTCCTTTGATTCGGCCGTTGATGATATTGTCGTTAAGGGGCACATAAGAGCCGCGAAAACGTCCACCCAGCATATATACGATGGCCTCGTGACTGAATCCGGCTATCAAGTCCATTTTTTCCCGGGGAATATCGACCTTCTCCCGGTTAGGGAAATTCATAATGGCATCTTTGATGATGTCTTTGGCGGTTTGGAGTGCGGTTTCCTCGGAAAAGGCAAAATGCTCGGCGCCTGGGATTCGTCCTTTGGGTGAAGTGGTCACCAGGTGGGTATGATGACACTTGCATATCTCCGGCAGCGAAGGCATAATGCACTGTACATCCACCACCATGGATTCAACAGCCCCGGTATTCACAGCCAATTCTTGCTGTAAGATATTTCCGGCAATGGGTAATCCGTGGCGTAGCAAGATTTCATTGGCTGTACAACAGATACCAGCCAGGTTGATGCCGGCAGCACCCTTTGATTTTGCCAATTCCAACAGCTCCTTATCATTGGATGCCACCACCAGCATTTCCGAAAGTACAGGTTCGTGGCCGTGCACTACAATATTGACATCGGTTTCTGACAACACACCCAGGTTGACCTGTCCCCTAAGGGGAGAAGGGGTACCAAACAGAATATCTTGTAATTCAGTGGCAATCATGGAGCCGCCCCAGCCGTCGGCTAATGCTGTCCTGGCCCCATGAAGAATGATATTCCGGTGGTCCTGGTCAACCCCCATAGTGGTACGGTGCATCATTTCTACAATTTCCCGGTCAATGCCGCGGGGCGCGATACCTAATTGACGCCAAATGCCCTGCCTGGTTTCCGGCGCCAGTGAAATGAAGGGGACCTCTCCTTCCTGCCGCCCAAAACTCTCTAATGCCTTTTTCGCCACATCAAGGGCAATTTCCTCTTTCGATCGATCATCGATGGGTACACCCAGGACTTGAGCAACTTTTTTTAGTTTAAAAACATCCTTAATGGAGTAGCCTGATTCCGGGTGCTGAGCAGCTAAAAGCAGTGCGCTGGCAACGTCGCGACCGTGGTCTGAGTGAGCCGCTGCACCAGCGGCAATCATGCGCCCGAAATTACGCGCAACAATCACCTCTGCCGTGGCCCCGCATACACCCCTTTGCGGCCCTTTACCCGAGGGACTGATACGGCAGGGACCCATATAACAATGACGGCAGCAAATTCCCGCTTCGCCAAAACCACACCGCCGCTTATGCTGCTCAGACCTATCCCAAACAGTCTCTATACCTTTTTGAACAGTCTTATCAAGCATATAATTAACCGAACCATCTAAACTCTTTTCTCTCATGTTATTGCCTCCGGCGGCCAGCCCCTCGGCGAGGGGAGCCGCAGAAGGCGCATACGCGCCATCTAAAGGTTTCCTTACCTGAACCAACCAGCCGGGAGACCTCTTTTGCAATTGATATAAATTGAAAAGGGAGCTGTTGCTTCAAACGTTTAGGGAAACCTTAAACTTATCTTTTCACCTTCTTCTTACTTCCTACTTCTTACTTCTTACTTCCTACTGACCTAATCCAATATTTACAAGAAATTCATCGATTCGTTCGCTCACTGGATTCCCGGGAGAAAGCGACCGGATGCTTTTGCCGTTCTCATTAAACTCGGCAAGTTCAGCACTTTCAGGTAGTCCCATCACAATATCGGCCCCGGTTATGGTTTTCAATTCAGGGACCTGTGACGGTAAATCATCCTGGCGAAGTCGATTAACAATAATCGCCAGCCGGTCATATTTCATTTCCATTTCCTGTGCCAGGGCATGAAGGCGGCTGACCGTTTCCAGCCCACGCTGCGACGGGTCTGCTGCTATGATCAATATGTCCACTTTTTGAACAATCCGCCGCGACAGGTTTTCCAATCCCGCTTCATTATCCAGCACCACATACGGGTAATGAGACGAAATCTCAGTCAGCACTGATTTTAAAACATTATTGGCATAACAATAACAACCCGGACCTTCGGGCCGGCCCATGGCAATCAAATCAAAATCATCCGCTTCTACCATGCACTGGGCAATTTTCATTTCCAACAACTCTTGTTTTGAAATCCCGGCAGCCATGCCTTTTCCGGCAATTTCACGTGCTTCTTCTCTTACACCACCAACGGTTTGCTCAATAGAAACCCCAAGCGCGGCATCAAGACACGTATTGGGGTCTGCATCCACAGCTAAAACAGGCTTGCAGCCTCTTTTTATTAACCGGTGAATCAAAAGAGCGGCAATCGTGGTCTTACCCACACCACCCTTGCCGGTTATTGCAATTAAATAACTCATTCCTCTTTATTTTTCGCCCGAAGGGCTATAAAAAGTTTTGATCAAACTTTTTTAAAAGTTTGGCCCCCGGCAGGGCCGCCGGAGGCAATAATAAAATTGACATGACACTAAAACTGGTGGGCGGTTTTTAATTGATCTAAAATACTTTGAAACCTTCCAACCATTTCTTTACTCAATCCATCCAGCACAGACAGTCCGTTCCTGTCGCTTCTGCGAATCTCTTCGGAATAGGGAATCATACCCAGTAATTCATGAGCCGGGAACGCATTGCGGATAAATTGTTCATCCCTGGGGCCGCTGACTTTATTAGCAACAAATTGGATATCTTTAAGGCCGATTTCGTTAGACATGCGGACAACTTTTTTGGCACAATCGATGGCACGTTGACCCGGTTCAATCACCACAATCATGGTGTCCACACCGCGCGCTGTGGCGCGGCCCAGGTGCTCCACACCCGCCTCCATATCCATCACCAATGCTTCATCCTTGTACAATATCATATCCGTTACCAACGCACGAATTAAAACATTCTCCGGGCAGGCACACCCGCTGCCGCCCTGCTCCACCGAACCTAATACCAATAAAGCAACCCCTTTGTGGACAAAGGCATAATTGTCCGCTATGTCAGACACCTTGGGGTTGAGTTTGAAGATTTGACCATATTGCCTGACTTTAGCACCGGTTCGTTCTTCAATCAATTCCACCTGCCGGGAAATAGGAATAATATCTTTTTGCTTTTCTGGAGGGATGCCCAGCGCTGCTGCCAGGTTTGCATCCGGGTCAGCATCCACAGCCAGGACGTTCTGATCCTGCCGGGCCATTAACATGGCAAACGCTGCCGCCAGCGTTGATTTCCCAACACCACCTTTGCCTGATATTGCAATTTTCATTTTTTAGCCACGAAGGCATTTACAATGCGGTAAAAAGCACGAAGAAACACGAAGAAGAACGCTTAAAAACCATATTTTCCCCGCATGGCTTTTGATAACAGGTTGTTTATCTCAAACACTTTTTCTGCATCGTCCGGTTCCATGGAACCGGCACCACACGAAGGAGTAACAATTGCCTGTTCTACGATGAGCTGCTTATCGATGCCTTTGGACGCCAGGTTATCCATTATTTTTTCAAAATGAGCCACCATAGTGTCTATTGTTTGTTCCCGGATGGCTGTTGATGTGGGCACCACGCCCCAGGCCAGTATACCACCGCGTTCCAGGTGCGTTTTCACCGCCTCCGGGTACATGGCAATGGTTTCACCATATCCGTATGCATCAAAATTAACAATATCTACGCCAGCATCGATAAGGATACTCCACTCCGTGTTTCCACAGCAGTGAATGCCGGCGATTCCATTGTCCGCATGCACGGCTTCGATAACTTCCTGTAGAAGAGCAACGATATCTTCACGCTGGACTGAAATATAGGTGGAACTGCCAAAACCTGAAAGAATCGGTTCATCAATAAAACAAATCACTTTTTCCCCAAAGGGTTGAAATTTTTGTATCTGCCACCGGCATTTCATGGCCAGGGCTTTGACTACTACATCACGAAATTCTTCGTTATAATAAATAGCGCGTTTGTTTTCATCCACGATGGTCAGCGCAAAGCTGCAGGGTCCGGTGGTTTGCACTTTCACAAACGGCAGCTTTTTACCAAGAGCTTGCAGCCGCTTTTCCATGGCATAAATACCTCTGGAAAATTCCGGGCTGATGGCTGCAGCAGAACAATCGACGCTGCCTTCGTCTGGGTCCATTGCCATCATGTAAGCTTCATAAAACTCAGCAAAGGCTTCGGAATAATCACCGGATGTATCAAAATACATTCTTCCTTTTTCGCGGTCAATCACGATGCAGGGCATCCCTTCCGAATACTGGATTTCCATCTGTTCATTCAAACCCAATTTGGGCAACTGCGGCCAAAAAGGCGCTTCTACCAACTTCGAAAGCGATACGTCAACCGCATGTTCCACATCGGCAAACGGCATACTACCAATCCCGGTAGCAAGGAATTTCGGCTTAAACAACATAACTACCTCCTTCAGTTCCACCTAGTACGCTGTTTCAAAAGTTTTGTTTCCAATTTTGGCAATTTAACATGATCCATCTGAGGAGAATGAATCAACCATTTAAAATCCAAAATTCGAATATCGAAATTCGAAACAAATCCGAAATTCAAATACCAAATGTCCAAAACAGTTCTCCCAGTCAGGTTAGAGAGGATTTTGAATTTCGGAATTTGCACCTTGGATTCTGTGATTTGGAAGCCATCCATTCTTTTGAGTAAATTACCTATTTTTTCCATTTCTGTTCTTGTTTTGAATTTTGAATTTTGGTCATTTGAATTTGTTTCGGATTTCGAATTTCGTGCTTCGGATTTAAAATTTTTGCAAATTGCAATAAAAAATGGGCTATTTCACCTTGCCACTCTAAAGCACCAAATTTGTGAAACATGATACTAGGCTTCCGCCATCAGGTAACCGGTCCGGCCGGTTATCCCCTGGCTGATGGAAAAAATTGCTTGTTTTTCCCATTTTTCTATGGTTTGTTTTTAACGATTCCCTGAGTCCTGTTTTCTCCTCTAGAAACGCTTCATATGGTTATGGAATCGTCGTTTAAGTTAGCTAGAACATTACGATCAAACGAAGGTTAATAATACCATATACACCAGAAATTTCAAGAAAAAAAACTCAATTTGTGCTAAAATATAATTCAGTTTTAGTATGTGAATGATTAATGAGGAAGAATAATAAAGTGGATAAAAGGCACTCTTTTTTAGGATTCATCAGTAAGAACATGGGGTTATTTGTTTTTTTATTTTTTTCCTTTTCCTTTGCTTTCCAGTGTTACGGCCAGAGCTACCTGGTGCATCGCTATTCGACGAAGGATGGTCTGCCCGGTGACAATGTCTATGATATTACCCAGGATCGCCGGGGCAGGATGTGGTTTGCCACTCGTGCCGGGATTTCTTGTTATGACGGTGTTTCCTGGAAAAATCATACGGCGAAGGATGGTCTTCCAGCCCTCTCTTTTGTCAAAATATCCGTTGACCGCAAGGGACGAATCTGGACACTGTCTGATCCTGTTCTGTATGGGAAGATATCTGTTTTCTCTCATGATAGCAGCCCTGGAGCCACATGGAATCAAATCGAGGAGTTGAAAGTCAATCTCCCTAAAAATGATTCAATAACTTCATTTCAACTGGTAGAACCAGAGGGAGAAAATAAACCCATCGTGGTGGTTGGTTCTGCCCAATCAGGTTTGTTCCGATGGAAGGAGGGGAATTGGGTGAGATTGACCACAAAAAACGGCTTATTAGGCAACTCCGTGAAAGGCATCGCGGTATGGGAAGGGAAATGTTATGCGGCCGCGGGTAACGGGATATCGGAGCTAAAAAACGACGGCACTATCAATAATCGATTGAATCGATTATTGAACTTCCCCTCTCAAATAAAAGGAATCTGTGTGGAATACAAAGATAAATACCCGGGGAGTCAATTAAAAGACTCCCGGTTATGGATTTATGGGCATCGATGGCTGGGGTATTTGTATTTAGATGAAGGTAATATTAAAATGGTTCTATTCCACCCGGGGATACCTATCAGCAAAGAAAGGGAAATCTTCAACCTGCTGCCGGACTACCGGGGGGGCTTGTATATTGGCAACATATATGGAATTCATTATTATAATTATAAAACCGGGACATGGGAATCTCTTCGTACGATAAATGGTCTTATTAGTGAAGGCACCTATTCCATGTTTATCGATTTTGAGAAAAATGTATGGATTGCCTGCGGCCGCGGGGTCAGCAAAATAGCGAGCCGAATGTTCAGTAATTTTCAAATGATACACGGACTGCTGGAAGATGAGGTTACGGCAGTGCTGGAGTATGAACCCGGGAAATTTGTCCTGGGCCATGACATGGGACTGACCTTTTGGGATGGGAATAAATTCCTAAAAATGCCTCTTACCGGAGACGATGGGACTGAACCACCTTATGGGAGAATATTGGATATGAAATTGGATTCAAAGCAAAATATCTGGGTGGCAGCGGAACGGGTGGGGATGATCAGGATCAACAAACAAAGAAAAATCAAACGGTACGGCAGCCGCCATGGGCTGCCTGATTACATTATGATCAACGGCGTGTGGATTGATAATACCGATAATGTATGGGTAGGAACGAACCAGGGAGTTTTTTTTATGGCGGGAAATGGCAATAGGTTCGTTTCAATGCGTGTGGGTAAATTACCCACCCTTTCGGTAAGGAAAATTTATGCGGGGACAAAAAAAATACTCTACCTGGGGAGTACGTTTAATGGTGTTTATGCCTATGAAAATAAAAAAAACCGGTGGAAGAATTACCGGGTGCCTGGCGAAAGTGGGGCCAACAACGTTTTTGCCATAAAAGAAGACCACCGGGGGCAGAGTGTGGATTGGCACTAACCGGGGCTTATCTATCTATAATGAACAGTTCGATGATTATATGAACTGGAATCCACCACCAAAACTTCACTTGTTATACATGACAGCGGGTGGCCGAAAAATCTCCCTGAACCACCCAGACCCGCCGGTTCAATTAAAATATAAAACCAATACTGTGGTTTTTCACTTTAGAGGGCTCTCCTTTATGGATGAAAAGGCCATCCGGTTTAAACATAAACTTGAGGGTTTTGATAAGGAGTGGTTAGACGAACACCAACCCTTTGAACAGATGATTCGATACTTCAGTCTGCCCTCCGGCCGGTACCGCTTCCATCTAAAAGCCAGGAATGCACTGGGGGTGTGGAGCGATGAAGTGGTGTCCCCTGAAATCATCATCCCGGTACCCTTTTATAGAAGCTGGTGGTTTTTCTTATTGGCAGTTTTACTGGTGGGTTCTATATTTCATGGCATTTTCCGGTTTTTTTCCCAAAAACGTCATGCACTACTTTTAGAGAAGCAGGTAGAGGAACGAACCCATCAACTCCAGGCAGTGGAAAAAAGATACCAGGACCTGTTTGAAGAATCAAAAGATGTGGTTTTCATTACGACCCCTGAAGGGAAATTTATCGATATTAATCCTGCCGGTGTGGAGGTATTGGGATATCAATCGAAAGAAGAGATTTTGAGATGGAGTTCTGTACCTGATGTTTATTACCACCCGGAGGATCGGGCGGTCTTCCGGGAAGAAATTGAAAAGCAAGGATATGTCAAGGATTATGAAATAATCTTTAAACGCAAGGACGGCGAACCCCTGGTGGGCCTGGTGACAGCAACCCTGGTGCGGGATGCGGAGGGTAATATTACTGCTTATCGGGGGATAACCAGGGATATTACCAAACAAAAGAAGCTTGAGCAGCAGTTAATCCAGGCGCAGAAGATGGAAGCCATTGGCACATTGGCTGGTGGGATTGCCCATGATTTCAATAACATCTTGTCGGTGATTATCGGTCATGCGGAACTGATAAGAGAAGAGTTGGCAGAGGGGAGCCAGATGTGCAAAAGTGCGGGGCAAATTGTCACCGCTTCAGAGCGGGGAGCAGAATTGGTGAAACAGATTCTCGCTTTTAGCCGGCAGAGTCAGCAAATACGAAAACCCATCAATCTCAGTACCATCATTAAAGAATCCCTTAGGCTGCTGCAATCGGTATTGCCAACCACCATAGAGATTCGCCAGGATATCAGGGCCACTTCCGCACATATCCTGGCAGATTCCACCCAGGTTCACCAGGTCATGATGAATTTCGGGACCAATGCAGCGCATGCCATGCGAGAGAAGAGTGGGATACTGGACATCAGTCTGGACGAGGTTATACTGGATGCTGAGACGGTTAAAAAATACCAGGATATTAAACCCGGCATCTACCTCAGGCTCACTGTCAGCGATACCGGTCATGGAATGAGCGGGAAGGTGATGAAGCATATTTTCGAACCCTATTTTACCACCAAAGAAATCGGTGAAGGAACCGGCATGGGCATGGCGGTGACCCACGGTATTGTTAAAAGCTGCGGTGGAGATATCTCTGTAACCAGCGAACTGGGAAAAGGAACCACTTTTCACGTTTTTTTTCCAAAAATCGAGGAGAAAGCAGAACCTGAAAGAGAACTAAAGGAAAAGATTCCCGGCGGTAGTGAACGGATACTCCTGGTGGATGATGAAACGTCATTGATAGACGCGGGCACACAGGTACTGAAGCGGCTGGGGTATGATGCGGTGGGAATATCCGACGCTGTCACAGCATTGGAAACCGTTCGCAAAGACCCGGATCGATTCCACCTGGTCATCAGTGACCTCACCATGCCTCAGATAACCGGTATCCAGTTAGCCGAAGAAATAAAAAAAATTAAACCTGAAATCCCTATTATTCTTTGTTCGGGTTTTAGTGCTTCCCTGACTCCGGAACAAATCAAGCCGTTGGGTATCGATGATTTTATTACGAAACCTTTTATTAAACGTGAATTGGCACAGGTTATCCGCCGCGTGTTGGACAGGAAACAGTAGGAAGGTTACCTTGTCGTGAAATCTTGCCATTTTCTGGCAAAAAATAAAATTACAAAATACAAATAACAAACAAATTCCAAATTACAATGTCCGAAATTACAAAAAGCCCTATCGGGCTTAATAATGCCGTTGCGTTCTCCTCGCCAAAGTCGTTTAAAATCTGTCCGAAGGACACCACTTTGTTTGGAATTTGGGATTGGGAATTTGGAATTTCCCGGACAAGCCAGGTCCTTTTTGGTTCCGGCTTGTCCGGGCTGTGGACAGGCCAGTTTTAGCAAACCCCAGCTTCAAGCCCCAGCCTAAAAACTTTAAACGCTAGTTGATATCTCCTTAGGTTGCATAATTTGCCTGACCCCAAATCTGCCAAATCCCCAAATCCAAAATCAGCCACTTTTTCCATAAAGTGGCAAAATTTGGATGATTTTAAATGAAAATCGAAGGTGCCAGATAAGTTATCCTCATCGTTGTTAAGATCTACTTCAACATCGCTGAAGACGATTGCATATAGACTGGGCAGGCTTACATTTTGACTGGGGACGGTTACATTTTCATTGGGGCCGATTACATTATGACTGGGAACCAATAAATCATGACAGAGAACGACTGTTTTATTTTTAATTTGTTTACACATTTAAATCTCTTGTAACGTTGTCCTAACCAGGAAATATAGTAATATGAGAACCAGCAAAAGCAGGGAGTGAATTTTTGCCTGTCAATTTTTTAATAATCGAAAATTATCCGAAGTTGATTCCCTAGAGGAATGAAAAAGAGGGCGTGCATGCATCACTCTCCTATTCACCAGAGGCACTTCCTGATTTTCAAACATAAACTATTGATAATATTCATAGGATATGATATACTGAGTTTTTGGAGTTAATTAAATGAGAGATATTAAATATGTTACGAGTTTTATGAAGGGCTCGAAATTCTTATATTTACAGGAGGTGATATGAATGTCGACCGAACAGGGAATTAGGAACTTGATGCGCTGTTATCGCCGTGAAGTGTACGGCTCGGAGATGCGTCAACTTCTCACGGAAGCAGTCGAACAATTGCAGGAGGAAGGCGCGGTAGGATCACGTGCACTCGCAGAACTTATACGTGATCTTCTTAATTGTAGAAGTCGGGAAATAGTCTCGGCATTGTCCATAGCGAAAGACCTGGAACCGACTTCAGAGCTGATTTCGGCTGTCAGGGCGGTGGAATCGGCTTCGCAGATTATTCAGGGCACGAGGGGCAGTTTCGATCCTGAAATTGTTGGCGAGAACCAGATCGGTTGGACTGACTTCACGCATAACCGCGCCACCAATCAGGCTAAACAGGCCCTCGAGGCGCTCTCGTCAAAGCTCAAATGACCTTCTCTCTTTACTTTATATGCCCCAAGGAAGGGAATTTTCATAGGTTAAATCACTTAGTATGTTACACAAGCTCAATTATTTTAAATTGTTCTGGGGTATAATTGAAATTAAATATTTACTGTACTAAGGAGTTTATTAATGGGATTTAAAGATTTATTTAGACCAAAACCAAAATGGAAACATAGGGACTGGAGAGTCCGCAAAATAGCAGTTATGGGATTAAAAGATCAGAAATTATTAACAGACATTGCAAAAAATGATGAAAATTATTCTGTTCGCGTAGCAGCAGTTGAGAATTTAGAAGATCAGGAAACTCTAGCCTGGGTTGTTAAAAATGATGAAAATCCAGAGGTTTGCGAAGCAGCAGTTAAGGCTTTGGAAAAAATTGGTACACCAAAAGCATTAAGAGCTGTGTTAGACTATAAAAGAAATATTTCTGAGGAAAGAAAAGCTATTATAAAAAATATGAGTATATGTTTATCGGAAAATATTTGTATATGTTGTGAAAAATGTGGACTGGTTTATACTTTAGGTGTGGATGCCCATGTTGTAACAAGTTTTGGAACAATGGATGATTTTCTATTCTCGATAAATATTGGTAGGGAAATAGATTTCGAAAATGACCGCTCTCACCCTGATATCGTTGCTTCTCTTGATTATATTACTGCCCCTCCAAATTGGGTAGAAGCGTGGGATCGAAAAAAGAGAATAAAACTCCAATTATTAAAGGGAAAGCTTAGGTGGTGGAAGTGTAATGATTGCGAGTATATACAAATTTATAAGTTATATAAAACATAGAAATTGAAACCATATATTTAAATTTGGAAAGATAGGTGCCAGGTATTTGGAGGCTTAAAAATGGATAAAAAACAAATTGGTTTAAGAGCTGTCCAAAAAGACACGATTGTAAAACATGCTGTTTTAGGCTTTTTCTACAAGTACAAGGCAGATAACCCGGAACTTTTTAGAATTAGAAAGAAACCCGGGAACCCGCACCCTTCAGAACAAAAGGCTAATATAGGGGGTGGAAAATGACCACCACTAAAGCAGAGGAATTGTTAAAGGAAGCCAGAGACCTTTTATTTATTCCTAATATTGGCCGAGCCTTAGAACATAAGATTTTAGAACTTAAAGAAGCTATTGCCAGGAATGTTGGTTCTTACCAATCCACAGAGGCCCCCGAAGAGCGGCGGCGGCATTCCCTAAAAGGAATCGGCTTTAGAATAACCAGGATAGGTAAAAACTTGTGGATTCCTTCAATTCCCGAAAACCCGAAAACCGATGTTTACCAGGTTATCCCGCAGCCCATAGTTGATTATATCGTTAAGATGGATATTGACACGGGAGTTATTAACATGCAATCCGGTTTAAAATTCCCCGGATTAAAGGGCCGGGTGTTTAATCTCAGCTTTGAAAAGCACAATAGCCACTGCGTTACTGGGATTATCAATGAGGTTAAAGCAGATAATAATTTACTCTCTGCTGAGAATCAGACTGCAGCCATAGACCCGCTCCTACTTGGGGAAACACCGGAAAAAGCAGAGGTAATTAAACTAATAGTCTACTACCTGGCCAACTTTGACCCTTTTTATAATCATGTGGCCTCTGAATTCTTTTTGCACTGGAAGCAATTAATTGACCACCAGCTATTAGCCAAAGTTAACGCAAAGTAACCTTGTCAATAGGCAGGGTGAAAAGACAAAAGGTTTCCAGGGTGATATCTTCATCAAGTGAGGTTTTAGGGTAATACATCTGGCAGCTTAGATATAAAACCTTTTGTTCGGAGGCTTCCAGGGCGGCCAGGAGCTTAAAGCAATCTTCTTCAAACTCCCGTGACTCTTTTTTAAAGAAGTCATTGAGAATGATGTATTCAACGCCATTTTTGGCGATCTTCACGGCTGCGTAAAATTTAAGGATTTCTTCATAATTTAACTTTAAGGTGTTTAAATCCTCGATCCCCAGTATTTTTAAATATTTAACCGCTTGTTCCTTATTGGCCCCGGACAGCGCGCATAAAAAGTCTAACACCACGTGCGCCGGAAGGCCGTTAAATTGGAAATTCACCGGTATTTTATCGATGCAGGCCGCGGTTGTTTGGCCCTGGTAATATCGGAAAATATCGCCTTTAATCTTGCCATCTTTGCATAAAGCAAAAAGACTGTTACCCTTTTTAAAATCAACTTTCACTGTTTTAGCCTGCTCCTCTTTAATTCCTTTGGTGTGCATCCGGTAAAGGACAAATAGGAGGATAACGATTTCAAGGATACTCAAAACCAAACCCAAAAGGAAACTATTTGGTAACTGGCTGCGGCCATAAAACAAGTCTTCATTTCCTTTAATAAATGGCTCAACCCCGCTTTTAGGTAATGCCAGGTAGAATTTATGGTATATATAAAACTTGATAAAATCCTGTTTCATATCATATGAGTACCGATAAAAGTTAATGAAATTCTGAAATCCCTTACTGCTTAATTCCTTATTCGTTGAAATATAAAAAGTAGTGGGAAAAATCGTGGCCAGGGTTTGGTAAGTTCGCACCCTTTTTACAATGCAGTCAATTCTTTTCAATTCGGTTTCCCGCATCTTTTTATATTCAACTTCCTG